>JBEBVF010000047.1:0-22530 GCA_040392885.1 Paracoccus sp. (in: a-proteobacteria) | reverse complement strand
GCCTGTCGCAGGAATCGGCCAATCTGGGCCTGCAATGGCATGTCATCGCCATGTATGCGCCCAGCTTCTTCACCGGTCGGCTGATCACCCGCTTCGGCGCGACGCGGATCGTGGTTGCCGGGCTGGCCCTGATCGGCCTCGCGGCCGTGGTCGGCCTGTTCGGCATCGATGTCGCGCATTTCTGGGCGACCCTGATCCTGCTGGGCGTGGGCTGGAACTTCGGCTTCATCGGGGCCTCGACCATGGTCCTCGACACCCACCGCCCCGAGGAAAAGGCCCGCGTCCAGTCGTTCAACGACTTCATCGTCTTCGGCACCATGGCGATCGGTTCGTTCCTGTCCGGCGGCCTGCTCTCGGCCTATGGCTGGACCACGGTGCTGTGGCTCTCGCTCGTGCCGCTGGCGCTGGCCGTCCTGACACTGGGCGGCAGCGCGCTCGCGCGGCGCGGATAACAATCGAAATGAAAGCACAGGACCGGTCGCGGTCCCGTTGCGCCAACTACGCTGCCCGGGCGGTGGCTCAGCACCATCTCAGCCTTCGCCGCTGGAGCGAGATTTGCAACCCTGTGGCGCCGAGTGGCCCGGCCAGCCTCATCGAAATCGGCACCCCGGCACCCGCCCCACCGCGGAGAACAATCACTCCGCGGTCCAGTCGGCATGCGCCAGTTCGGGGATGGCGGTCACGCCGAAGCCCGGTGCGGGGCTCGGCGTCACCGCTCCTCCTGCGCAGCGGATGGCGGTGGTGGCCAGTTCCGGCTGGGCCTCGAAGACCCGCAATCCGTGCACCGCCGCCGGATGCGCGACTGCCAGGGCCAGGGCGAGGCCCGCCGCGGCGCCGATCTGGGTTTCAAACGGGCTGATCACGCTGGTCTCGATCCCATGCGCGGCGGCCAGTTCGGCGATGGCGCGGGCCGGCGCCAGGCCCGCGGTCTTGATCAGCTTGATGGCAAAGATGTCCGCTGCCCCGGCGTCGATCAGCCGGCGCGCATCGCGCAGCGAATGCAGGCTTTCGTCGGCCATGACCCGCAGCCCGGCCTGCCGGCGGATCGCGGCCATCCCGTCGAGATCCCATTCCGCCAGCGGCTGTTCGACGTGATCGAGACCGACGCTCTCCAGCCGCGCCGCCAGCCGCAGGAAGCCGGGCAGTGTATAGCCCCGGTTGGCGTCGATGGAGACCGCCACCCCCGGTCCCACCGCCGCCCGCACCGCGCGGAGCCGGGCCACATCGTCGTCCGCGTCGCGGCCGACCTTCAGCTTCAGCGCGACATGGCCGCGCGCCACCGCCGCCGCGGCCTCTGCCGCCGCCGCCTCGGGCGTCGTGATGCCGAGTGCGTGGGTCGTTGCCACCCGGTCCCGCATCGCGCCACCCAGCAACTCGACCGCCGGCACCCCGAGTGCATGGCCGGCGAGGTCGTGAAACGCCGTGTCCAGCGCCGATTTCGCGCTGCTGTTGCCGGGCAGGACCGACATGCGGTCATGCAGGGATCCGAGGGCGGTGGGCGTCAGCCCCAGCGCCAGCGGCAGGAAGCAGCGGCGCAGTTGCAGCAGGATGGAGGCGGCGGTCTCGCCGGTAAAGCCCGGCAAGGGCGAGGCCTCGCCGAGGCCGATGCGGCCCTCGGCATCGGTCAGCCGCACGATGACATGCGGGCGGACCGCCACCCCGTCATGATGGCTGGTCTTCAGTACCGCCGGCGCCGGACGCTCGACGAGGCAGGCTTCGGCACGGATGATCGGCGCGAGGCTCATGGCGGGCTCCTCCCGGGTCGACGGGGCGGCGCTATGCCGCCCGGATATCGGCGCCCTCGGCCATGACCAGATGGCCGGGGCCGACCTCGACATAGCTGCGCCGGGGCGGGACGAAATGCGGCGGGCGCAGCGGGCTGCGGATCTCGTCGCTCGACAGGCCGTGGCGCAGGGCGCGGCGCGCCGGGTCGGGCACCGGCACCGCCGCGATCAGCTTTTGCGTATAGGGGTGACGCGGGTTGCCCAGCACCGCCGTCCGCGGGCCGATCTCGACGATCTCGCCCAGATACATCACCGCGATGCGGTGGCTGACCCGCTCGACCACCGCCATGTCGTGGCTGATGAACAGATAGGCCAGGCCCAGCCGTTCCTGCAGGTCCAGCAGCAGGTTGACCACCTGCGCCTTGACCGAGACATCCAGCGCCGAGACGCTCTCGTCGGCCACGATCAGCTTCGGATCGAGGATCAGCGCCCGCGCGATGGAGATCCGCTGCCGCTGCCCGCCGGAGAATTCGTGCGGATAGCGGTTCAGCATGCCGGCGGCCAGCCCGACCTGTTCCAGCAGATGCGCGGCCTTGTCGCGCGCCTGCCGGCGGCTGCCCATCCGATGCACCAGGAACGGCTCGGCGATCGCCTCGCCGATGGTCATGCGGGCGTTCAGGCTGGAGACCGGGTCCTGGAAGATCATCTGCATCTGCTTGCGCATCCGGCGCAGGCCCTGCCGGTCCAGCCCGGCCATGTCCACGCCCTCCATCAGGATGCGCCCCGCCGTGGGCTGCACCAGCCGCATCACCGAGCGCCCGGTGGTGGACTTGCCGCAGCCCGATTCCCCGACCAGCGACAGGGTTTCCCCGGCATGCAGGTCGAAGGAGATGTCCTCGACCGCATGCACCCGGCCGGTCAGCCCGCCGAAGGTGCCGCCGTGGATGTCGAAGCGGGTGACGAGGTTCTGCACCTGGAGGAGCGGCTTCTCCGCATCGACCGTGGGCTTCGACGGCGGCACCGGCGCGGCCTCGCCTGTGGCCTTGTCCACCACCGGAAAGCGCAGCGGCAGCGCCTCGCCCTTCATGGCGCCCAGCCGCGGCACCGCGGCCAGCAAAGCGCGGGTATAGGGCGCACGGGCATGGTGGAAGATCCGGGCGGTGGCACCCTCCTCGACCGAGCGGCCGCGATACATCACCACCGTCCGGTCCGAGATCTCGGCCACCACGCCCATGTCATGGGTGATGAACATCACCGCCATGCCGTCCTGGTCCTGCAATTCCTTGATCAGCTCCAGGATCTGGGCCTGGATGGTCACGTCCAGCGCCGTCGTCGGCTCGTCCGCGATCAGCAGGCGCGGCTTGCAGGCCAGGGCGATGGCGATCATCACCCGCTGGCGCATGCCGCCGGACAGCTGGTGCGAATAGGCGTCCAGCCGCGAGGCCGCCGAGGGGATGCGCACCCGGTCGAGCAGGCGCAGCGCCTCGGCGCGGGCCTCGGCCTCGCTCATGCCGCGGTGGCGGCGCAGGGTCTCGACCATGTGGAAGCCGACGGTATAGACCGGGTTCAGGCTGGTTTCCTGAAAGATCATCGCGATCTGGTTGCCGCGGATGCGGCGGATCTCGGCATCGCTCAGGTCGGGCAGGTTGCGGCCCTGGAACGCGATGCGGCCGGCGATGCGGCTGGTCGCGGGCGGCAGCAGGCGCATGATCGACATGGCGGTCACGCTCTTGCCCGAGCCGCTTTCGCCCACCACCGCCAGCGTCTCGCCACGGGCGATGTCGAAGGACACGTCGTGCAGCACGGGGGTCCAGCGGCCGTCATGCAGGAACGAGGTGGTCAGGTTGCGCACCGCGATCAGCGGCGCGTCCCCCGCAGCAGCGGCGGCGGCATCGGTGGCGGGAAGGCCGGTCATGCGCGCCCCCGGGGATTGAAGGTTTCGCGAAGGTGGTCGCCCACCAGGTTGATCGCCATGATGGTGACCAGGAGGGCGATGCCGGGATAGAAGCTCATCCAGTACTGGCCCGAGAGCATGTATTGATAGCCGTTGGCGATCAGCAGCCCCAGGCTGGGCTCGGTGACCGGCACGCCGAGGCCGAGGAAGGACAGCGTCGCCTCCAGCGCGATGGCCCGGGCCACCTGCACGGTGGCGATGACGATCAGCGGGCTCAGGCAATTGGGTAGCAGGTGGCGCGCCAGCAGCCGCCAGACCGGCACGCCCAGGCAGGCGGCGGCCTCGATATATTCGCGCCGCGATTCCACCAGCGCCGAGCCGCGGGCGGCGCGGGCATAGGTCGCCCATTCGACGATGACCAGCGCCAGCACCACATTGCCCACGCCCTTGCCCAGGATCGCGAGGATCATCAGCGCCACCAGGATCGAGGGAAAGGACAATTGCAGGTCGACCAGGCGCATGATCGCGCTGTCGGTGCGGCCGCCCGCATAGGCGGCGGCGAGGCCGATGCTGGCGCCGATCAGCGCCGCGCAAATCGCCGACGTGATGCCGACGAACAGCGAGATGCGCAGCCCGTAGAGGATCGCCGACAGCATGTCGCGGCCCTGGTCGTCGGTGCCGAGCAGATAGCTGCCCCAGCCCGCCGCGGCCGGGCTGCCCGGCGGCAGCAGCCCGTCGAGGAAATCGAGCTGCATCAGGTCATAGGGGTTCTGCGGCGCGACCAGCGGCGCCAGCAGGGCCAGCGCCGCGATGGCCAGCAGCACCGCCAGCCCGGCCAGCGCCAGCGGCGCGCTGCGAAAGCTGCGCAGCACCCGGCGCCAGGCACCGCGGCCCACCGGGGCCGCCGCCGCGGCGGTCAGGGTGAAATCGGGATCAAGGTCGGACATCAGCGCGCCCCCTTGTTGCCGAGCCGCACCCGCGGGTCGAGCATGGCATAACCGAGATCGACGATCAGGTTGATGCACACGAACATCAGCACGATGATCATCAGGTAGGCGACGATCACCGGGCGATCGAGCACGTTGATGCTGTCGATGATCAGCTTGCCCATGCCCGGCCAGGCGAAGATGGTCTCGGTCACCACCGAGAACGCGATCAGCGAACCGAATTCCAGCCCGACGATGGTGACCACCGGGATCATGATGTTCTTGAGGACATGCACCCAGATCACCCGGCGCTCGGTTATGCCACGGGCGCGGGCATAGCGGATATAGTCCTGCGGCAGCACGTCCTGGACCCCGGCCCGGGTCAGCCGCATCACCAGCGAGATCTTGAACAGCGACAGGTTGATGGCCGGCAGCAGCAGATGCGCCAGCCCGTCGCGGGTCAGGAACGACCAGTGCAGGCCGAGGAACTCGGCCGTCTGCCCGCGGCCGCTGGCCGGCAGCCAGCCCAGCTCGACCGAGAACACCATGATCAGCACCAGCCCGACCCAGAAGGTGGGCAGCGAAAAGCCCAGGATCGAGCCGGCCATCAGCGCCTTGGCCAGCCAGCCATCCGCACGCAGTCCCGCATAGAGGCCCAGCGGGATGCCGATCAGCACCGCCATCAGCGTGGCCGCCAGCGCCAGTTCCAGCGTGGCCGGCAGCCGCTGCACGATCACCCCCAGCGCCGGCGAGTTGTAGACATAGCTGATGCCCAGATCGCCGGTCAGCGCATTGCCCACAAAGCTGAAATACTGGGCCCAGAGCGGCCTATCCAGGCCGAAATGGGCGATCGCCGCCGCCCGCTCGGCCTGGGAGGCATCCGGCGGGATCAGGATGTCGATCGGATTGCCGATGACATTGATCCCCAGAAACACGATGACCGACATCGCAATCATCACGAGGCAGGCCTGAAACAGCCGCCCGGCAAGCCATCCTATCATCGACATCCCCTTTCCCGTGAAAGGCGGGCCGGTCCGCAACCGGCCGGGGCGGCGGTTTCCGCCCCGTTCGCCTGCCAGGCTCCTCCGCCGGCCCGAGGACTCATTCGGGCCAGATGTTGCGGATCATGGTGAACCCGTCGCCGCGCGGTTCCAGGGTCAGGTCGGCCCGGATCCCCCAGCTCGACTTCAGGAACATGATGTTCGGCATCGCGACATCGGCGACGGCCAGCCGCGCGATCTCCTGCAGCACCGCCTCGCGCTCGGCCACGTCGAAGGTGGCCCCGGCCTTGGCGATCAGGGCGTCGATCTCGGGGTTGGAATATTTCATCCGGTTGTTGGAGCCGGTGCCGGCCGCGGCGTCCACCGTATGCAGCAGCGCGACGTAGAAGTTCATCGGGCTGCCGGTGGGCGTGGCATAGCCGGCCATGTAGGCCGAGAATTCCGAGCCGTTCTCGTCGCCGGTGCCGCGCCGGAACAGGACCGAGGCCGGCATGGCGTCGACCGTGGTCCGGATGCCCACGGCGGTGAACATCGCCGCCAGCGTCTGGCAGGTCTGCACATCGCCGCTGAATCGGTCATTGTAGCAATGCAGCGTCAGGTTGAAGCCGTCGGGATAGCCGGCCTCGGCCAGCAGCGCCTTGGCGCGGGCGGGGTCGTATTCGCCGGGCGCGATTGCCGGGTCGTGGCCGGAAAAGCCCTCGGGCGAATACTGGTTGGTCGCCACCGCGCCGCCCTTCATGATCCGCTCGGCCAGGCCGTCGCGGTTGATGGCGAGGTCGATCGCCTGCAGCACCTTGGGGTTGCGGAACGGGTTTTCCGCCAGCGGCTTGCCATCGGCGCCGGTGGCAAAGGGCGTCACCTCGCGCATCCGGTCGAAGGCCAGGTAGACGGTGAACACCGAGGGCGCCTCGACCAGCCGGGCGCGGGCCTGGATCTGCTCGGCGAAATTGCCGGGCACCTGGTCGATCACGTCCACGTCGCCAGCGAGCAGCGCCGCGACCCGGGCGCTGTCATTGGGCACGAAACGATAGGTCACCGTGTCCCAGGCCGGCGCCTCCTCGCCCCACCAGTTCGGATTCCGCTCCAGCACCACGTCCTGCGCCGGGGTCCAGCGCAGCCATTTGTAGGGCCCGGTGCCCACCGCGGCCTTGCCGCCGTTGAAATCGTCGCCGGTGGCATCCTTCGCCGCCAGATGCGAGACCATGCCGATCGAGGTCAGGTTCTCGGGCAGGAACGAGGTCGGCACCTTGGTGGTGATGCGCACGGTCAGCGGGTCCACCGCCTCGACCGTCTCGATGTCCTTGAGATAGGAGCGGTAGGTCCGCGCCCCCTCGACCGACAGCCCGCGCTCGAGCGAGAACACCACGTCCTCGGCGGTAAAGGGCTGGCCGTCCGAGAAGGTCACCCCCTCGCGCAGGTGGATCAGCCAGACCGTGGGTTCCACATTCTCCCAGGAGGTCGCCAGCCAGGGCTGCGGCTTGAGATACTGGTCCTGATAGATCAGCGGCTCGTAGACCTGCAACTGCACGTTGCGGTTCGGGGTATAGAGCTGGTGGGGGTCGGCATTGTCCACCGCCGCCTTGATGGCGATGGTCAGGTCCTCGGCCCAGAGCGGTGCCGCGAGGCAGAGCGCGATGGCAGAGGCGAGGCTGGTGGTCTTCCACATGGGTTTCATTCCTCCCGTCGGTGTCGGTGTCGGTATCGTTGTCCGTGTCGTTGTCAGCGGGTCCCGGCCGCCTCCGCGGCGCCCGCCAGGCAATCCGCCACCTGCGTCAGGTGGTGGCGCAGCCGGTTCAGCGCCCGCACGGCGTCGACCCGGGCAAAGCGGATGTCGTCTTCCCGGCACATGGCGCATACCTGCGCCAGGCGGCGCAGCGGGTCCAGCACCGGCCAGGCGGCGATGGGCAGCGCCGGCTGGTGCCCGAAACGGTCGCCGTGGCCGTAATCCAGCGGCACCAGCAGGCGCGAGACCTGCTGCAGGGCGGCATTGACGGTCGCGGCCGGACCGGAGAGCGAGGCCGCCGCGGCGCGCGAATCCGCCGCCAGCGCCTGCACCGGGCCGAGGTCGATCTGCCCGGCCAGCTGCGGGGCCAGCCCGGCCAGTTCGGCCTCCAGGTCGGCCAGGGTCTGGTCATGGGCCAGCGGCAGGCGCTCCTCGCACAGCAGCGGGTGCAGACAGCGCCAGACCACGCGGGCGTCGCGGGCCAGGTTCTCGGGGTCGATCTTGTCCAGCAGGTCCTGGGGCGTGTGCCACCACCAGCCCAGCCGGTTGCGCATGCCCGGCCGGGCCGCGTCCTGGCCGCTGAGCGAGCCGAACATCGACGGCACTCCCAGCGATTGCAGCGATTCATCGGCCGAGCGCGCCTTGCGCACGCCGCGCAGCCGCTGGCCGGTCTCGGCATGGATGGCGAGGGCGGCCAGCGGGCGCAGCGCCGCCATGACGCCGGTGCCGGTCAGGGTGCCGGCGCCGATGCCGCCGGGGCTGTCCAGGTTCACATGCGCCACGCAGTTGCGGTCGAGGTCGTCCCAGTGATTGTCGGCATACCAGGCCGAACCGGAATAGCGGCCCTGCGAATGCCCCGACCAGAAGCAGACCCGCAGCCCCCGCCGCCATTCCGCGCGCCGGGCGGCCAGGTCCCGCGCCACCTCGACCACCGCCACATTGGCCGAGCCATTGTCCATCACCCCGTGATGCCAGGTGTCGTGATGGGCCGAAAGCAGCACGAAGCCCGCATCCTGCGCGTCGGGCGCCGCCATCTCGGCCACCAGCAGCGGCGTCTGCCGCCAGCCGGTATCCACCGCCGCCTCCAGCACCGGCACCACCGGCCCCTGCCCCAGCAGTGCCCGCAGCACGGCGCCGCCGAGGGCGCAGACGGTGACCACCGGCACCGCCGGCAGCGCGTCGCGGGTGGCCAGCGACGGATTGCCCCAGACCGGCGACAGGCACATCTCGTGCAGATGCTCGTGGGGCGAGACATGGATCACCCCCAGCGCCCCTGCCTGCGTCGCCCGGACGGCCACACCCGGACTGGCGATGCCGTCCACCAGCACCAGCCGCCCCGCCACCGGTCGGGACGCGAAGGCCTCGGCATCGCCCGCGCCGAGGTCCACCAGTTCGCCGGCCACCCCGCCCGCCGGGGTGGCCGCCGCCATCGAATGGGTGATGCAGGTCAAATCCCGGCCGCCCACCCGCAGCGAGGCCGCGCCCGGCAGGCTGATATAGGCGTCATGCATCAGCATCCGGGTGGCAAAGCCGGCTGCGGCCATCCGCGCCTCCAGCAGGCCGAGGCTCTCGCGCTCGGACGCGGTGCCGGCATGCTTGGTATGGGCGGCGAGCAGCGCCAGATCCGCCATCATCCGCTCGGCGCTGATCGCGATGGCGGGCTCGCGGGGCGCCCGGGTCTGAAATTCCGTGATCGTCATGATGCCTTTCCCTCCGTGACCTCCCGATCACGGCCTGTTGAGCGAGTGTTGCGATTCGGGTGCAATTTGTCAACTATATTGTTACTGTGTCACGTATAGGTTGACATATTGCGGATCATGCGGAAAATCATTGCATGTTTTTCCGTCTCCCCCAGCCTGCGAGCGCCCATGCAACCGACCCATGACCTCATCGAACCCGCTGCCGAGCCGCTGCCGCTGCTGTTCGATTCCCCCCATAGCGGCTGGCAGCGGCCGGCCGACTGGGCGCCCTGCGCCAGCGAGGCGCAGCTGGCCACCAGCTGGGATGCCTATGTGGACGAGCTGTTCGCCGCGGCGCCCGAACATGGTGCCGCGCTGCTGCGCGCGCACTTCCCGCGCTCCTTCGTCGATCTGAACCGGGCGCGCGACGACCTCGACCCGGAACTGGTGGAGGGCCCCCTGCCCTTCGTGCCGCGCCCCACCGGCAAGAGCCGGGTGGGCATGGGGGTGCTGCGCCGGCTGGCTCTGCCCGATGTGCCGGTCTATGCCGCGCCGCTGCCGGCGGCGCAGGTGCTGGGCTGGCTGGAGACCTATTACGACCCGTATCACGCCACCCTGCGCGCCCGCATCGACAGCCTGCATGCCCGCTTTGGCCTGGTGCGCCATGTCGATTGTCATTCGATGAAAAGCGTCGGCAATGCGATGAACGACGATGCCGGCCGGGCGCGCCCGGATTTCGTGGTCAGCGACCGCGACGGCACCACCGCGGACCCTGCCTTCACCGGTTTCGTCGCCGGCTGCCTTCGCCGGCACGGCTATTCCGTCGGCGTCAACGACCCCTACAAGGGCGCGCATCTGGTCGCCGCCTATGGCGCGCCGCAGCGCAACATCTACAGTATACAGATCGAGGTGAACCGCAGTATCTACATGGACGAGATCTCGCTGGAGAAACGGCCCGAATTCAGGCAGGTGCAGCAGGACATCGGTGAAGTGATCGGGGAGGTCGCGGCATATCTGCGCGCGGAGATGGGCAACTGAGGCAGGCATGAAGAGCGCGAAGGCCGAGGAAAACAGCTATCATATCGAGTCGGTGGATTTCGCCGTCCGGGTGCTTTCGGTCGTCGCCGCCGAGCCCGACCTGACCATGGCCGAGATCGCCCGCCGCCTCGGCGGCAGCCGCCAGCGCATGATGCGGATGCTGCGCACGCTGGAGGCCTCGAACATGATCCAGCGCGGCGGCGACCGCAAATCCTATCGCCTCGGCATCCGCGCCCTGCTGATCAGCAAGGGCGCCCAGCAGCAGTTCGACATCGTGCGGCTGGCCGAGCCGATGCTGGAACGCCTGGGCGAGGCGGTGCAGGAGACCGTCCAGCTGCGCCTGCGCGAAGGGCCGGACACCGTCTGCGTCGCCCGGTGGGAGCCGCAGCGCCCGGTGCGGGTCAATGCGGTGATCGGCGTCAAGCGGCCGCTGCATGTCGGCTCGGGCAAGATCTTCCTGGCCTACATGCCCGAGGCCGAGCGCGAGGCCTATCTGGCCGGGGCGCTGGAACGCTTTACCGAGAACACGCTGACCGATGCCGCGCAGCTGCGCCAGCGCCTGCCGGAGATCAGGGCGGCAGGTTTCGTGGTCAGCCAGGGCGAGTTGAGCCGCGACATGATCGCGGTGGCGGCGCCGGTCCTGGCCGCGGACGGGGCCATCGCCGCCTGCCTCACCGTCGGCGCCCCGGCCGGCCGCATCGGGCCGCAGGATGTCGCGCTGATGCGCGACAAGGTGGTGGCCGCCGCCGCCGAGCTGTCGCGCCAGCTCGGGCACGCCCCCGGCTGACCGGTCGGGGCCGGCCTGTCTGGCCGGTGCCCGGGACCTACCCGCCACCGCCGCCACCGCGTCCATATTCGCTGCCCCTTTCCTTCCGCCTGCACTAGGATGGGCCGAACCGGGAGGATGCCGATGTATCTGTTCAACGAAATGCCCCGCCACGGACAGGGGCTGGACCCGCGCGATGCCGGGATGCTGGACATGGCCGGCGCCGATGCCGTCCAGCAGATGCTGGCCCTGCGCGCCGACAGCCGGCCGACGCCGCTGGTCGCGCTGCCGGGGCTGGCGGCGCGGCTCGGCCTCGGGGCGCTGCATGTCAAGGACGAGGGCCGGCGCCTCGGCCTCGGCAGCTTCAAGGCGCTCGGCGGCGCCTATGCGCTGATGCGGCTGGTGCAGGACGAGGCGGCGAGGCAACTCGGGCGCCCCGTGCCCCCGGCCGAGCTGATGTCGGCGCCGGTGCGCGCCATCGCCGCCGGGCTGACCTTTGCCTGCGCCACGGATGGCAATCACGGCCGCTCGGTGGCGCAGGGTGCGCAGCTGATGGGCGCCCGGGCGGTGATCTTCGTCCACGCCGGGGTCAGCGAGGCGCGCCTTGCCGCCATTGCCGGTTTCGGCGCCCGCCTGATCCGCGTCGAGGGCAATTACGACGATTCCGTGGCCGAGGCGGCGCGGGTGGCGGCCGCGAACGGCTGGACCCTGCTCTCGGATACCTCCTGGCCGGGCTATGAGCGGGTGCCGGGTCTGGTGATGCAGGGCTATACCGCCATGGTGCGCGAGGCGCTGGCAGAACTGCCCGCCCCGCCCACGCATGTCTTCCTCCAGGCCGGGGTGGGCGGGTTCGCGGCCGCGGTCGCCGGGCATCTGGCCGTGCTGCTGGGCGAGGCGCGGCCGCATGTCACCGTGGTCGATCCGGCCCGCGCCGCCTGTCTTTACGAAAGCGCCCGCGCCGGGCGGCCGGTCAAGGTCGATGCCGGCCAGCCCACGGTCATGGCCATGCTGGAATGCTACGAGCCCTCGCTGATCGCCTTCCGGGTGCTGGAGCGGGTGGCCGACGGGTTCATGACCGTGGACGAGGCCGAGGCACTGGCGGCGATGCGCCGCCTGGCCGCGCCGGTCGGCGGCGATCCGGCCCTCGTCGCCGGCGAAAGCGGTGGCGTCGGTCTGGCCGGGCTGCTGGCGGTGCTGGGCGATGCCGGGCTAGCGGCCCGCATCGGCCTGGGCAGGGAGGCCCGGGTCTGGCTGATCAATACCGAGGGCGCCACCGACCCGGCGACCTATGAACGCCTCACCGGCCGCACGCCGGAGGCCGTGCTGGCCGGCGCAGGGTCATGAATGCCGCCCCGCTTGCGCGAGCGGCGGGGAGGAGGGATCGTTTGGTTCAAGGCAGCCACGAGCGGCCCGCCGTGCTCGCCTCTGCGGCGGCTGCGACTGCACGGAGATAACCGTAACGCCTTGCGGACGGGGCCGAGCATCAACAGGGCGCCACCCGCGGCTGACGCCATGCGGGCGGCCCGCACCGCCGCCCCCATGCGGTTCCCTGCCCCGGTCGAAAACCATATGTTGACATCCACGCCGGAACTGACACAAATGATGGTGTCATGGTTCCTCCGGGGCGACTCGGAGGTGAAAAGGGAAGCCGGTGCGATGCCGGCGCTGCCCCCGCAACTGTAAGCGGTGAGCCAGGCCGGAATGCCACTGGGGACACCCCCGGGAAGGCCGGCCGAGGCCACGACCCGCGAGCCAGGAGACCTGCCAGGACAGTCGATACGAAACCGCGCGGTGGGCGCGGGATGCGTGTTTGCGGACGGTCCCCCGGGCCGGTCGCCTCATGCCCCTGCCCCGCCGCCTGCCAGAATGGGGACACCCGGCATGACCATCACCGTCTATTCCAAGCCCGCCTGCGTGCAATGCACCGCCACCACCCGCGCGCTGGACGCCCGCGGCCTCGCCTATTCGCTGGTCGACCTGACCGAGGATGCGGCGGCCATGCAGCGGGTGGCGGCGCTGGGCTATCGCCAGGCGCCGGTGGTGGTGGCGGGCGAGATGCACTGGGCCGGGTTCCGCCCCGACATGATCGGCCGGCTGGCCTGACGCCCGATGCCGGCGCTGGTCTATTACTCCTCGGCCTCGGGCAATACCGCGCGCCTGGTGGCGCGGTTGGGGCTGGCGGCGCTGCGCATCCCGGTCTCGCCCGCCGAGCCCATGCCGGAGCCGGCACGGCCCTATGTGCTGATCTGCCCCAGCTATGCCGATGCCCATGGCCGCGGCGCCGTGCCCAAGCGGGTGATCCGCTTTCTGAATGACCCTGCCCGCCGCGCCGGCTTGCGCGGCGTGATCGCCGGCGGCAACCGCAATTTCGGCGCGCTCTTCGGCTGCGCCGGCGACGTGATTGCCGCCAAATGCAATGTGCCCGTGCTGTATCGCTTTGAACTGGCCGGGACGGAAACCGACATCGCCCGCCTGCGCGAGGGACTCGCGCGGCTCGGGCTGGCAAGGTTCCAGGAGGCCCGATGCTCGACACCGTGAACCCCGCGCTGGATTACCATGCGCTGAATGCGATGCTGAACCTCTACGATGCCGAGGGGAAGATCCGCTTCGATGCCGACCGCATGGCGGCGCGGCAGTATTTCCTGCAGCATGTCAACCAGAACACCGTGTTCTTCCACAGCCTGGACGAGAAGCTGGGCTATCTGGTCGACGAGGGCTATTACGAGGCCGAGGTGCTGGACCAGTATTCGCGCAATTTCCAGCGCCGCATCTGGGAGGCCGCCTATGCCCGGAAATTCCGGTTTCCGACCTTCCTCGGCGCCTTCAAATACTACACCTCCTATACGCTGAAGACCCGCGACGGCCAGCGCTATCTGGAACGCTACGAGGACCGGGTGGTCATGGTCGCCCTGACGCTGGCGCGCGGCGACGAGGCGCTGGCCATGCGCTTCATGGAGGAGATCATCTCCGGCCGCTTCCAGCCGGCGACGCCGACCTTCCTCAATGCCGGCAAGAAGAGCCGGGGCGAGCTGATCTCCTGCTTCCTGCTGCGGCTGGAGGACAACATGGAATCCATCGGCCGCGGCATCAATTCCGCCCTGCAACTGTCAAAGCGCGGCGGCGGCGTCGCCCTGATGCTGACCAACCTGCGCGAGGCCGGCGCCCCGATCAAGGGCATCGAGAACCAGTCCTCCGGCGTCATCCCGGTGATGAAGCTGCTGGAGGACAGCTTCAGCTATGCCAACCAGCTCGGCGCGCGGCAGGGCGCGGGCGCGGTCTATCTGCATGCCCATCACCCCGACATCCTGCGCTTCCTCGACACCAAGCGCGAGAATGCCGACGAGAAGATCCGCATCAAGACGCTCAGCCTGGGCGTGGTGATCCCCGACGTGACCTTCGAGCTGGCCAAGCGCAACGAGGACATGTACCTGTTCTCGCCCCATGACGTCCAGAAGGTCTACGGGGTGCCGTTCTCGGAAATTCCGGTCACCGAGAAATACCAGGAGATGGTCGACGACAAGCGCATCCGCAAGCGCAAGATCAATGCCCGCGCCTTCTTCCAGACCCTGGCGGAGATCCAGTTCGAGAGCGGCTATCCCTATCTGATGTTCGAGGACACGGTGAACCGCGCCAACCCGATCGACGGCCGCATCACCATGTCGAACCTGTGCTCGGAGATCCTGCAGGTCAACGAGGCCAGCGACTACAACGAGGACCTGTCCTATGCGCATCTGGGCACCGACATTTCCTGCAATCTCGGCAGCCTGAACATTGCCGCGGCGATGGACGGGCCGGATTTCGGCGCCACGGTCGAGGCGGCGATCCGGGCGTTGACCGCGGTGTCGGAAATGTCGGCCATCGACGCGGTGCCCTCGATCCGGCGTGGCAATGACGAGGCCCATGCCGTGGGCCTCGGCCAGATGAACCTGCACGGCTTCCTGGCGCGCGAGCGCATCCATTACGGCAGCCCCGAGGGAATCGAGTTCACCTCGATCTATTTCGCCGCCGTGGCCTATCACGCGATCCGCGCCTCGAACCGGCTGGCGCAGGAAAAGGGCACGACCTTCACGGGCTTCGAAAGGTCGAGCTATGCCGATGGCCGCTTCTTCGACAAATATACCGGCCGCGACTGGCTGCCGGTGCTGCCCGATGTCGCCCGCGTCTTCGCCCATGTCGCCCTGCCGACGCGCGCGGACTGGGCGGCGCTGAAGGCCGCGGTCATGGAGCACGGCCTCTACAACCGCAACCTGCAGGCGGTGCCGCCGACCGGCTCGATCAGCTATATCAACAACTCGACCAGCTCGATCCACCCGATCGTCGCCAAGGTCGAGATCCGCAAGGAGGGCAAGATCGGCCGCGTCTATTACCCGGCCGCCTTCATGACCAACGACAATCTGGAATACTATCGCGACGCCTACGAGATCGGCCCGGAGAAGATCATCGACACCTATGCCGCGGCGACCGAGCATGTCGATCAGGGCCTGTCGCTGACCCTGTTCTTCCCCGCCGAGGCCGCCACCCGCGACATCAACCGGGCGCAGATCTACGCCTGGCGAAAGGGCATCAAGACCATCTACTACATCCGCCTGCGCCAGACCGCCCTGGAAGGGACCGAGGTGCAGGGCTGCGTCTCCTGCGCGCTGTGAGCATGCGGCGTTTTTCCGCGTTGGCGCTCGGAGGCTCCGCCCGCTGCGGCGCAGGTGTGCCGCAGCTCCGGCCGCAGGGGGCGGCGGGGCCTCCTGCCCCGGCTCGCCCACGAGGCGCCGCCGCCTTGGCGGAGGAACCTGTCCGGGGGGCGCACCCCTTGCCGGCCGACCCGACGCGCTTTGCCCCGGCCGGCGGTGCGACGACACTGCTTTCGTGCGCCTTGCCCCGGCTCGCCCGCGACGGGCCGCCGCCGGGCGACGGCGAAGCCTGTCGGAAAGCGGGCGCATCCTTTCCCGCCGCAACCCCCGGCGCAGCGCGGCCCCGGCCGCCGTGCGACGACACTCCCCCGCCCCCCGGACCCCGGCCGGGCCGCCCTCGCAGCCGCGCCGGTTCCGGCGCCATTCCCCTTTCGCCGGCCCCTGCCGGCCCACAGCATCCGAAAGGCAAGCCCGATGAAAGACCTCGCCCCGCGCGGCGCCCTGCGCGCCATCAACTGGAATCGGCTGGAGGACGAGAAGGACCTGGAGGTCTGGAACCGCCTGACCGCCAATTTCTGGCTGCCGGAAAAGGTGCCGCTGTCGAACGACGTGCCCAGCTGGGCCACCCTGCGCCCGGAGGAGCGCGAGCTGACCATCCGGGTCTTCACCGGCCTAACGCTGCTCGACACCATCCAGAACGGCATCGGCGCGCCGGCGCTGATGGCCGATGCGCTGACCCCGCATGAGGAGGCGGTGCTGTCCAACATCGCCTTCATGGAGGCGGTGCATGCGCGCTCCTATTCCTCGATCTTCTCGACGCTGTGCCTGACTGCCGAGGTGGACGCGGCCTTCCGCTGGTCGGAGGAGGACCCGCATCTCCAGGCCAAGGCGCGGCTGATCTGCGACGGCTATGCCGCCGGCGCCGATCCGCTGAAGCGCAAGATCGCCTCGGTCTTCCTGGAAAGCTTCCTGTTCTATTCCGGCTTCTACCTGCCGATGTATTGGTCCAGCCGCGCCAAGCTGACCAATACCGCCGACCTGATCCGCCTGATCATCCGCGACGAGGCCGTGCACGGCTATTACATCGGCTACAAGTATCAGCGCGGACTGGAGCGGCTGGACGAGGCGGCGCGCGCGGCGCTGAAGGATTTCGCCTTCTCGCTGATCTTCGACCTCTACGAGATCGAGGCGCGATATACCGCCGAACTCTATGACCGCATCGGCCTGACCGAGGACGTGAAGGCCTTCCTGCATTACAATGCCAACAAGGCGTTGCAGAACCTGGGCTACGAGGCGCTGTTCCCGCCTGCCGCCTGCGAGGTCAACCCGGCCATCCTCGCCGCGCTGTCGCCCGACAGCGAGAACCACGATTTCTTCTCCGGCTCGGGGTCCAGCTATGTCATCGGCAAGGCGGTCGCCACCGAGGACGAGGACTGGGATTTCTGAGACCATCCCCTGGCCGGGACGGGATTGCCGGGCGCGCGCCCGGCAGTCTTCGCCCGGGCGCCTGCGCGCCCGGCATTCCCCGATTTGGCTGCCCCGGCCGATGCGAACCCTGCCGTTGCGGTGGGTCGGGTCGGATCGACCGACAGGATTCACCGGCTTTCCGCCTCACGCTTCCATATTCTGCCAATATTCCCCGCCACAGGCTCGAAAATCGGCCGAAACTGCCCCCCGGCCCGTGTCATGCTGGCGCCAGAGGACCAGTCCACAGGGGAGTGCCAGAATGAACCCGCATCAGCCCGCCGGCTTTGCCACCCGCGCCATCCATTTCGGCTATGACCCCGCCGAGGAGCAGGGCGCGCTGACGCCGCCGCTGCATCTGACCTCGACCTTCGCCTTCGACAGCGCCGAGGCCGGCGCGGCGATCTTTGCCGGCGAGCAGCCGGGCTATTTCTATTCCCGCATCTCCAACCCCACCCTCGACCTGCTGGAGCGCCGCTGCGCCGATCTGGAGGGCGCCGAGGCCGGGGTGGCGCTGGCCTCGGGGATGGGCGCGATCTGCGCCGTGCTGTGGAGCTTTCTGTCGCCGGGCGACGAGATCGTCACCGACAAGACGCTTTACGGCTGCACCTTCGCCTTCATGCGCCACGGGCTGGCCCGGTTCGGCATCACCGTCACCCATGCCGACATGACCGACCCGGAGGCGTTCCGCGCCGCGCTGTCGCCGCGCACCCGGCTGGTCTATTTCGAGACCCCGGCCAATCCCAACATGCGCCTGGTCGACATCGCCGCCATCGCCGCCATCGCCCATCGGCAAGGCGCCAGGGTGGTGGTCGACAACACCTATGCCACGCCGGTGCTGACCCGGCCGGTCGCGCTGGGCGCCGATATCGTCGTGCATTCGGCCACCAAATATCTGGGCGGGCATGGCGATCTGGTCGGCGGCATCGCCGTGGGCAGCGCCGAGGACATGCGCGAGGTGCGGCTGTTCGGCATGAAGGACATGACCGGCGCGGTGATGGCGCCGTTCAACGCCATGCTGATCCTGCGCGGCCTGAAGACGCTGAAGCTGCGCATGGAGCGCCATTGCGCCAATGCCATGGCGGTCGCGCAGATGCTGGAGGCGCATCCGGCGGTGGCGCAGGTGTTCTATCCCGGCCTGCCCGGCTTTGCCCAGCATGCGCTGGCCGCGCGGCAGATGCCCGGCTTCGGCGCCATGATTGCCTTCGAGCTGCGCGGCGGGCTGGAGGCCGGGCGGGCGATGATGAACCGGCTGCGGCTGATCGCCCGCGCGGTGTCGCTGGGCGATGCCGAGACCCTGATCCAGCATCCGGCCTCGATGACCCATTCCACCTATACGCCGGAGGAGCGCGCCGCCCATGGCATCACCGAGGGGCTGATCCGCCTGTCGGTGGGGCTGGAGGAGGTGGAGGACATCCTCGCCGATCTGGCGCAGGCACTGGACGCGCCGGCCTCGATGGCGGCATGATGCCCGCGGGGAGGAGCGCCATGACCGACACCACGCATCTGGAGGATCTGCATCGCAGGCTGCTGTGGCTGTCCTGCTGGACGGTCCACAACGCCAATCACCTGCGCGAGCGTGACGAGGGCGAGGTCAAGGTCGGCGGCCACCAGGCCTCCTCGGCCTCGATGGCGGCGATCATGACCGCGCTCTATTTCCATGTGCTGCGCCCGCAGGACCGGGTGGCGGTCAAGCCGCATGCCGGCCCGGTCTTTCACGCCATCCAGTATCTGATGGGCAACCTGCCGCTGGAGAAGCTGCGCAACTTCCGCGGCTATGGCGGCACCCAGAGCTATCCGTCGCGCACCAAGGACGGCGACGACGTGGATTTCTCGACCGGCTCGGTCGGGCTGGGCGCGGCGATGCCGATCTTCGCCTCGATCACCCAAGACTATCTGGCCGGCCATGGCTGGGCGCGGGGGCCGGAGGGCCGCATGGTGGCGCTGATCGGCGATGCCGAGCTGGACGAGGGCAATATCTACGAGGCCCTGCAGGAGGGCTGGAAGCACGAGCTGCGCAATGTCTGGTGGGTGATCGACTATAACCGCCAGAGCCTCGACGGCGTGGTCCGCGAGGGGCTGTGGAGCCGGATCGAGGCGATCTTCTCCGCCTTCGGCTGGCGGGTGCTGCGGCTGAAATACGGCGCCCTGCAACGCGCCGCCTTTGCCGAGCCGGGCGGCGAGCGCCTGCGCGACTGGATCGACGCCTGTCCCAACGCGCTCTATTCGGCGCTGACCTTCCAGGGCGGCGCGGCCTGGCGGCGGCGGCTGCTGGACGATTTGGGCGACCAGGGCCCGCTCACCGCGCTAATCGAGCGGCGCTCGGATGCCGAGCTGGCGGCACTGATGGAGAATCTCGGCGGCCATTGCCTGCCGACGCTGTGCGAGGCCTTCGACGCCGCCACCGGCGAGCAGCCCACGGTGTTCCTGGCCTATACCGTCAAGGGCTGGGGCACGCCGCTGGCCGGGCACAAGGACAACCATGCCGGGCTGATGACCCCGGCGCAGATGGACGAGTTCCGCGCCAGCATGGGCGTGGCCGAGGGCGAGGAATGGCAGCCCTTCGCCACCATCCGCGACCCCGATGCGCTGCGCGCCTTCCTCGGCCGGGTGCCGTTCTTTGCCGAGGGGCCGCGCCGCTTCACCGCGCCCGCCCTGCCCCGGCCGCCGCGCGTGACGCTGGCCGACCGCATGCTGTCCACCCAGGCCGGTTTCGGCAAGATCCTCGACGAGATCGCCCGGCTGGGCGGGCCGCTGGCCGACCGCATCGTGACCACCTCGCCGGATGTGACGGTCTCGACCAATCTGGGCGGCTGGGTGAACCGGCGCGGGCTGTTCGCCCGCGATCCCCGCGCCGACACCTTCCGCGACGAGCGCGTGCCCTCGGCGCAGAAATGGGCCTTCTCGCCGCGCGGCCAGCATGTCGAGCTGGGCATTGCCGAGATGAACCTGATGCTGATGCTGGGCGCCGCCGGCCTGTCGCATTCGCTGTTCGGCGAGCGGTTGATCCCCATCGGCACCGTCTATGACCCGTTCGTGGCCCGCGGCCTCGATGCGCTGAACTATGCCTGCTATCAGGATGCGCGCTTCCTGCTGGTCGGCACCCCCTCCGGGGTGACGCTGGCGCCCGAGGGCGGCGCGCACCAGTCCATCGGCACGCCGCTGATCGGCATGGCCCAGGACGGCATCGCCGCCTTCGAGCCGGCCTTCCTCGACGAGCTGTCGGTGATCATGGACTGGAGCTTCGACTATCTCCAGCGCGACGGCGAGGGCGACCCGGACGAGCGCACCTGGCTGCGCGACGAGACCGGCGGCTCGGTCTATCTGCGCCTGTCCACCCGCCCGGTCGAGCAGCCGGCCGCCCCGCGCGCGGGCGAGGCCTTCACCCGCGGCGTCATCGACGGTGCCTACTGGCTGCGCGAGCCGGGGCCGAATGCGGAACTGGTCATCGCCTGCCAGGGCACGGTGGCCACCGAGGCCATCGCCGCGGTCGGCCGCATCGCCGGCGACCGCCGCGATGTCGGGCTGCTGGCGGTGACCTCGGCCGACCGGCTGAATGCCGGCTGGACCGCGGCACGGCGCGCCCGCGCCCGCGGCCATGCGCAGGCGCGCAGCCATGTCGAGCGGCTGCTCGATGCGCTGCCGCGGCATTGCACGCTGATCACCGTCATCGACGGCCACCCGGCCACGCTGTCCTGGCTGGGCGCGGTCGCCGGCCACCGCACCGTGCCGCTGGGCGTCGAGCATTTCGGCCAGACCGGCAGCATCGCCGACCTCTACCGGCATTTCCAGATCGACGCCGATGCCATCGTCGCGGCGGCCAATCACATCGTCCCCGGCCGCCCGATCCGGCTGCTGGCCTGATCCCGCCCGCCCCACCGCGGGAACCGGCGCGCCCTGCGGGGAGGCGCGCCGGCGCCCTGCCCCTGCACGGCCACCGCCTCTCCCGACCGGATCGGGCAAGGCGGCATCACGGGCTTGCATCACCGGCCCTTTTCGGCCTTTCATGGCGCGAAACCGGATTCCCTTGGCAGCTTCTGCCGGAAAGGCCGTGATGGACGACAAGGACCGCCAGATCATCCGGGTGTTGCAGGCGGATGGCCGGATCAGTAACCAGGACCTGTCCGAGCGGGTGAACCTGTCGCCTTCACCCTGCCTGCGCCGGCTGCGGCTGCTGGAGGACCGGCAGGTCATCCGCGGCTATACCGCCATCGTCGACGAGGAGGCGTTCGGGCTGCCGGTGACCGCCTTCGTGCGCATCCGCCTGCAGAACCACGACAGCCGCACCGTGGCCGGATTTGAAAAGGCGATCCAGGCGATCGACGCCGTTCTGGACTGCTATCTGATGACCGGCAGCGCCGATTACCTGCTGCGGGTGGTGGCCGAGAGCCTGCGCGACTACGAGACCTTCGTGCGCGAGCATATCCACCCGATCCCGGGCGTGGCCTCGATGGATACCGGCTTTGCCTATGGCATCGTCAAACGCTCGACGGTGTTTCCCGACCGCAGGCAGGCCCCGCCGCGGCCCCGGCGCTGACGGCAGGCCGGGGATCTGGCACGGGCCGGCATCGGGCCGATGGCCGCGGCCCACGATGCCCGCGCATGACCGCCAGCGACCGGCGCGGGTCGCGCGGGAACAGCGGCGGGCGGACCGCCGCCCTCGCAAGGATCACCGCTTTCCGCCTCCGCCCGGCCCGCATGCCCTTGCCCCCGGTGCCGCCGGCGGCGTAAGGCGCCCCGAACAGCGGGGACGCCATGGAACTCTGGATACCGATCACCCTTGCCGCCGCCTTCCTGCAGAACCTGCGCTCGGCGGCGCAGAAGCACCTGAAGGCGGTGATGGGCACCACCGGCGCCACCTTCGTGCGCTTCGGCTTCGGCCTGCCCTTCGCGGTCCTGTTCCTGTGGCTGACCACCGCGCTCGGCGACCAGCCGCTGCCCGAGGCGAATGGCCGCTTCCTGCTCTGGGTGCTGATCGGGGCGTTTTCGCAGATCGGCGGCACCTTCCTGCTGATCCACCTGTTCTCGTTTCGCAACTTCGCCGTCGGCACCGCCTATTCGCGCACCGAACCGGCCCAGGCGGCGCTGTTCGGCCTGATCTTCTTCGGCGAGACGGTGACGCCGGGCACGCTGATCGCCATCGCCATCAGCGTGTTCGGGGTGATGCTGATCTCCGTGGCGCATATGCCGATGACCTGGCGCAACCTGCTGGGCTCGGTACTGGCGCGCAATGCGCTGATCGGCCTGGCGTCGGGCACGCTGTTCGGCATCGCCGCCGTCGCCTATCGCGCCGCCTCGCTGGCGCTGGGCGGGCCGAATTTCATGGTGCAGGCGGCGGTGACGCTGGTCTGGACCATCAGCCTGCAAACCCTGGTCATGGGGCTGTGGATGCTGTGGAAGGACCGCGCCGAGATCGGCCGCATCGCCCGCGCCTGGAAGGTGTCGCTGCTGGCCGGCCTGGCCGGGGCCACGGCCTCCTTCGGCTGGTTCATGGCGATGACCCTGCAACAGGCGGCGGTGGTCAAGGCCCTGGCGCAGGTCGAGATGCTGTTCACCTTCGCCGCCGCGGTGCTGTTCTTCAAGGAGCGGATCAACCGCCTGGAAACCGCCGGCTGCGTGCTGATCGTCGCCGGCATCCTGGTGCTGCTGCTGGTGCGATAGCCGGACGCGCGGGGACCGGGCCGCCGCCC
>JBEBVF010000046.1:0-23003 GCA_040392885.1 Paracoccus sp. (in: a-proteobacteria) | reverse complement strand
TCAGGATCGTGCCCTTGTATTCGATCAGGTGCTTTTGCAGCCAGGCGATGGTTTCGGCATCGAGGTGGTTGGTGGGTTCGTCCAGCAGCAGCATGTCGGGGGCTTCCAGCAGCAGCTTGCACAAAGCCACCCGCCGCTTCTCGCCGCCCGAGAGCGTGTCGACCTGGGCGTCGTCGGGCGGGCAGCGCAGGGCCTCCATCGCCACGTCGACCTGGCTGTCCAGATCCCACAGCCCCTCGGCGTCGATCTCGTCCTGGAGGCGCGCCATCTCGTCGGCGGTCTCGTCGGAATAGTTCATCGCCAGCTCGTTATAGCGGTCCAGCTTGGCCTGCTTGGCCTTGACCCCCTCCATGACGTTGCCGCGCACGGTCAGCGCGGGGTCGAGGTCCGGCTCCTGCGGCAGATAGCCGACGGTGGCGCCCTTGGCGGCCCAGGCCTCGCCGGTGAAATCCTTGTCGATGCCGGCCATGATGCGCAGCAACGAGGATTTACCGGCGCCGTTGACGCCGACGACGCCGATCTTGACGCCGGGCAGGAAGTTCAGACGAATGTTTTCAAAGACCTTCTTGCCGCCGGCATAGGTCTTGGACACGCCGTCCATGAAATAGACGAACTGATAGGACGCCATCTGGGCCTCGTTTTGGATGCAGGTTTGGCGGCGGTTTAGCCGAATGCGCGCCCGGAGGCCAGCGGCGTGATGGATTCAGGCGGTCGCGGCCAGGAAATCCGCGCCCAGACTGTCGCGCAGGAAGGCGTATTGCCCGGCCAGCCGCTCGCGCAGCGCCTCGCGGGCATAGTCCGGCACCTCGATCCCGTCCGGGGTGGCAAAGACCCGCAGGTCGAGATTGCGGTAATCCCATTCCGGCAGGTCGAGGAACGCCTCCAGCCGCCGCATCAGCGCCAGCGGGTCGCGGGCGATGTCGCCATAGGGCAGGATCAGCAGCCGCTCGCCCAGCCGCGCCTGCCAGCGCGGGATATAGGTCGCATAATCGCCGCGATCGGCCAGCACCGGGGCGGCGACCTCGGCCAGCCAGTCGGCGCGGCCGTCGGGCCGGCGCCTTTCGCGCAGCAGGTTCATGCGCAACTGGCTGATCGCCCGGTCCACAGGGTCGCGCACGAGATAGATAAAGCGCGCCCTGGGCAGGAAGCGGGCGACGAAATCCACCCCCTCCACCGGCAGGGTGGAATATTCCGGCGTCACGTCCATGGCCTGCGCATGGTCCGGCGTCGGCGTGAAGACCTGCTTGTACCAGTGGTTGGAAAACATCTGGCTGCCGGTGCAGATGCTGCGCAGATAGTCGTCCATCACCGCCGGCAGCACCTCGGCCCGGCGCTGGTAGCGGGCGCGGATCTCGACCGGCTTCTGGCGGTAATGCCAGGCGATCCAGTAGCGATGCGCCTCGATGAAGCGGTGGTTGAAGAAATGGACCTCCTTCAGCGGCGTGGTCCAGACCAGGGGATGCTGGCCCAGCATCTGCGACAGCCAGCTGGTGCCGGCCTTCTGCGCGCCGATGCCGACGATCCCCGGCTTGCGCGGCCGCCCTTGCGGGTCCCATTTCAGCGGAAGGGTCATGCGCGGCCTCGTCCTGGCTGCCGGGCGATCTGCCCGCAGGCGTGATAGCAGAGGCCGGGCTCAGCCGTCCAGCCGCCCCCAGAGGTCGTATTCGCTGGCCTCATCCACCGTGACCTCGACGATGTCGCCGGGGGTCAGGGCCTCGAACCCCTCGTCGATGAACAGGTTGCCGTCGATTTCCGGCGCATCGAACCGGGTGCGGCAGGTGGCGCCCTCCGCGTCGACGCTGTCCACGATCACCGGCTGGCGCGAGCCGACGCGGGCGGCCAGCCTTGCGGCGCTGATCGCCTGCGCCTTTTCCATGAAACGGTCCCAGCGTTCCTGCTTGACGGCCTCCGGCACATGGTCGGGCAGGTCGTTGGCGCGGGCACCCTTGACGTTCTCGTATTGAAAGCAGCCGACGCGATCCAGCTGGGCTTCGTCCAGCCAGTCCAGCAGGGTCTGGAACTCGGCCTCGGTCTCGCCCGGAAAGCCCACGATGAAGGTGGAGCGCAGGGCGATCTCCGGGCAGATGGCACGCCAGGCCGCGATCTCGTCCAGCGTCTTCGTCGCATGCGCCGGGCGGGCCATGCGCCGGAGCGTGTCGGGGTGGGCGTGCTGGAAGGGAATGTCCAGATAGGGCAGCACGAGCCCCTCGGCCATCAGCGGGATCAGGTCGCGCACGAAGGGATAGGGATAGACGTAATGCAGCCGCACCCAGGCCCCCAGCGACCCGATGTCGCGGGCGAGGTCGACAATATGCGCCCGGTGCCCGCGTTCGGTCGCATAGCGGCGGTCGAGCCCGTAGGCCGAGGTATCCTGCGAGATCACCAGCAACTCGCGCACCCCGGCCGCGACCAGCTTCTCGGCCTCGCGCACCACGGCATGAGCGGGGCGGCTGACCAGCTTGCCGCGCATGTCGGGAATGATGCAGAACTTGCAGGCGTGGTTGCAGCCCTCGGAAATCTTCAGATAGCTGTAATGGCGTGGCGTCAGGCTGACGGCGCTGGCCGGCAGCAGGTCGATGAACGGGTCGGGCTTGGGCGGCACCACGGCATGCACGGCATCCAGCACCTGCTCGTATTGATGCGGGCCGGTGACGGCCAGCACGGAGGGATGCGCGCCGGTGATGAATTCCGGTTCGGCGCCCAGACAGCCGGTAACGATCACCCGGCCGTTTTCGGACAAAGCCTCGCCGATGGCATCGAGGCTCTCGGCCTTGGCGCTGTCCAGAAAGCCGCAGGTGTTCACGATCACCGCATCGGCGCCGGAATAGTCCGGGCTGATCGCATAGCCCTCGGCCCGCAGGCGGGTCAGGATGCGCTCGCTGTCGACCAGCGCCTTCGGGCAGCCCAGAGAGACCATGCCGATGGTCGGCTGGCCGGGGCGGCGCAGATCGGGGATCTGGCTGCGGGCAAGGTCGGGGCGCAGATCGGGCGGGTTGGCGATGCTCATGGCGGCGCTTCTATAACGGCGCGGGCGCGCAAGAAAGCCCGTTTGCGCGCCTGCGCCCTTGCGTCAGCCCCGTTGCGCGGTCTGGTGGGGATGGCCATAGTGTGACGCAATCGTGACCGGAGGGACACCATGCACAGCGCGTTCGACTCGGGGCTGGACCGCAACCCCGCCAATTACCAGCCCCTGACGCCGATCAGCTTTCTGGAGCGCGCGGCACGCACCTATCCCGACCATCCGGCCGTGATCCATGGCCGCATCAGCCGCAGCTATGCCGAACTGTGGTCGCGCAGCCGGCAGCTGGCCTCGGCGCTGGCGGCGCGCGGCATCGGCCGCGGCGATACGGTCAGCGTGATCCTGCCCAACATCCCGGCGATGATCGAGGCCCATTACGGCGTGCCGATGACCGGCGCCGTGCTGCACGCCATCAACACCAGGCTGGATGCGGCGGTGATCGCCTTCCAGCTCGACCATGCCGAGGCCAAGGTGCTGGTGGTGGATCGCGAATTCGCCGACGTGGCGCGGGCGGCGCTGGAGCTGGCCCGGGTCCGGCCGCTGCTGGTCAGCGTCGACGACCCGGAATTCCCCGACGACGCCCCTTATGGCAAGGGCGCGCCGGTCAGCGACCTCGACTATGAGGCGCTGGTCGCGTCGGGCGATGCCGGCTACGACTGGCAGCCGCCGGCGGACGAATGGGACGCGATCACGCTGAACTATACCTCCGGCACCACCGGCAATCCCAAGGGCGCGGTCTATCACCATCGCGGCGCCACGCTGATGTGCTATTCCAACACCATCCATGCCGAGCTGGGCCGCCATGCCGTCTATCTGTGGACGCTGCCGATGTTCCATTGCAACGGCTGGTGCTTTCCCTGGACGGTGGCGGTGCAGGCCGGCACCCATGTCTGCCTGCGCTGGGTGCGCGCCAAACCCATCTATGACGCCATCGCCGATCTGGGAGTGACGCATCTGTGCGGCGCGCCGATCATCATGGCCACCCTGGTCAATGCGCCCGAGGCCGAGCGCCGCCCCCTGCCCCGCCCCGTCAGCTTCAACGTCGCCGGCGCGCCGCCGCCCGAGGCGGTGATCGCGGCCATGGCCGAGGCGGGCTTTGCCGTCAACCACATCTACGGCCTGACCGAGACCTACGGCCCCTCAGTGGTCAACCAGTGGCACGACGCCTGGGACGCGCTGCCCGCCGCCGAGCAGGCGGTGAAGAAGGCCCGCCAAGGGGTGCGCTATGCGGCACTCGACGGGCTGGCGGTGCTGGACCCGGAGACCATGCAGCCCGTGCCTGCCGACGGCCGGACCCTGGGCGAGGTGATGATGCGCGGCAATATCGTGATGAAGGGCTATCTGAAGAACCCCGCCGCCACCGGAGAGGCCTTTGCCGGCGGCTGGTTCCATTCCGGCGATCTGGGCGTGGCCTGGCCGGACGGCTACATCCAGCTCAAGGACCGCTCCAAGGACATCATCATCTCCGGCGGCGAGAACATCTCCTCGATCGAGGTCGAGAACGCGATCTATGCGCATCCTTCGGTGCTGCTCTGCGCGGTGATCGCACATCCTTCCGAGAAATGGGGCGAGACGCCGGTGGCCTATATCGAGCTGAAGCCGGACCAGAGCGCCACCAAGCGCGAGATCATCGACTGGTGCCGCGCCCGGCTGGCGCATTTCAAATGCCCCAGCGACGTGGTGTTCGCCGAAATCCCCCGCACCTCGACCGGCAAGGTGCAGAAGTTCAAGCTGCGCGAGGCGGTGAGGGCGGGGTAAGCCCCCGCCGCGCGGAACCGGGCTCGGCGGCGCGGAGCGTTGAACGGCGACGGCGGGCTGGCGTCCGCCGGCGCCTCGGACCGAGGCCGGAGGGTCGGGCTGTGCCGGATTGCGGGACAGGGCACCGCTGCGGTGCTCGAGTTCCAAACGAAGCCCCGGTCTTAGTGCGAAAATTTAGACGCCCCCGAGGTCGGCGCCCCTCACCGCGCGCGGGCCATGGCCGAGGCCGCAGTGCCCAAAGCCGGGCTATACCGGACAGCAGGACGGGCGCCGCTGCGGGGCTGGGATTCCTAGCGCGGCTCCCGTCTCGGTGCGGGGCTTCAGGCGCGCCCGCCGCGCGCAGGCCATCGTCGAGGCCGCGACACCGAAAGCCGGACTCTGCTGGACGGCAGAACGGGGCGATGCTGCGGGCCCGGGTTCCTAGCGCGGCCCGGTGCGGGGTTTCAGGCGCGCCCCAAGTCGGATACCTCCACCGCACTCGGACCTTGGCCGGGGAAGACAGCACCCAGGCAGGCAGTCACGGCTGACCGGACCCCTCCTCCCTGCGCCGATCACACTTTCGCGGAGGCCCTTGCCGCCTGACAGGCGCGCTCGGCCCAGGCCACGAAGGCCGCATCGTCCTCGACGATCTCGGCCGGGGCCTCCCAATAGGACCCGACCACGGCGACCTCGCCTTTGCGGGTGGTGTAGGTGAAGGGATGCGCGCCGGCGGTGGCATAGGCGGGGCGCGACTGTTCGTCGACCTTGAAATAGACCGCCCCCCGCCAGACCAGCGCGAACACCAGCCCGTCGCGATAGAGCGCCGTGGTCCCGAACAGCCGCCGGGTCTGCACGTCCCAACCCTGCAGCCGGTCGCTGCAATAGTCGACCAGCTGGCGGGTCTCGTCCATCAGGGCTCGCCCAGCCGGATCACTTCCCATTGCAGCTCGTGCCCCGAGGTCTCGCGCACGCGGGCGCGGACCAGCTCGCCCAGGGCCTCCAGCTCGGCGGCGGTGGCATTGCCGGTGTTCATCAGGAAATTCGGGTGCTTCTCGCTCATCTGCGCGCCGCCGAGGCGGTGGCCGCGCAGGCCGGCCTGCTCGATCAGCTTCCAGGCCTTCAGCTCATGCGTGTCGTCGGCTCGCCCGGTCGAGGAGAACCCGGCCGGATTGCGGAAGGTGGACCCGGCCGTTCCCGCCCCGGTCGGCTGGCTGGCATCGCGTTTCGCAAGCTGTTCGGCCATGCGGGCTTCCAGCGCCTCGGGATCTCCGGGTTCGGCGCGAAAGCGGGCCTCGGTCAGCACCCAGCCCTCGGGCAGGTCGGAATGGCGATAGGCAAAGCCCAGATCGGCCGGGGTCAGCACCCGCACCTCGCCCGCCCGCGTGACCACGGTGGCGTCGATCAGGTGGTCGGCGATATAGCTGCCATAGCAGCCGGCGTTCATCCGCACCGCCCCGCCGATGCTGCCGGGGATGGTGCGCAGGAAGGTCAGGTCCAGCCCCGCCTGCGCCGCCTTGCGCGCCACATGCGCATCGAGCGCCGCGGCGCCGGCGGTGACGATGCCCTCCGCGCAGGCAATGCCGTTGAAGCCGCGGCCCAGCCGGATCACCACGCCGCGCACCCCGCCATCGCGCACGATCAGGTTGGAGCCGACGCCGATCGGCTGCACCGGAATCTCCGGCGGCAGGGTGCGCAGGAAATCGGCCAGATCGCTGGTATCGGCGGGCTGGAACAGCCAGTCGGCCGGCCCGCCCACCCGCAGCCAGGTCAGCGCCGAGAGCGGCTTGCCGGCGTTGAGCACGCCGCGCACCGGCGGCAGCATGTCGGGGGTCAGGCGGGTCATCGCGGGTTTTCCTCAGGGTCTCGGGCGCGTGGTAGCCGAAAGCGGCACCGCGCGCAAATCTACTCCAGCACGCTGCGCAGCACGGCGACCCCGCTGAACAGGCCGATCCCCGCCACCGCCCACCAGCCGCCGGTGCGGGAGGGCACCGCCACGGGCGGGCGCCACCATTCATGAAGCCGGCGCAGCGCGGCGCCCAGCAGCACGGCCCCGGTGGCGATGAACAGCAGCATGCCGAGCAGCAGGCCGCCGAGACCGGCCGGAAAGGGACCGGTCCTGGTCCCGCCGATGGTCCAGCACGCCAAGCCGCCGGCCAGCAGCAGCACCAGCCCCGCCCCCATCGCCGGCCAGGCCCGCGCCGCCATGCGGGCAACACCGAACCAGCCCGCCAGCCCCGCGACGGCCGCGGTGATCAGCCAAGGGGTCAGCACCCGCTATTTCGCTTCCAGCCGCGCCGGCAGCCCATGCGCCCAGGCCGAGATCGAGCCGGCGCCGAGGCAGACCACCATGTCGCCGGGCCTTGCCTGTTCGCGCACCAGCCGGGTCAGGTCGTCCTCGTCGATCACCGCGCGGGCATGGCGGTGGCCATGGGCGATCAGCCCGGCGACCAGATCCTCGCGTGAGGCGCCGGGGATCGGCTCCTCGCCCGCCGCATAGACCTCGGCGATGGCCACCACATCGGCCTCGTTGAAACAGGTGCAGAAATCGTCGAACAGGTTCGACAGCCGCGAATAGCGGTGCGGCTGGTGGACGGCGATCACCCGCCCCTTCGCGCCCAGCGCCTGCCGGGCGGCGCGCAGCACCGCGGCGATCTCGACCGGGTGGTGGCCGTAATCGTCGATGATCGCCACCCCGTTCACCTCGCCGACGCGGGTAAAGCGGCGGTTGACGCCGCCGAACCCGGCAAGGGCGGCCCGGATCGCCTCGGCCGGAATGCCCAGATGGCGGGCCACCGCCACCGCCGCCAGGCTGTTCGACACGTTGTGGTCGCCCGGCATCGGCAGGGTGCAGCCCTCGATCATCGGCACGTTGCCGTCCTCGCCGACCTCGCCCTGAAGCGCGATGTCGAAATGCGCCACCCCGCCCTCATAGCGCAGGTTCACCGCCCGCAGATCCGCCTGGGCGTTGAAGCCGAAGGTGACCACGCGGCGGTCAGTGACGCGGCCGACCAGCGCCTGCACCTCCGGGTGGTCGGTGCACAGCACCGCCAGCCCGTAGAAGGGGATGTTCGACACGAAATCGGTGAAACCCTTGCGCAGCGCGTCGAAGCTGCCCCAATGCTCCATATGCTCGGGGTCGATATTGGTGACGATGGCGATGTCGGCGGGCAGGCGGTTGAAGCTGCCATCGCTCTCGTCGGCCTCGACCACCATCCACTCGCCGGCGCCGGCGCGGGCGTTGGAGCCATAGGCGTGGATCACCCCGCCATTGATGACTGTGGGGTCCAGCCCGCCCTTGTCCAGCAGCGTCGCCACCAGCGTCGTCGTCGTGGTCTTACCATGCGTTCCGGCGATGGCGATGTTCGAGCGCAGGCGCATCAGCTCGGCCAGCATCTCGGCCCGGCGCACCACCGGCAACCCGCGGCGGCGGGCCTCCTCCAGCTCCGGGTTGCCCTTCTTGATCGCGGTCGAGATCACCACCACCGCAGCCTCGCCGATATTCTCGGCCCGCTGGCCCTCGAAGATGGTGGCGCCCAGCCCCTCCAGCCGGTCGGTGATCCTGGATCTCTTGGCGTCCGAGCCCTGCACCCGATAGCCCAGCGTCATCAGCACCTCGGCGATGCCGGACATGCCGATGCCGCCGATGCCGACGAAATGGATGGGGCCGAGCTGGGCAGGAAGTTTCGTCGCGGGTTTCATCGGGCGAGGTCTTTCACAATTGCATGAAGGCGCGCGGCCGCGTCGGGGCGGCCAAGGGCGCGGGCGGCGGCGCTCATCCGCGCCGCGCGGTCGGGATCGGTGAGGATTTCGGTGATCGCCCCGGTCAGGCGGGCGGGGGTGAAGTCGGGTTCGGCAATGGCGATGGCGGCGCCGGCCTCGTGCAGCGGGCGGGCATTGGCGCTCTGGTGATCGCCCGCCGCCGCGGCATAGGGCACCAGAATCGCGGGCCGGCCGATGGCGGTGATCTCGGCCACCGAGGAGGCGCCGGCGCGGGCGATGACCAGTTGCGCCCGCGCCATGCGGGCGGGCACGTCGTCGAAGAAGCTGGCAACCTCGGCCGGGATGCCGGCGGCCGCATAGGTGGCGCGCACCCGCTCCAGATCCTCGGGGCGAAGCTGGTGGGTAACGGTCAGGCGCTGGCGCAGGGACGCGGGCAAGGCGGCGATCGCCTCGGCCACGCTGTCCGACAGGATGCGGGCGCCCTGGCTGCCACCGATGACGAGGATGCTCACGCCCCCCTCGCCCGGCGGCTGATAGGGCTGGTCGAGGACCGCCAGCACCGAGGCGCGGACCGGGTTGCCGGTATGGCTGGCCTCGACGCCTTGGGGCAAGGCGGTCGGCCAGGTGCCGCAGGCCACCGCCGCCACGCGCGGGGCGAAGATGCGGTTGACCCGGCCCACCACCCCGTTCTGCTCGTGGATCATCGCCGGGATGCGCAGCAGCCGCGCCGCCGTCAGCGCCGGAATCGAGGGGTAGCCGCCGAAGCCCACCACCACCGCCGGCCGGTCGGCGCGCATCTGCGCCATTGCCGACAGCACCCCGCGCGCGATGCGGAAGGGCGCGGCGATCTTGCCCGCCACCCCGCCGCGCGCCGTGCTGGCCGAGGCCACCTGCCGCCGCACCACCGCCGCCGGGAAGCCGCCGGCATAGCGGGCGCCGCGCTCATCCGTGGACAGCACCACCCGCCAGCCATCCGCCAGCAACGCCTCGGCCAGCGCCTGCGCCGGGAACATGTGCCCGCCGGTGCCGCCCGCCGCGATCAGCGCGAGGCGCCCCTGCCCGGCGCCCTGTCCCTGCAAAGCCTGAATCATGCCTACCGCCCCGGCAGCCGGCGGATGCCCTCGAAATCGCGGGCGAGGATGTCGGCGTAATCGTGCTGGGGCCGCGTGCGGGTCAGCGCCAGCAGCATGCCCATGGCGATGCCGGAGGCGATCAGCGACGAGCCGCCATAGCTGACGAAGGGCAGCGTCATGCCCTTGGCCGGCAGCAGCCGCACCGCCACGCCCATGTTGATCAGCGCCTGCACGGCAAAGGCGCAGGCCAGGCCGGTGCCGGCGATGCGGGCAAACGGGTCGCGCTCGTCCCGCAGCCGCCACAGGGACCGCAGCACGATGGTCGCGTAAAGCGCGATGATGACCAGGACCAGGCTCAGCCCGTATTCTTCGGCCGCCACGGCGATGATGAAGTCGGTATGCGCATCGGGCAGCGACCATTTCACCGTGCCCTCGCCCAGGCCGACGCCGAACAGCCCGCCCTCCTGAATGGCATTGGTGGCATAGCCGATCTGGGTGCGCGGGTCGATTTCGGTCGACAGGAAACCGTCGATGCGGCGGGCGAAATGCTCGGACTGGCCATAGGCGAAGATGCCGCCCAGCACGGTGGCGGCCATGGCACCCAGCAGCAGCATCCAGGGCGCACCGGCGACGAAATACATCACCGCCCAGGAGAACAGCACCAGTGCCGCCTGGCCGAAATCCGGCTGCAGCGCCAGCACCACCACCACGCAAACCGTGGTCAGGAAGGCATAGAGCTTGCCGGGCGGCCCGCCGACCTCCTGCGAGGCGGCCATGAACCAGGCGATCAGCGCCATGAAGCCGGGCTTGAGGAATTCCGAGGGCTGGATCGACACGAAGCCGAGGCTGAGCCAGCGGGTGGCGCCCTTGGAGAAGTCGGTGCCGATCACCGGCAGCGCCAGCACCACCAGGATGGTGATGCCGAAGCCCAGCACCCCCAGCCGCCGGATGGTGCGCACGTCGCGGGTGGAGAACCACAGCATCACCAGCAGGGCGAGGACCCCGAAGGCCGCCTGCCGCTTGACATAATAGAAGGCCGGCAGGTGGTTGCGTTCGGCCAGCGGCACCGAGGCGGCGAGGCCCAGCAACAGGCCGACCGCGAACAGCCCCAGCACGCAGGCCAGCGACCAGCGGTCGATGGTCCGCCACCAGCGCGGCAGGATCGGGTCGCTCACCCGTTCTGGCGTGGCGCCAAACACCATCTCGGTCATGGGAATACCGCCGTCACTGCCTCGAACATCCGCCCGTTTGCCGGGTCTGTCGGCCAGTCTAGCGGGATTTTCACACTCACGCCAGAATTGATTCGCGGGAGGTGCGGAAAATGGCTTGGCAGGCGCGGCCCGGAGGGCGGGGACCGTCATGCGAAACATTGCCGCCACTCTAGCGTAAGCCCACCGCCCCGGAGGAGGGGGGAACCTCCGCCAGAGGAACCGGCTGTATCAGATCGGGCTGGACGACTGCTTCACCCCAGCCCCAGCGCCGCGCGCACCAGTGCGGTGAAATGCTCACCGCGCTTCTCGAAGTTGGGATACTGGTCGAAGCTGGCGGCAGCGGGGGCCAGCAGCACCGTCTCGCCCGGCTCGGCCTCTTCATGGGCGCGGGCGACGGCGGCGGGCAGGTCGGGCAGCACCTCATGCGGCACCGCGCCCATTTGCAGCGCAAAATCGCGGGCCGAATGGCCGATCAGGTAGGCCTTCACCACCGAGCCCAGATGCGGCACCAGGTCGGCGATGCCGCCCTCCTTGCCCAGACCTCCGGCGATCCAGCGGATGCGGGGGAAGGCCTGCAAGGCATTGGCGGCGCTGGCGACATTGGTGGCCTTGGAATCGTTCACCCAGGCCACGCCGCCATGTTCCGCAATCAATTGGCTGCGATGCGGCAGGCCGGCGAAAGTCGCCATCGCCGCCTCGATCTGGCGCGGCGCCAGACCCACCGCGCGCAGGGCCGCATAAGCCGCGCAGGCATTCTGGTGGTTATGCGCGCCGGGCAGGCCCTTCATCGCCCGCAGGTCGATCGAGGCCACCTGACGGCCCTTGCGCCATTCGGCCAGAAAGCCCTTGCGGGCAAAGACCGACCAGCCGGGGCCGCCCAGCTTCTGCCCCGAGGAGATGCGGATCACCCGGTCGTCGCCCGGCCCCTCGCCCATTTGATCGGCCAGATACAGGCCCTCGACCTCGTCGACGCCGATCACGGCGCGGTCGGGACCGCCCTCGGCGAACAGCCGGCGCTTGGCGGCGAAATAGCCGCCCGGCCCGGCATGGCGGTCCAGATGGTCGGGCGACATGTTGGTCAGCACCGCCACGTCCGGGGTCAGCGCGCGCGCAAGGTCGGTCTGGTAGCTGGACAGTTCCAGCACCACCACCTCGCCATCCGCCGCCGGTTCCAGCGACAGCACGCCGGTGCCGATATTGCCGCCCATCTGCGTCGGGCGGCCCACCGCGTCCAGAACGTGATGGATCAGCGCCGTGGTGGTGGACTTGCCGTTTGAACCGGTGACGGCGATCACGCGGGGCGTGGTGTCGAACTCCTCCCAGGCGCGGGTGGCGAAGCTGCGGAAGAACAGGCCGATATCGTTGTCCACCGGCACCCCGGCGCGATAGGCGGCCAGAATCGCCGGATGCGGCTGGGGATAGAGATGCGCGATGCCGGGGCTGGTGACCAGCGCCGCTACATCGTCCAGCGCGCCGGGGCGGGTCGGGTCGGCGACCGTCCAACCCTCGGCCTCGGCGGCGGCGCGGGTATCAGCGCCGTCGTCCCAGACCCGGACCACCGCACCGCCGGCCTGCAGGGCCAGCGCCGTCGCCCGGCCGGAGCGGCCGAAGCCCAGCACCATGACCGTCTGCCCCTCAACGCCCTGAACCGGGATCATCGCCTGCCTCCTCGCTCAGCGCAGCTTCAGCGTCGCCAGCCCGATCAGCGCCAGGATGATGGCGATGATCCAGAAGCGGATGACGATCTGCGCCTCGGCCCAGCCCTTCTTCTCGAAATGGTGGTGGATCGGGGCCATCAGGAACACCCGCTTGCCGGTGCGCTTGAAATAGAGCACCTGGATGATCACCGACAGCGCCTCGACCACGAACAGCCCGCCGACGATGGCGAGGACGAATTCGTGCTTGGTGCAGACCGCGATGGCGCCCAGCGCGCCGCCCAGCGCGAGGCTGCCAGTGTCGCCCATGAACACCGCCGCCGGCGGCGCGTTGTACCACAGGAAGCCGAGGCCGGCGCCGATCAGCGCCGCGCAGAAGATGGCGATCTCGCCGGTGGCGGGGACATAGTGGACGCCCAGATAATTGGCGAAGACGCTGTTGCCGACCAGATAGGCGATGATGCCGAAGGTGCCGGCGGCGATGATCACCGGGCCGATGGCCAGCCCGTCCAGCCCGTCGGTCAGGTTCACCGCATTGGCGGCGCCGACGATCACCACCATGGCGAAGGGCACGAAGAAGAAGCCGAGGTCGATCAGCAGATTCTTGAAGAACGGCACCGCCAGATCGCCGGAAAGCCCGGCCGGATGCAGCCACATCGCCCCCAGCGCCGCCAGCGCCGCGATCAGCAGGCCCAGCCCCATGCGGATGCGCCCCGACACCCCGGCGGTGGTGAACTTGGACACCTTGGCATAGTCGTCGGCAAAGCCGATGGCGGCAAAGCCCAGCGTCACCAGCAGCACGATCCAGACATAGCCATTGTCCAGCCGCGCCCAGAGCAGCGTCGAAAAGGTCAGCGCCGACAGGATCAGCAGCCCGCCCATGGTGGGCGTACCGGCCTTCATCAGATGCGCCTCCGGCCCGTCGCTGCGGATCGGCTGGCCGCGCTTCTGCTTGACCCGCAGCCAGTCGATCAGCGGCCGCCCGAACAGGAAACCGAACAGCAGCGCCGTGAAGAAAGCGGCGCCGGCACGGAAGGTGATGTAGCGGACGAGGTTCAGGGGACCCGAATAATCACCCAGCGCGGCCAGCCAATACAGCATTCGGAGTCCCTGTCCCTAGTTCGGTCTTGTCGGTTTGGTCTTGTTTCACGCGCTTTGACGCGAGGCGCGCAGCGCGTCAACCAGCGACGCGACGCGCGAGGATTTCGATCCCTTCACCAGCACGATGTCGCCGGGCTGCACCAGTTCGGGCAGGCGGTCGATCAGCCCCTCGACCGCCTCGGTCCAGAGGCCGCGCTTGGCCGGCGGCAGCGCCTGCATCAGCGACCGCATCAGCGGGCCGGCGGCATGAACCCTGTCGATCGACGCCATCGACGGGTCCTCGGCCAGCGCGACATGCATGGATTCGGCCTCCGGGCCCAGTTCCAGCATGTCGCCCAGGATGGCCACCCGCCGCCCCTCGCCCGGCTGCCCGGCCAGCGAGGCCAGACCCGCAGCCATGCTGGCCGGATTGGCGTTGAAGCTGTCGTCGATCAGGGTCAGGTCGCCCAGCGTCTCGACCCCGCCGCGCCCGGGGGCGGGGTGCCATTGCAGCAGCCCCTGGGTCACCTTCATCGGATGGATGCCCAGCGCCATGCAGGCGGCCAGCACCCCCAGCGCGTTGTGCGCCATGTGGACGGCCGCGCCGGGCAGCGAGAAGCCCAGCGCCCCGGCCCCGATCGAGCCGAGCGGATGATCGGAGGCCAGTTGCGGGCCGAAGCCGACGACGCGGGCGCCGTGGGCCTCGGCGATGTCGTGCAGGATCGGCGAGACCGGCAGGCCGTTCGGGATCACGGCCAGGCCGCCCGGCTCCAGCCCCTCGAAGATCGCCGCCTTCTCGCGCGCGATGCCCTCCAGCCCGTCGGGGAAGGCGGCCAGATGCGCCGGGGCGATGGTGGTGATCAGCGCCAGATGCGGGCGGGCCATGCGCGCCAGCGGCGCGATCTCGCCGGGATGGTTCATGCCGATCTCGATCACCGCGAAATCGCTGTCGGCCGGCATCCGCGCCAGGGTCAGCGGCACCCCCCACTGGTTGTTGAAGCTGGCCTCGGCGACATGCACATGCCCCTCCTGCGCCAGCACCAGCCGCGCCATGTCCTTGGCCGAGGTCTTGCCGACCGAGCCGGTGATCGCCATCACCGTGCCCTGCATGCGGGCGCGCCCGGCACGGCCCAGCGCCTCCAGCCCGGCCTGCACGTCGGGCACGACCAGCAGCGGCGCATCCGCCGCCACCCCCTCGGGCGCGCGCGAGACCATCGCCGCCGCCGCGCCGCGGGCCAGGGCATCGGCCACGAAGTCATGGCCGTCGCGGGCCGCGGTCAGGGCGATGAACATCTCGCCCGGCGCCACCGTGCGGCTGTCGATGCTCAGCCCGAAGACCGCCCATTCGCCCCGCGCCTCGCCGCCCGTGGCCTCGGCAGCCTCGGCGGCCGTCCAGAGGGTCCCGCGTTGGTGTTCCTCGCTCATATCCGGCCCTCCAGGGCTGCGACGGCGACGCTGGCCTGCTCGACGTCGTCGAATGGAAACACGTCATGGCCGATGATCTGCCCGCTCTCATGGCCCTTGCCGGCGATCAGCAGCGCGTCGCCGGCCTCCAGCGCATCGACGCCGCGCAGGATCGCCTCGGCGCGGTCGCCGACCTCGATCGCCTCGGGTCCGGCCCCCTCCAGCACCGCGGCGCGGATGGCAGCGGCGTCCTCGGTGCGCGGATTGTCGTCGGTGACGATGACCAGATCGGCGAAATCGCGCGCCGCCTGCCCCATCAGCGGCCGTTTCAGGCGGTCGCGGTCGCCACCGGCGCCGAACACGACCAGAATCCGCCCCATCACATGCGGGCGCAGCGATTGCAGCGCCGAGGCCAGCGCGCCGGGCTTGTGCGAGTAGTCCACGAACACCGCCGCGCCATTGGCCCGCCGCGCCGCCAGCTGCATGCGGCCGCGCACCGTGGTCAGGCCGGGCAGCACGCCGATGACGGCATCCGCCGCCTCGCCCGAGGCCATGGCCAGCGCCGCCGCGGCCAGCACGTTCTCGGCCTGGAAACCGCCGATCAGGTCCAGCCGCACCAGATGCGGCTTGCCATGCACGGAGAAGCGCAGCTCCTGCCCGGTGGCATCGTAACGCTGGCCGAGGATGCGCAGGTCGGCGCCCTCGGCCCGGCCGATGCGGATCACCTCCAGCCCGGCCTTGTCGGCCCGGGCCGCCATGCGCTGCCCGGCCGGGTCGTCGATATTGACGATCGCCGGCTGGCCCTCGGTCAGCAGGCGGTCGAACAGCAGCGCCTTGGCGGCGAAATAGCTCTCGAAGTCATGGTGATAGTCCAGGTGGTCCTGGCTGAAATTGGTGAAGGCCCCGGCCTCCAGCCGCACCCCGTCGAGGCGCCGCTGGTCGAGCCCGTGCGAGGAGGCCTCCATCGCACAATGGGTGATGCCGGCGGCGGCCGCCTCGGCCAGCACCCGGTGCAGGGTCACCGGCTCGGGCGTGGTATGGGCCAGTTTCGTGGTGAAGTCCCCCTCCACCCCCATGGTGCCGAGGCTGATCGCCGGGCGGCCCAGCGCCTGCCAGATCTGGCGGGTAAAGCTGGCCACCGAGGTCTTGCCGGAGGTGCCGGTCACCGCGACCACATGGGCGGGCTGGGCGTCGAACCACAGCGCCGCGGCGCAGGACAGCGCCGCGCGCACATCCTCGACCACCACCAGCGCGGCCTGCCCGCCGCTGGCGGCGATGGCGCCGGCGGCCTGGCCCTCGCCGGCGCGGTCGGTCAGGATCGCGCCCGCCCCCGCCGCCAGCGCCTGCGGCACATATTGCACGCCATGCGCGGCGGTGCCGGGCAGGGCGGCAAACAGAAAGCCGGGGCGAACCCCCCGGCTGTCAACGGCGATCCCGGCCACCGCCGCCTCGCGCCCGTCGCGCGCGGTCAGGCCAAGGGCCGCCAGGTTGCGGGTCGCTGCCGTCATGGTCTTTCCCCCGCCCGCAGGCCGGCGCGCCGGCCCCTCCGCCGCACCCCGGCGCATTGCCGCCGCCCGGCCGGCCCATTCCCCGGCCTGCTGCCCGGTCCCGCGCGGCCGTCGCCGCCCCTCTCCGCATGACGCGATGTCTGACTCATGAACCACCTGCTACACATATCACTCACCTGCTACCAGCTTTACGCCCTCCGTCGCCGGGGCTGCAATGGTCGGCAACGGATGCTCCAGCTCGGGCGGCAGACCCAGGATCGGGGCCAGCCGGCGCACCAGTTCGGCCGCGACGGGAACGGCGGTCCGCCCGGCGGTGCGGCTCTCGCCCGCCCCGGTTTCCGAGCTGGGTTCGTCCAGTGTCACCACCAGGACGAATTGTGGATCATCGACCGGAAACATCAAGGCAAAGGTGGATACAACTTTATTGGCATAATAGCCGCCGCCGGGGCGGGGCTTGTCGGCGGTGCCGGTCTTGCCGGCGATGCCATAGCCGGGCACCTCGCCCGAGCGCGCGGTGCCGCGCACCACCACCTGCCGCAGCAGCGCCCGCGCCCGGCGCGCGGCATCGGCCGACAGCACCTGCTCGCCCATCGGGCGCGCGGTGCGGTTGTGCACCAGCGTCGGGCGCACCCGGCGGCCGTCATTGGCCAGCGTCGCATAGGCCGCGGCCAGATGCACCGGCGAGGCCGCCAGCCCGTGCCCGAAGCTGATCGTCGCCGCCGTCACCGCCGGCCAGCGGGTCTGCGGCGGCAGCAGCGGCCGGCCGGTCGGGGCCTCGATCATCTCCAGCGGCGTCGGCTCGAAGAAACCCAGCTGGCCGAGGAAGTCGCGCTGCCGCTCGACCCCGATCATCTGGGCGATGCGCACCGTGCCCACGTTCGAGGATTTCACGATAATGTCGGCGACCGACAGCTGGGCGCCGTAATTGTGGAAATCGTTGATGTTGAATTTGCCGATGCGGATCGGGGTCTTGGTCGAGATCATGGTCGAGGGATTGACCAGCCCCAGGTCCATCGCCTGCGCCACCGGGAAGATCTTGAAGGTCGAGCCCAGCTCGTACTGGCCCTGCACGGCACGGTTGAACAGCGGGCTGTCGGAGGCATCACCCTTCAGCAGCGGCTTGGGCCGGTCGTTGGGATCGAAATCCGGCAGCGAGGCCATGGCCAGGATCTCGCCGGAATGCACATCCATCAGCACGGCGGCGGCACCCTTGGCGCTCATCAGATTCATGCCGCGGGCCAGGATCTGCTCCATCGCCTGCTGGGCGGTCAGGTCGATGGACAGCATCAGCGGCGCACCGCCATTGCCGGGGTCACGCAGCCAGGCATCGAAGGCCTTCTCGACGCCGGCGACGCCGATGACCTCGGCGCTGCTAACCCCCTCCTGACCGAAGCCGGCGCCGCCGAGGATATGCGAGGCCAGGTGGCCGTTGGGGTAAAGCCGCATCTCGCGCGGGCCGAACAGCAGGCCCGGCTCGCCGATGTCATGAACGGCCTGCATCTGCTCGGGGCTGATGACCTTGCGAATCCACAGGAACTTGCGCTTGCCGGTAAAGTCGGCAATCAGCCGGTCCTCGTCCAGCTCGGGAAAGATCTTCTTCAACTGGCGAGCGGCGCGGATCGGGTCCACCATCATCGGCGGCTGTGCATAGAGGGAATGCGTGGTCAGGTTGGTGGCCAGCACCCGGCCGTAGCGGTCAGTGATGTCGGCGCGCGAGGACAGGATGGCGGCGCCGGTGGCCTGGGCGCGCGGTTCGCTGGGCTGGGACGAGGCCAGCACCCCCATGCGCGCGCCGACGGTGGCGAAGGCCAGCGAGAACACCAGCGACATCAGCGCCAGTCGCGCCCGCGCCCGGCGCCGGGCCTTCTGCTGGATCTGCTCGTGCCGGCGGGCGCGGTTCTCGGCCTCGATCACATCGGGGTTCTCGCCGCGGTCGCGGGCGCGCAGGATGCGCGCGAGCGGTCGAAGGGGCGTGCGGATCATGGCGTCACTCTCCTTTCGGGCGGGATGGCGGGCGGGGGACGACCGCGCCGGCGGGGGTGCCCGGCAGCGGCTCGCCGGCGCCGGTCAGCACGTCCTCGGCCTCGGGGTCGGGCAGGGCATCGGCCGGGTCCGGCCAGGCGACCTGCGGAATGGCGACGAACTGCTCGGGCGTCAGCGGAATCAGCAGCAGGCGCTCGAAATTCAGGTCGACCAGCTCGCGCAGCCGTTCGGGCCGGTTCAGATAGGCCCATTCGGCGCGCAGCAGCCCCAGCCTTTCGCGCAGGTCGGAAATCTCGCCGCGCACCCGCGACATCTCGGCGATGCGGGCCTGGGTGCGATAGTTCTCGCGATAGGCCCAAAAGGCCATGCCCATCACCGCAATGACCGCCAGCAGATAGCCCAGCTGCCTCATCGCCCGCGCCGTCCCTGCGGCAGGCTGGGCAGGCCGAGGCCGTCGCGGCCAGATTGCGGCGGCGCCGCGGTGCGGATGCCGATGCGCAGATAGGCCGCGCGCGCGCGGGGATTGGCGGCCAGTTCCGCGTCATCGGCGCCGATGGCGCGGCGGAAGGGCTGGGTGAAGCTGGGCGCCGGGCCGGCGGCCTGCGGCGCATGGCGCGAGGTGCCGGCGCCGCCGGAACGGTCCTGCAGGAAGCGCTTGACCACGCGATCCTCCAGCGAGTGAAAGCTGACCACCGCCAGATGCCCGCCGGGGCGCAGGGCGCGCTCGGCGGCCTCCAGCCCGGCGATCAGCTGGCCGAACTCGTCGTTCACCCAGATGCGGATGGCCTGGAAGCTGCGGGTGGCGGGATGGCTCTGGCCCGGTTTCGGGCGCGGCAGACAGGCGGCGACCATCTCGGCCAGTTGCGCGGTGCGGATCAGCGGGCGGGCGGCGACGATGGCGCGGGCAATACGGCGGGCGGCGCGCTCCTCGCCATAATGATAGAGCACGTCGGCAATCTCGGCCTCGGTGGCGGCGTTCAGCAGGTCGGCCGCCGACGGCCCCTGCCCCGACATGCGCATGTCCAGCGGCCCGTCGCGCAGGAAGGAAAAACCGCGCTCGGCCTGGTCGAGCTGCATCGAGCTGACGCCGAGGTCCAGCACCACCCCGTCCACCGGCTCGCCGGCGATGGCATCGAGCTGGTCGAAGGTGCCCTCGACCAGGCGCAGCCGGTCGCCGTATTCGTCGGCCCAGGCGGCGGCCAGGGGAAAGACCGAAGGGTCGCGGTCGATGCCGATCACCCGCGCCGCCCCGGCCGCCAGCAGGCCGCGCGCATAGCCGCCGGCGCCGAAGGTGCCGTCCACCCACAGGCCGGAGACGGGCGAGACCGCCCTGAGGAGCGGCTCCAGCAGGACGGGCACATGCGGCGCGGCCATCGCTCAGCCCTCGCCTTGCGCCGAATCCAGCCGCGGCAGAAGGGACCGGGGGTCGAAATCCGGGGGCTGGCTGGCGGCGAAGGCGTCGAGCAGGTCGCCCTCGGACTCGGCATATCTGTCGGGGTTCCACAGCCGCAGATAGTCGCCGGCGGCGATGAAGAAGGCGCGGTCGTCCAGCCCGATCTTCTCGCGCAGCTTCTGCGGCAGCACCAGGCGGCCGTCATTGTCGATCTCGGCCTCCTCGGCGGTGCCGTTCATCAGCCGCTCCAGCAGCAGGCGCTCGGGGGTGCCGCGCGGCATGCTGTCGATCTGGGCGTCGATCTCCTCGATCGCCTGCATGGTATAGAGTTCCAGATGCTGCCAGGCGGCGGGGCCATAGACGATGACCAGCTGCGGGCGCTTGCCGCTTTCCCAGTCGGGGTCGCAGGACTCGAAGACGCGGCGGAACTTGGCCGGGATCGACAGACGCCCCTTGGCGTCCACCTTGACCTCCTCCTGGCCTCTGAACCTGCGTGCCACCGCCCTGCGCCTCACTGCCTTCCGCTTCCGGTCCGGGCGCTGCCGGACATGGAAAAGGCGGATCGGACTGCTGCCACCGTCCGATCCGCCCACCCTCGTCCCATTTCTGGGCCCCGGTTTGCCGGGGGATCGTCCTGGCCTTGTGCGCGCCACCTGGGGGTGCTGCTCATGCGCGCGGAGCCCGGATCATGTTGCGGAAAAGGGGGTGCCTGTATGAGCTTGCCTCGCCGTGGGGTTCTTGGTGCCCCGTGCTGTCCCGTTTCCGTGACCAAGATGTGCCATGGGAATTTACGGGAAGCAAACACAAATTGCGGGCGCCAGCGGGAAGGCAGCACGGCACGGCTGGAACATAATCGGAACACAAAGGTTTGATCCGAGCATGAGGCAAAGGTGTGGCGGTCGCTTTCCAGATACACACAACATATGGTATGCGAGATTTTCCGCCACACCCGACCAGAAAATCCCATGCCGCCGCCCGACCGGGCCGGATACCCGCCCCGGAGCACCCCGAATCGGCGCCAGCGGCGGCGGTTTCGCGGCGCCGCCCGACTCACGCGCGGGTGATTCGGCGTGAACGGCCGCGGCTTCGCAGCCCTTGGAATCCTTGGAATACGACGCTCTTGCCCCCTGCCGCGCGGACCGGCGGCCGGCATCCGCCCCATCGAAGGGCCATGAAATCCCAAACGCCGCCCGGTGGGCGGCGCAGTTCCATGAAATCCCGGATCGGTGAGGGAAAGGGAGGTCAGGCCATGCCGGCCTTCACCAGCCCCTCGGCCAGACGGCCATAGGCGGCGGCGATCGGCCCGTCGCCAGCGGCGATCGGCAGGCCCGAATCGCCCGAGAGCCGGATGTCGAGATCCAGCGGGATCTCGCCCAGGAAGGGCAGGCCCAGCCGGGTGGCCTCGGCGCGCACGCCGCCATGGCCGAAGACATGTGCCTCATGGCCGCAATTCGGACAGATGAACACCGACATGTTCTCGACCAGGCCCAGTACCGGCGCCTTCAGCTTGGCGAACATGTCGATGGCGCGGCGCGCATCCAGCAGCGCCACGTCCTGCGGGGTCGAGACCACCAGCGCCCCGGTCAGCCGCGTCTTCTGGCACAGGGTCAGCTGCACGTCGCCGGTACCCGGCGGCAGGTCGATCAGCAGCACATCCAGCGCGCCCCAGTCGACCTGGTTCAGCATCTGCTGCAAGGCGCCCATCAGCATCGGGCCGCGCCAGACCACCGCCTGACCCTCGGCCACCACCAGACCCAGCGACATCACCTTGACGCCATGTGCCACCAGCGGCACCAGCCGCTTGTCGGGCCGCGACTCGGGCTTGCCGGACAGGCCCATCATCCGCGGCTGCGAGGGGCCGTGAATGTCGGCATCCAGCAGCCCGACCCGCCGCCCCTGCCGGGCCAGCGCCACGGCGAGATTGGCCGAGAGCGTCGACTTGCCGACCCCGCCCTTGCCGGAGGCGATGGCGATGATGTTGGCCACCCCGGGAATCGGCGCCGGCCCCTGCGCGGCCTCCTGCGCGGTGGGGTGACGGCCCAGCTTCAGCGACGGCGCCGGCTTTTGCGCCACCTGCACCGTGGTGGCGATGGCGACCGCGGCCACCCCCGGCAGCGCCCGCACCGCGGCCTCGGCCGCCGCCTCGATCAGCGCCGCCTCGCGGGCGCGCTCGGCCGGCAGGTCCAGCACGAAGCGCACCTTCCCCGCCTCGACCGTCAGCGCCCGCACCGCATCCAGCGCGCCCAGACGGCCGCCATCGGGCAGCGCCAGCCCGGCCAGTGATTCGAGGATTCGCGCGACAAGGGGATCATTCTGGACCATTACGGCCTCCATCGGTCAGCCGGCCGCCCGGATCGGCTGCGCCGGTGCGCCAAACATGGCGAGGGGTGCGAGGCTGCGCAAGGCGGCCGCCGGTCATGCGAATCCATGCATATTTGCAACAGTTCCGCCGCAACGCAGCATATGCGGGATTTTACGTTGCGTCATTTGCATGGCTTACCCCGGCAGGGCGACGGTTTGTCGCAATTTCAAGACACGGTTTTTTGTATTTTCCCCGGATCATGCTAAAAATCCGGTGAAATAAGCCATGCAAGAAACGCATGGCTGATTTGCTTGTTTGGCCGTTGTGCATCCGCAGAAAAAACGCCAGATATCGGTCAACGAAACGGCGCACAGTCCAAGACCGGACACCACGCCATGCAAGTCGAATGAGGTTGGCCATGTCGATCCTCCACACCACCGCCCCGGCCCGCGCCGGCATCTTCGCCCGCATCGCCGAGGCCTTCCAGAAGGCCCGCGAGGCCCAGGCCCAGCGCGCCATCTATCACCAGACCCTGCGCGAGCTGCGCAGCCTGTCGGATCGCGATCTCGCCGATCTGGGCATCAATCCCCGCGCCATCGAGGCCGCGGCCTACAGCGCGACCTATCACCGCTAAGCGCGGCGCATTCCCGGCCCCACTCCTCCTCCCCGGGGCTCGGGTTCGGCGGCATCCTCTCCTCCTCCCTGGGATGCCGCCACGAATAACGGACCGATGACGGTCCAGACATGCCAGGATCTCTCCTCCTCCCCGAGGTCCGGCAAGCGGTGGCGGCACCCTCCTCCCTCCCGCCTCCACCGCGATATACGCGGCCTCTCCTCCTCCCTGTGGAGGTCGCGATTGGCGAGCGTCCCGATCCTCCCCGGGATGCCGCCACGAACAGCGGACCGGTGACGGTCCAG
>JBEBVF010000045.1:0-23117 GCA_040392885.1 Paracoccus sp. (in: a-proteobacteria) | reverse complement strand
GTCAGGAAGCCGTTCTTCGACGCGCTGGAGAAGAAATATTCGGGCTAGGGCGGCGGGCCCGTGATGAAGAATCCGGCCTTCTCCCGTAACCTCTTGTCATCATGCGGCGGGTCGCCCCGCCGCAGGTGGGGGCGACCCTAAAGCCCCCGGTCGAAGATCCCCTCGCCGGTCGGTTGCGCGGGCACCACCGCCCCCGCCGGCAGCGCCGGGATCAGCAGGTCGATCTCTGCCGCCGTCAGCTCGGGCAGGCGATGCGCGGCGTCCGTAAATGCCCGCAGCGTCTCCGCGCCCAGTTCCGCCCCGGCCAGGGTTTCCAGCTTGCCGACATAATCCGGCCAGCCCCAGGGTGCCTTGCCGTTCGGATGCGCATCGGCAACGCCGCGCTCGCCCTCGATCACGCTGCCATCCTTCATGCGGATGGTGATGCGGCCGCCGAACTGGCGCCTGTCGGGGTCTTCCTCGTGATAGCGCCGGGTCCATTCCGGCGATTCCACCGTGGTGATGCGGTGCCAGAGGCCCCGCCGGTCCGCCGCCCTCGCCCGCTCGCGCGTATAGCTGTCGACATGGTGCCAGCGCCCGTCCTCCAGCGCCACGGCGAGGATATACATGATGGAATGGTCCAGCGTCTCGCGGCTGGCCTCGGGGTCGGATTTCTGCGGGTCCTGCGCGCCGGTGCCGATGACGTAATGGGTGTGATGCGAGGTTTCCAGCAGAATGGAGTCCACGGCATCCAGATCGGGGATCGAGCGCCCCATCTCGATCGCCAGGTCGATCAGCGCCTGCGCCTGGTATTCGGCGGAATGCGCCTTGGTATAGGTCTCCAGGATGGCGCGGGGCGGCTCGCCCGGCTCGGGCAGGGTGACGTGATAGATGTCGTCCTTGCCGCCCAGCATCCAGACGATGACGGAATCCTCGCCCTCGTAGATCGGCGAGGGGCTGCCCTCGCCGCGCATGGCGCGGTCGATGCATTCCACCGCCAGCTTGCCGGTGAAGCCGGGGACATAGGCTTTCCACGACGAAATCTCGCCCTTGCGGCTTTGGCGGGTCGAGAAGGACAGGTGCACGGCCTGACCCACGGCCTGATGGATCACCTCGGCCGGCAGGCCCAGCATGGCGCCGATGCCGGCGGTGGTCGCCGGGGCCAGATGCCCGGCATGGTCCTTCTTGTAGCGGTGCAGCGAGATCGCCTTCACCAGCGCCACATGGATCTCGTAGTGAACCGCGATGCCGCGGTATAGGTGGACAGGTCGATCGGCGACTTGTTGAGCAGGATCGAGCCGACGGTGATCGCCCCGAACACCGCCAGCGCGTCGGGCTTGCCGGTCTGGGCGTTCTGGAACTCGGCCAGGCCGATGGTGCCGCCGGCGCCGCCGGTATTGGTGAAGTTGACGCCCTCGGTATAGATGCCGGCCGCGCTCATCGCCGCAAAGGCCTGGCGGCCGGTGCCGTCCCAGCCGCCGCCCGGATTGGCCGGCAGCATGACCGCGACATCGGCCTGGGCGACCGAAACCAGGCCGATCGCCGCGACCGTCGCGGCTAGCAGTTTGTCGAAAAACATTGCTTCCTCCCTGAAGTCATCCAGACCGCCGCGAGGGTTCTGCCGGCAATCCGGTGCCTGCCCCCTAGGGAATAGCCGCAAACCCCATCCGTCAATCCATTTCTGGCCCTGCGGCGCTTTCGGGCGGAACCGCAGCGGGAAAGCGGGTGGGCGGGCTGCCGGGGCGCCCTGCCGGCGCGGCTGGCGACATATACAATTTGTCGCATGGTTGCGCGGCCCGCCAGCGGCTAGGGTCCGCGCAACTGGCAACGCTTCCGATCGAGGGGGACGCAGCGAATGCAACCGGGACGAGACCCGGCCGCCCGCCGGCAGGCGGCACCGGCCGCGCCGCGCGGCGGGATGGACGAGGGCCTGGGTGGCGACACCCCGCGGCCCGGTTACACGCCCGGTCCCGGCCCGGTGGTCACCTGCGCCGGCCGGCACATGGCTGCCGGGGGCGGCCCTCGGCGGCTCGGGTCACCGCACATCGGCGGCACCGTCTCGGCGCGCCTTGCGGGCGGCAAAAACCGGGCGGCGGCGGGCAACGCGTCCTTTTGCCTCACGGCTGCGTCATATGGACGCGTCATGCGGTTCACGGCGGCGAGAGGCTGGGCGGGCCCGGGCCGAGCCTGTAAGACCGCGGCCTGATTTCGAGTTTTCCGTTGCCTGCTCGGGGCGCGGGGCTATGTTTGAAATGCGCTCCGCCAGCCGGCGGAAAACGGGAGCGTGAGTCAATGTCGGGGGAAACCACTTCATGAAATTCGGGCCAGAGATCGTCGTCTCGGCGCTGTTGAGCCTCGTCGCCCTGCTGGGTGCGGGCTTTGCGGTCGATGACGTTTTCCAGCAGCATATGTGGATCGCGTTCTTCACGATCGCCATCTTCACCATCGTCCTGCTGCGCAATGCCAGTTTCGTGCCGCAGACGCCGGAGGACCCCTCCGCCTATCTCGACGGCCCGATCCGCTACGGCGTCCTCGCCACCGTGTTCTGGGCGGTCGTCGGCTTTTTGGTCGGGGTGATCATCGCCGCGCAGCTGGCCTTCCCCGACCTCAATTTCGGACCCTGGTTCAACTTTGGCCGGCTGCGGCCGCTGCACACCTCGGGCGTGGTCTTTGCCTTCGGCGGCAACATCCTGATCGCCAGTTCGTTCTATGTCGTGCAGCGCACCTGCCGGGCGCGGCTGTTCGGCGGCAACCTGGCCTGGTTCGTGTTCTGGGGCTATCAGCTGTTCATCGTGCTGGCCGCGACCGGCTATCTGCTGGGCGTGACCCAGAGCCGCGAATATGCCGAGCCGGAATGGTATGTCGACCTGTGGCTGACCATCGTTTGGGTCGCCTATCTGATCGTGTTCATGGGCACCGTGTTCCGCCGCAAGGAACCCCATATCTACGTCGCCAACTGGTTCTACATGTCGTTCATCATCACCATCGCGATGCTGCACGTCATCAACAACCTGGCGATCCCGGTGTCGATCGTGGGCTCGAAGAGCTATTCGGCCTTCTCGGGCGTGCAGGATGCAGTGACGCAATGGTGGTACGGCCACAACGCGGTGGCCTTCTTCCTGACCATCCCCTTCCTGGCGATGATGTATTACTTCGTCCCTAAGCAGGTGAACCGGCCGATCTATTCCTACCGGCTGTCCATCGTCCATTTCTGGTCGATCATCTTCCTCTATATCTGGGCCGGCCCGCACCACCTGCACTATACCGCCGTGCCGGACTGGGCGCAGACGCTGGGCATGGTGTTCTCGATCATGCTGTGGATGCCGTCCTGGGGTGGCATGATCAACGGCCTGATGACGCTGTCGGGCCGCTGGGACGCGATCCGCACCGACCCGATCGTGCGCCTGATGGTCACCGCCATCGCCTTCTACGGCATGGCCACCTTCGAGGGGCCGATGCTGTCGATCAAGGCGGTCAACAGCCTGTCGCACTATACCGACTGGACCATCGCCCACGTCCATGCCGGCGCGCTGGGCTGGAACGGCATGATCTCCTTCGCCGCGGTCTATTTCATGGTGCCGCGCCTGTGGGGCCGCGAGCGGATGTATTCCGTGCGCATGATCAACTGGCATTTCTGGATGGCGACGCTGGGCATCGTCCTCTACGCCTCGGCGATGTGGGTGTCGGGCATCATGCAGGGCCTGATGTGGCGCGAATACGACGATCAGGGCTTCCTGGTCTATTCCTTCGTGGAAAGCGTCGCCGCCATGCATCCCTATTACCTGATGCGCGTGGCGGGCGGGCTGCTCTATCTGGGCGGTGGCCTGGTGATGGTGTGGAACGTCTGGCAGACGCTGAAGGGCCGCATCCGCACCGAGGCGCCGATGGGCGGCGGCGAGAGGCCGACCGCGCCCGTCCGCAGCCCCGCCGCGACCGCCGCCGAGTAAGGAGTGCGATCCATGTCTATCCTGAAGAACCATGCCAAGCTGGAACGACACGCGACCCTGCTGCTGGTGGCCTCGCTGGCCGTGGTCACCGTCGGCGGCATCGTCGAGATCGCGCCGCTGTTCTACCTGCAGAACACCGTCGAGAAGGTCGAGGGCATGCGCCCCTACACGCCGCTGGAGCTGGCGGGGCGCGACATCTATGTGCGCGAGGGCTGCTATACCTGCCACAGCCAGATGATCCGCCCGTTCCGCGACGAGGTCGAGCGCTATGGCCATTACAGCCTGGCGGCGGAATCGATGTATGACCATTCGTTCCAGTGGGGCTCGAAGCGGACCGGGCCCGACCTGGCCCGCGTCGGCCAGCGCTATTCCAACGAATGGCATGTCGAGCACCTGATCGAGCCGCGCTCGGTGGTGCCGGAATCGGTGATGCCGGCCTATGCCTTCCTGATGGACCGGCCGCTGGCCACCAGCGGCATCGCCGCGCATCTGGTCGCCAACAGCCGGGTGGGCGTGCCCTATTCCGAGGAGATGATCGCCAATGCCGCCGCCGACATGCGCGCCCAGGCGACCCCGGATGCCGATACCAGCGGCCTGGAGGAGCGCTATCCCAAGGTCCATTACGGCGATTTCGACGGCCAGCCCGGCAAGCTGACCGAGATGGACGCCCTGGTGGCCTATCTCCAGATGCTGGGCACGCTGGTCGATTTCTCGACCTATGACGAAGCCGCCGGCTACCGCTGAGGAGGGTGCGATGGAAACCTATACCGCCATGCGGCACTTTGCGGATATCTGGGGCCTGCTGGGCATGACCCTGTTCTTCCTCGGGGCGATCCTCTACGCCTTCCGCCCCGGCAGCCGCGACCTCGCAGACGACGCCTCCCGCATTCCCTTCAAGGACGAAGACTGACATGAGCGAGAAGCAGATCGACGACGTGACCGGCGTCTCCACGACGGGACACGAATGGGACGGGATCAAGGAACTCGACAACCCGATGCCGCGCTGGTGGCTCTGGGCCTATTACGGCACCGTGGTCTGGGCGCTGGCCTATACCATCGCCTATCCGGCCTGGCCGCTGATCTCCAGCGCGACCTCGGGGGTGCTGGGCTATTCCAGCCGCGCCGACATGCGCGCCCAGATGGATGCCGCCGAGGCGGCCAAGGCCGACTATCTGGCCGCGGTCGCCGCCGCCAGCATGGACGAGATCATGGCCGACGAGAACCTGCGCACCTTCGCCGCGGCGGCGGGGTCGGCGGCGTTCAAGGTCAACTGCGTGCAGTGCCACGGCACCGGCGCCCAGGGCAGCGCCGGCTATCCGAACCTGAACGATGACGACTGGCTCTGGGGCGGCAATCCCGACGAGATCCACCAGACCATCGCCCATGGCATCCGCTACGAGCAGGACGACGACACCCGCTTCTCGGACATGCCGGCCTTTGCCGACATGCTGGCGCCGGAGGAGATCACCCAGGTCGCCGGCTTCGTCGCCTCGCTGTCCGGCAACCAGGGCAATGCCGGCGCCGCCGACCTGGCCGCCGGGGCCGAGATCTTCGCCGACAACTGCGCCTCCTGCCATGGCGAGGAGGGCGAGGGCGGCCGCGACTTCGGCGCCCCGGACCTGCGCGACGCCATCTGGCTCTATGGCTCGTCGGTGGCCGAGATCGCCCAGCAGGTGCGGGCGCCCCGGCATGGCGTGATGCCGGCCTGGGAGGCGCGCCTGGGCGACACCACCGTCAAGGAACTGGCGGTCTATGTCCACTCGCTGGGGGGCGGCGAATAACGCCACCCGCGGCGCGAGAGACCGGCCCGCAAGGGAAAACCCGGCAGCGGAGAAGGGGAGAGAGGGGCGAGGATGCGGCGGCAGGCCGCAAGACGGCAGGGCGGGGCCCGGTGGCCCGGGTCCCGCCTGCGTCTTTGGGTAAGGAATTGCCGGGACGGGACCAGATCCCGGCAGGAGGAAGCAGAAGATGACCGAACCGTCGGAAGTCGAAACCTTTGATGCCACGGCGGTGAACTCCGCCAAGCTGCGCCAGCCCCTCTACGCCGCCCGGAAGAAGATCTTTCCCAAGCGCGTCACCGGCACCTTCCGCCGCTTCAAGTGGATCGTGCTGCTGATCACCCTCGGCATCTATTACGTCACCCCCTGGATTCGCTGGGACCGCGGTCCGCATGCACCCGACCAGGCGGTGCTGATCGACCTGGCCAACCGCCGCTTCTACTTCTTCTTCATCGAGATCTGGCCGCAGGAATTCTATTTCGTCGCCGGCCTGCTGATCATGGCCGGGTTCGGCCTGTTCCTGATCACCTCCACCGTGGGCCGGGCCTGGTGCGGCTATACCTGCCCGCAGACTGTCTGGGTCGACCTGTTCATGCTGGTCGAGCGGATGATCGAGGGCGACCGAAACGCCCGCATCAAGCTGGACGCCGCGCCCTGGTCGGCGGCCAAGCTGGGCAAGCGCGTGCTCAAGCACGGCGTCTGGCTGGTGATCGCGGTGGCGACCGGCGGCGCCTGGATCTTCTATTTCGCCGATGCGCCGACGCTGTTTGTCGATGTCTTCACCCTGCATGCGGCGCCGGTGGCCTATATGACCGTCGCCATCCTCACCGCCACCACCTACATCTTCGGCGGCCTGATGCGCGAGCAGGTCTGCACCTACATGTGCCCCTGGCCGCGCATCCAGGCGGCGATGCTGGACGAGAACTCGCTGACCGTCACCTATAACGACTGGCGGGGCGAGCCGCGCTCGCGCCATTCCAAGAAGGCGGCGGCGGCCGGGCAGGTGGTCGGCGACTGCGTGGACTGCAACGCCTGCGTGGCGGTCTGCCCGATGGGCATCGACATCCGCGACGGCCAGCAGCTGGAATGCATCACCTGCGCGCTGTGCATCGACGCCTGCGACAACGTGATGGACAAGATCGGCAAGGAGCGCGGGCTGATCTCCTATGCCACGCTGGCCGAATACCAGGCCAACATGGCGCTGGCCACCGCCGACGGCACCGAGCCCATCGACCCGCGCCTGGTGCACGAGAACGGCCGGCTGTCGCCCAAGGTGCAGAGGTTCCATCTGCGCAAGCTGCTGCGGCCGCGCACCGCCGCCTATCTGGGCGCCTGGCTGCTGGTCGGGCTGGGGCTGGTCTTTGCGCTGATGACCCGCGACCGGCTGCAGGTGAACGTGCTGGCCGACCGCAACCCGCAATATGTGGTGTTGTCGGACGGCTCGATCCGCAACGGCTATACCGTCAAGCTGCTGAACATGATCCCCGAGCCGCGCACCTTCATCGTTTCGCTGGAGGGGCTGCCGGAGGGCGAGATGAGCATCGTCGGCTTCGACCAGCCCGCCGACCGCGCCTTCGCGGTCGAGGTCGAGCCTGACCGGCTGCGCACGCTGAAGGTCTTTGTCCGCCAGCCCCGCGCCGCCATCGCCGGCCCGAGCCAGCATTTCACCTTTACCGTCGAGGATCGGGCAGGGGGCGAGAGCGACACCTACAACGCCACCTTCGACGCCCCGGAAGGAGTTGGGAAATGAGTGGGAGCGCGCGCCGCAAGGGCGAATTCACCGGCTGGCACATGCTGGCGATCATGGTGGTGTTCTTCGGCATCGTCATTGCGGTGAACCTGACCATGGCGGTGATGGCCCGGCGCAGCTGGACCGGCACCGTGGTCGAGAACACCTATGTCGCCAGCCAGCAGTTCAACGCCCGCGCCGCCGAGGGCCGCGCCCAGGCGGCGCTGGGCTGGCGGTCGGACCTGACCATCGCGGGCGGCGTTGTCACCTATCGGCTGACCGATGCCGATGGCGCGCCGGCGGCCGCCGCGGACGAGGCCCGGGCCTATTTCCGCCATCCCGCCTATGATTCCGCCGACCGCCAGGCGGTGCTGCCTCGGCAGCCGGACGGTTCGTTCTCGGCCGCGGTCGACCTGCCCGACGGCCAGTGGATCGTCGAGATCGACATCGAGGTTCCCGACCTCGACCACCCCTATCGCGAGGCGCAACGGCTGACGCTGCGCGACGGAGCCGAAAGATGAACTGCTGCGCCCCCGGCATGGAATTCGTGGCCGAGGCCGGCTCGCTCTCGCCGGACGAGCTGCACCACGCCGCCCGCCGCCTCGGCGACGGCACCGCCCAGGTCGAGCTGTCGGTGCCCGCCGTGCATTGCGGCGGCTGCATCCGCAGCATCGAACAGGCGCTCTCCGGCCTCGACGGCGTGATCAGCGCGCGGGTGAACCTCTCCACCCGCCGGGTCTCGATCCGCTTTGCCGAGGACAGCCGCCCGCCGCTGATCGAGACCCTGACCGGCCTCGGCTACCGGCCGCATCTGTTCGACGACGCGGCGCTGGCCAAGGACCGCACGCTGCGCGAATTGCTGATCGGCGTCGCCGTCGCCGGCTTTGCCACCGCCAACATCATGCTGCTGTCGGTCTCGGTCTGGTCGGGGGCCGACGGCGCCACCCGCGACCTGTTCCACTGGGTTTCGGCGCTGATCGCGCTGCCGGCACTGCTGTTCGCCGGCGGCATCTTCTACCGCTCGGCCTGGGGGGCGCTGCGGCACGGGCGCATGAACATGGACGTGCCCATCGCCATCGGCGTGACGCTGGCCTATGCGATGAGCCTCTACGAGACCATCAATCACGGCCCGCATGCCTATTTCGACGCCTCGGCCTCGCTGCTGTTCTTCCTGCTGATCGGGCGCACGCTGGATCACATGATGCGCGACCGCGCCCGCTCGGCGGTGCTGGGCCTGGCCCGGCTGGCACCGCGCGGCGCCGTGGTGCTGGGCGCCGATGGCAGCCGTGAGTATCGCCAGGTGGCCGAGATCCGGCCCGGCGACCGGCTGCTGATCGCCGCGGGCGAGCGGATTCCGGTGGATGCGCTTGTGGTCGGCGGCGCCTCCGACCTCGACGGCTCGCTGGTCAATGGCGAGAGCCGCCCGCAGCCGGTGGAGGCCGGCTCGGAGGTGCGCGCCGGCACCCTCAACCTCACCGGGCCGCTGGAGCTGGAGGCCCTGGCCTGCGCCGAGGATTCCTTCCTGGCCGAGATGATGCGGATGATGGAGGCCGCCGAGGGAGGCCGCAACCGCTATCGCCGGCTGGCCGACCGGGTGTCCTCGCTCTATGCGCCGGTGGTGCATCTGACCGCGTTGCTGACCTTTATCGGCTGGGTGATCGTTGCCGGCGTCTGGCGGCAGGCGATGACCATCGGCATCGCCGTGCTGATCATCACCTGCCCCTGCGCGCTGGGGCTGGCGGTGCCGATCGTGCAGGTGGTGGCGGCGCGCCGGCTGTTCGAGCGCGGGGTGATGGTGCGCGAGGGCTCGGCCATGGAGCGGCTGACCGAGATCGACACCGTGGTCTTCGACAAGACCGGCACCCTGACCCTGGGCCGGCCGCGCCTGGTCAATGCCGGGGCGATCGCACCGGAGATGCTGGCTATGGCCGCGGCGCTGGGCGCGCAGTCCCGGCACCCGTTCTCGCAGACCATCGCCCGCGCCGGGGCGGCCGCGGCGCCGGTCACCTTCGACGCGGTGGCCGAGATTCCCGGCGCCGGGGTCGAGGGCCGCATCGGCGCCACCGTCTGGCGGCTGGGCCGCGCCGGCTGGGCCCGGACCGGGCAGGCGATGGCGCAGGCGACGGGGCAGGGGTCGGAGACCGGCACCATCCTGACCCGCGACGGCATCGAACTGGCGCGCTTCGCCTTCGAGGATGCGCTGCGCCCCGGCGCCGCCCAAGCGGTGCAGGCCCTGCACCGCGCCGGGCTGCGGGTGGTGATGCTGTCGGGCGATGGCGAGGCCGCCTGCCGCGCCGTGGCCGAGGGGCTGGGCATCGCGGATTACGCCGCCGCCCTGCTGCCGGCGGAAAAGGTCGCGCGCATCGCCGCGCTGACCGCGGCCGGGCACAAGGTGCTGATGGTCGGCGACGGGCTGAACGACGCCCCGGCGCTGTCGGCGGCGCATGCCTCGATGGCCCCGGCCACCGCCGCCGATATCGGCCGCAACATCGCCGATCTGGTGTTCCTGCGCGACGGGCTGGAGGCGGTGCCGCTGGCCATCGACATCTCGCACCGCGCCGGGCGGCTGATCCGGCAGAATATCGGGCTGGCGCTGATCTATAATGTGATCGCGGTGCCGATCGCGGTGCTGGGCCATGTCACGCCGCTGATCGCCGCCATCGCCATGTCCGGCTCGTCGATCATCGTGATCTCGAATGCGCTGCGGCTGGGCTGGGCGGGGCGCGCGGCCCCGGCGGCGCGGGCGCCGGCGCCGGCGCTGCGCCTGCAATCGCGCGAGAGCGCGGCATGAACGTCCTCGCCTATCTGATCCCGGTGGCGCTGCTCTTCGGCGTCGCCAGCCTGGTCGCCTTCCTCTGGGCGCTGAAGAACGGCCAGTACGAGGACATGGAAGGCGCCGGCGAGCGCATCCTGTTCGACCCCGACGACCCCGCCCCGGTGGAGGGCAAGGACCAGCCGAAGCCCTGAGGCCGCGCGGTCAGGGCCGCCCGGCCGCCGGTGCGGTTGGCGTCGGTTCTTCGGCGCCGGCCGGCTCCCCGCCGGGGGCGCTCAGCACCGGCCAGGGCGCCGGGCGCAGCAGGGCCGGCAGATGCACGGACAGCTGGAGGAGCCAGGCCGCCGACCAGCAGAGCCCGGACAGCGGCAGCGCGCCGGGCAGGGCGGCCTCGGCCGCCAGCCGCAGCATCAGGGCGCTGAGCACCAGCGCAAAGCCCAGCCGCTGGCGCGGATGCGCGACCAGGCCGCGGCCGGGCAGCCGGCGCATGCTGGCCCGGGCGGAGATGGCGAGGATCAGCCCGCCGCCGGCGCCCAGCAGCAGCAGGTGCAGCGCCGCCGCCGGCGGCACCGCGCCCGTGGCGGAGGCGACCAGACCGAGGGCCAGCAGCAGCCAGCCCCAGACCAGCATCGCCGGCGCCGAAAGCGGGGCCTCGGCCAGCAGCCGCCCGGCATGGCGGTGGCGCAGCCGGGCCAGGCACCACAGCCCGGCCGCCAGCAGCATTCCGCCCCGCAGCCCCGGCAGCATCGCCAGCAGCAGCGCCAGCGGGCCGAGCAGGGCCGGGACCGGCTGCGGGCGCAGCACCCGGCCGCGCCGCCGCGCCTCGGCGGCAAGGAAGGCCGGCACCGCCCGGCCGCCGATCAGGGCCAGCAGCAGCGCCGCCGGCATCGCCAGCGCCGCGGGCGGCAGGTGGCCGGCCAGCATCGCGGCCTCGGCCGGGCCCATCAGCAGCGCCAGCAGGACCGGCGGCAGGCCACGCCAGGCCCGCGCGGCGAGGATCGGCGCCAGCAGCGCCGCCCCGACCAGCAGCGCCGAGAGCGCCGCCAGTTCCGGCCGCTGCGGCAGGGCGAGGCTGATCAGGCGCCCGGCCAGCCACAGCGCCGCCAGCCAGAGTGCCGGCAGCGGCAGGCCGCGCCCGCTCCAGGCCCGCTGGGCGGTCAGCAGGTAACCGGCCACCGCCGCCCCGCCGAGGCCGAATACAGCCAGCCGCACATGCAGCAGCGCCGCCCCGGGCCCGGGCAGCAGCCAGGGCCAGGGCAGCAGCAGCGCGAACAGACCGGCCAGCGCAAAGAACGGCCCCGCCGGCTCGTGCAGCAGCAGGGTCCGGGACGCGGGGGGCGGGGGCATGGTCGGGCTGGCCTCGGGATGCATCTGCGGCGCGGCGCTGCCGCGCGCCGGTCCCGGAAGCGGGCGGGTCCGAGCAGAGCATGGATCGCCCGGCCCGGCAAGACGCCGGCCGGTGGCAGGGCGGCTGCAAGGTGGTCTGACGGCGCCGGGCTGATCCTTGTTTTTTCGGTGCGGACCAGCACACGCCGGGCACCCGGCTGCGGCTCCGCGCCAGCGGCCGGGCCTTGCGCTAGCTGCCCGGCGCCCTGCTGCTGCGGCTGGCGGCCGTGGCCCGGCCCCGCTGTCCGGCTGGTCGGCGGCTCTGCAGCCTTCCGTGCCTCTGCCGGTCCTACGGCGCCCGGCGCCTTGGCCGGTGTCGAGCGCCGATACCCCCCATGAGGATCGGTCCCGGCCCATCCCCCCTGCATGCGCGACCTCGGCGGGGCCAGCCCCCCTCGACCGCTCCCCCCTCAGCCCACATCCAGCAAGGCGGCGATGGAATCGTCGAAGCCGGCGCAGAAATCGTCCACCGTCTTGCGGACGAATTGCGCGATGACCCGCGCCAGCGGCGAGGCCGAGGGCTCCAGCCAGATCTGGGAATATTCCAGCGCCGGAAAGCGCGGCTGCACGTCCAGCACCTTCAGGCTGCCGTTGCGCAGCTGCTCCTGGATGGTGATCGGCGGCAGCACGGCGATGCCGATGCCACCTTCGAGCATGCTGATCGTGGTCGGCAGCGCGTTGGAATAGTGAAAGATCGCATCCGTGGCCGAGATACCGAAATATTCGATGGTCTTCTGATAGGTGCGGGTGCCGGATTCATAGGAGATGATGGGAAAGTTCAGCAGCTCGCTGGCCTTCAGCGGGCCGACGCAGCCGGGATAGTCGGCGGCGGCGACCCAGAACATGCCCAGCCGGCACAGCGGCTGGATGCGCAGGTTCTTCATCTCGGCCGGCGGAAAGCCCAGCAGGATGTCGATCTCGTGCCGCGCCAGCCGGACCTGGAGGGCCTGCGAGCCGTCGGTGACGATGGACAGCTGCACCCGCGGGAACCGGCGCCAGATGGTCTCGGCGATCGCCGGCAGCACGGTCATCGCCAGGCTGGGCAGGATGCCGATGCGGATGATGCCCTCGTCCGGCAGGGGTGGCGACAGCTCGCCCAGCATGCGGTGATAGGACAGCAGGATCTCGCGCGCATGGCGCAGGAAGGTCTCGCCGTCGCGGGTGACCGAGACCTCGCGGGCATCGCGGTCGAAGATGCGGATGCCCAGCTCCTGCTCGATGGTGGTGATGCGGTTCGAGATGGCGGCCGGCGTGATGTTCATCCGCTCGGCCGTCATCCGGAAATTCAGCAGTTCCGCCAGATTCACCGCCGTCTCGAGAAAGCGGATGTTCATGAACTGCCCTCCATCAGCCGCCGGTGGCGGGCAGGATAGCGCGACCCGGCCTCAGGGCGAAAGCCGCGCCAGCACCTTGTCGCTGGCGCCGGACAATTCGCCCAGCCGCACCTCGCGGTTGCGCACCCGCGCCTCGCGCGCCTTGCCGGCGGTCTGGATGGCGAGGGCACGGGTGGCGACCTCGTTCACCTCGGCCCGCGGCAGCACCAGCACGCCGCTCTCGTCGGCGAGGATGGCGTCGCCCGGCATGACCACCGCGCCGCCGCAGCAGACGGGAATGTTCATGCCGCCGCCGGTATCGTAGAGGCGGGTGGTGATCGGCGACAGCCCGCGCGCCCAGATCGGGAAATCGGATTCCTCGATCTCGGAAATGTCGGTGCAGGGGCCGTCGACCACGGCGCCGGTGGCGCCGGCGGCCTTGGCGGCGACGGTGACGCCGCCGCCCCAGCAGGCATATCTGTCATCGCCCAGCCGGTCGACGCAAAGGATGTCGCCGGGCCGCAGCAGGCCGGCGGCATGGTGCAGCAGGGTCGAATCGGCGCCGGCGATGGCCAGCGTGACCGCGGTGCCGACGATGCGCCGCCGCGGCAGCAGCGGCTGGATGCGCCGGTCCATGAAGCCCCACAGCCGCCAGTGGCCGACGGTGGCGGTCTCGACATCGGCCAGCAGGGCCAGGTCCTGCGCCGGAACCTGCTCCGGCATGTCCTTGATCACATACATGGTGGGCCTCCCTACTGGCGGTCGATGCGGCGGTGCTGGCGCATCGGGATCAGCTTGCGCACCCGCTCGGTCTGGCGGCGGTCGATGCGGGCGGTGACGAAGCCCTCGCCATCCGAGGCGCGGGCGATGACCAGCCCCCAGGGGTCGCAGACCAGCGAATGCCCGTAAGTGGCGCGGGTCACGCCCTCGCTGACCGTCTGGCCGGTGGTGGCGGCGGCGACGAAATAGGTCTGGGTCTCGATGGCGCGGGCGCGGGCCAGCACCTCCCAGTGGTCCTTGCCGGTCTGGAGGGTGAAGGCCGCGGGCAGCACGATGACCTCGCAGCCCTGGCGTTCCAGTTCGAGGAACAGTTCGGCAAAGCGGATGTCGTAGCAGATGGCGCAGCCGACCTTCACCCCGTCGATGTCATAGGTGACGATGTCCTCGCCCGGCTTGATGGTGGCCGATTCGCGATAGTTCGTGCCGTCGGGGGCGGTGATGTCGAACATGTGGATCTTGCGATAGGCGGCGATCTGGTTGCCCTCGCGGTCGAAGACGAAGCTGACATTGTAGATGCGGTTTTCGCCCTCGACCTTTTCCATGATCGTGCCGGCATGGACGAAGACCTTGTTCTCGCGCGCGAAATCCTGCGCCATGCGATAGGCGTCGCCGCCATGGGGCTGGGCCAGCGCCATCTTCTGCTCGGTGCTGGTGCCGAGAAGCTCGAAATATTCCGGCAGCACGATCAGGTCGGGCCGGTCGGTGGCCATGGCCTCGGCCATCAGCCGGCGGGCGGCCTCGAGGTTGCGGGCACGGTCGTGCTGGGGGTTGAGCTGGACGAGCGAGATCTTCATCGGGTCGGTTCCTTTCGGGGGAGGGGGTCTCAGGGCCGTTCGGCGCGGGCGGCATCCATCATCGCCGAGATGCCGCGGCGAAGCGTCATGGTCTGGGTGGCGACGACCAGCAGATCGGCGCCTTCCTCGCGGGCGAAGGCGCGCTCGGCCGGGGTCCAGGCGGGCATGATCCAGGGCTTGCCGGCGGCGCGGGCGGCGGCGGCGATGCGGCGCAGGTCGGCGCGGTCGTCGTCGTTGAAGGCATAGGCGCCGCGGCCGCGGGCCAGCGCCAGGTCGGAGGGGCCGGGGAACAGCCCGTCGACGGTCTCGAGCCGCGCGATGGCCTCGACCTCGGCCAGGCTCTCGGCGGTCTCGATCATCGCATAGCAGGGCCGCTCGCGGTTCATGCGGTCAAAGGCGTCGCTGGCCGGGCGCGCATAGTCGAACACCCGCCCCCCGGCATAGGAGCGCACCCCCAGCGGCGGGTATTTGGCGCCCTTTGTCACCTCGGCGGCGTGGTCGGCGCCCAGGATATGCGGGATGATCACGCCATGGGCGCCGAAATCCAGCGCCTGCTGGATGGCCTCGGTCGTCGGCGCCAGGATCTTGCACAGCGGCTGGTAGCCCAGCGCCCGGGCGAAGGCCAGGAAGGTGTCCAGCGTCGACAGATCGAAGGTGCCGTGCTCCAGCTCGACCACCAGATGCTGCACGTCGCAGCTTCGGGCGATCTCGAGAAAGCCGAAATGCGGCTGTGACATCCAGAGGGCGAGTTTTTCGGTGGTCATTCTGGTCTCCTTCATTCGCCTTTGCCGACCGTCCGGCCGAGGCCCATCGTGCGCTCGATCACGATGATGATCGCCAGGGTGGCGGCGATCAGTACCACCGAGATGGCGGCGGTCATCGGATCGGTGCGGCTTTCCACATAGTCGAAGATCGCCACCGGCAGGGTGCGTAGCCGCGGTCCGGTGATGAACAGCGAGATCACGGTCTCGTCGAAGGACATCAGGAAGGACAGCGCCGCGCTGGCCACCACGCCGGGCATCATCAGCGGCAGGGTCACGCGGCGGAACACGGTCAGCGGCGAGGCGCCGAGCATGGTCGCGGCCTCCTCGACCGAGGGCGGCAGGGTCGAGAACGAGGTCATCATGATGCGGATGACATAGGGCGTGGTCACGGTCAGATGCGCCAGCGTCAGCCCGGTATAGGTGGACAGCAGCCGCCAGCGCACGAAGACCAGCAGGATGGCGAGGCCGAGCACGATCGAGGGCAGCAGCAGCGGCGCCGTGAACAGGTTGGCCAGCACGTCGCGGCCCCGGAACTCGAAACGCTTGATCGCATAGGCGGCAGGGATGCCCACGGCCATGCTGATCAGGGTGACGATGGCGGCCAGCACCATGCTGACCCTGAAGGCCTTGATCATGCCCTCATGGTGGAACATCTCCACATACCACTTGATGCCCCAGCTTTCCGGCGGAAAGGTCAGGAACTGGTCGTTGCTGAACGACAGCGGGAACACGATCAGCAGCGGCGCCAGCAGGAAGACATAGAGCGCCAGCACCAGCAGCAGGAACGGCAGCGACATTTTTCCGATCATGGCGGTTCTCCTCAGTCCAGGCGGCGCGAGATGCGGCTGTAGACCATCAGCGCCAGGCCGAAGATGATCAGCACCACGATCGAGGTCGCGGCGGCGCGCGGCCATTCCAGCTGGATGATGGCCTGGTCGTAGATCTCGGTCGCCAGGAAGAAGACCCGGCCCCCGCCCAGCAGCTTGGGGGTGATGAAGCTGCTGACCGCCAGCACGAAGACCAGCAGGCAGCCCAGGGCGACGCCGGGCAGGGTCAGCGGGAAGATCACCCGGCGAAAGCGGGTGAAGCCGTTGGCGCCCAGCGAAGCGGCGGCCTCCTCGTAGCTGCGGTCCAGCCGGCCGAACCCGGCCAGCAGCGACAGCGCCATGTAGGGGATCAGGATCTCGATCAGGCCGATATAGACGCCGAGGGCGTTGTTGATCAGCCGCAGCGGCTCGGTGATCAGCCCGGCCTGCATCAGCAGCCCGTTCACCACGCCGCGGTCGCCCAGCAGCACCATCCAGCCATAGGTGCGCACCACCGCGCTGACCAGCAGCGGCGAGACGGTGATCACGAACAGCACGTTGCGCCAGCGCGGCGAGACCCGGTGCAAAAACAGCGCGATCGGATAGGCGCAGACCAGCGTGCCCAGGGTGACGATGGCCGACATGACCACGGAATTGCGGATCAGCTCCAGGCTGAACGGATCGCTGAAGAAGGCGATGTAGTTGCCGAAGGTCCAGTTGTCGGTCAGCACGCCGCCGCCGGTGCTCTCGATGAACGAGATGGTGGCGAGGCGGAAGACCGGCACCACGAAGCTGACGAAGTTGATGGCGGCCAGCGGCAGCACCAGCAGCAGGATCAGCAGCCAGAACCGCGACCGCTTGCGGGGGGCGAGGGATTCCGTGACGGTCATGGCGCGTCCTCGGCAAAGACCAGCATGTCATGGGGCGCCCATTCGCACAGCACGCTGTCGCCCTGGTGGTGGCGCAGGCCGCTGCCCTGGGTGTGCTGCTCGACCTTCAGGATCTGGCCGTCGGCGATCTGGACATCGTATTGCACGATGTCGCCGATATAGGTCGCGTGGCAGATCAGGCCCTTGACGGCATTGGTGGCGGAATTGACCAGGCTGAGGTCGCGGTCGGCGGTCAGGTGGATGCGGTGCGGGCGCAGCGCTGCCACGCCGCGGCCGGCGCTCAGGCCGCGGCTGTCGCAGCGCAGCGACATGCCGGCGACCCGCACCCGGTCGCGGGCCTCGATCTCGCAGGGCAGCTTGTTGATGCGGCCGACGAATTCGGCCACGAACAGCGAGGCCGGGCGCTCGTAGATGTCGTCGGGCGAGCCGAGCTGCGCCAGCCCGCCCCGGTTCATCACGCCCACCATGTCGCACATGGTCAGCGCCTCGACCTGGTCATGGGTGACGAAGACCGAGGTGATGCCCAGCCGCTGCTGGATCTCGCGGATCTCGACCCGCATCTCGTCGCGCAGCTTGGCGTCGAGGTTGGAGAGCGGCTCGTCCAGCAGCAGCAGCCGCGGCCGGATGACCAGCGCGCGGGCCAGCGAGACCCGCTGCTGCTGGCCGCCCGACATCTCGCGCGGCTTGCGGTTGTTGTAGCCGGAGAGGCGCACCATCTCCAGCGCCTCGTCGACGCGGGCGCGGATGGCCGAGCGGGGAACGCCGCGCATCTCCAGCCCGAAGGCGACGTTCTCGCCCACCGTCATGTGGGGAAACAGCGCATAGTTCTGGAACACCAGCCCGATGTCGCGGCGGTGCGGCGGCGCGGCGGACAGGTCCTGGCCGTCGACGATCAGCCGGCCCTCGGTGATCGGGATCAGGCCGGCGATCATGCGCAGCGTCGTGGTCTTGCCGCAGCCGGAGGGGCCGAGCAGGCCCAGCAGCCGGCCCTTGGGCACGTCGATATGCAGGTCGTTCACGGCGACATAGCCGTTGGGATAGCGTTTGGTCACGCTCTGGATCGACAGGAACGCGGACTGGTCGTCGGGCTCCGCCCGCAGGGTCGCGGCAGGTTGTGGCATCGTCTTCGTCCTGTTTTCTGAAAGGCGGTGCGGCCGGGCCGCGGCGGAGGGGTCCGCCCCGGCCCGGCCCGGTTCGGTTCAGCGGCTGGCCGGAATGATCTGGCGCTTCCACGGGGTCAGGATGGAATCGCGCATGTCGCCGATGCTCATCCAGTCGATCGGGATCAGCGCCTCGCGCACCGCGGGATCGGTATAGGGGATGCGGGCGCTGGTCTCGGGGTCCAGTTCGACCTTGCTGTTGGTCGGGCCGTAGAACATCACCTCGGCAAAGGCCTTCTGCGCCTCGGGGCTGAGGGCATAGTTGATGAATTCCAGCGTCGCCTCCGGTTCCGAGGCGCCCTTGATGGCGCTGATCACGTTGATCTGCGCCGCGGTGCCCTCGACCGGCGCCACCGAGGCCACCTTGCCGCCGGTCTGGTCGAAGTAGAATTGCGAGCGGGCATTGTAGCCGATGCCGATATCGGCGGTGCCGTCGGCGACCAGCGTATAGGCGTCCGGCTTCGGCTCCCAGGTCTGGATCAGCGGCGCCATCTTGCTGGCCAGCAGTTCGACGCCCGGCTCGATGGTCTTCTTGTAGTCCAGCTCGCCCGCGATGCGGTTGGCGATGACGGTCATCAGGATCGCCTGGATGTCGCCGCCGCCCTGGGCCGGGAACACGATGCGGCCCTTGTGCGCCACGTCCCACAGCGCGCTCCAGCTGGTCGGCGGCTCGGAGAAGACGCTGGTGTTGTAGATCAGCGCCAGCGTGTCATAGGTCAGCGGGATGGCGTCGCCGCCCAGCTCCTTGCCGATGTCGTAGAGGTCGGGATAGGCGGTGAGGGCATTGGTGTCGAGGGTCTCGGTCAGCCCCTCCTCGGCGGCGATCTTGGCGACCGAGAGGTCATAGATCACCACGTTGACCTCGGGCGCGTCCTTCTGCGCCCGCATCTGGCCGAGCGAGGTGGCGGCGTTCTGCACCCCGTAATAGGTGACGGTGATGTCGGGATGGGCGGCCATGAAGGGCTCGATCACCGCCCGCTGATAATTGTCGCCGAACGAGCCGCCGCGATAGCCCATGACGACGATCTCGGCCGCCTGGGCCCAGCCGCCGGCCAGCACGGCCATGGATGTGAATGTGACGGTGGAAACTCTCTTCCAGTTCATCTTGTCCTCCCTTGGAACGGTTATGGGGCGGAGCATAGGGCCCGGCGGAAAAGCCCGGCAAACGGGAAAAACTGAACGCCCGATCAGGAATGGTGAGGGGCTGTCCCAGAGGATTGATCGCAAACCGGTTTCACAACGGCGCCGGGGCTGCGGAGGGTGAATTCCGGGCCGGAAACGGGCGTTTTCGCCGCGCGAGGTGGCGCCTGCCGGCCCGCGATGCCGCCCCATGGCGGGACGGAATGCAGGTCGGGGGAGAGGGGCTGACGAGGTTCGGGACGCGCGGCCGCGCTGGCCGGGCTCACCCCGGACTCGGCAATCCCGACTTTGGGAGGAGGATGGCGGAATGCGGGTTCTGGGGAGCGGTTTGCCGGCGGCCTCCGGGCCATCTGTCTGCACCGCTGGCGAGCCTGTTCCGGGAGCAGGCCATCCCGGCTTTGCGGGGAGGGGCAGGCGCCTCGGTGCGGTCACGGGATTCGGAGGGTAAGCCTGTCCCTGCCTCGATGTGGAGGCTCAACGTGAGCCGGCATCGCTGCGCATGGCCGCCTATGTCCCCCTGTGGTCGCAGCTGTCCGCGGTGGTCAACCCGCGTTGCCGAGGTGGCGGCGGGTCAGCCTCGATTGCGCCGAAACCGGGGTTGGCGGAGGGGAAGGGGCGCGGGGATACTCGCCTCCCGCGATGACGGCGGCTCTGCCTGTCGGTGGCTGCTTGTGCCGAGGTGGGGGGCCGCTCCAGCCGCCCCCTTAGCCCCTGGGGGCAAAAGGTTTGCTCCGGCCGCGCTTGCGGCGGCCGGAGCCGGTGTCTCAGAAGCTGCTGGTCAGCCCCAGGTAGAAGCGGCGGCCGTCATTGTAGCCGGTATTGCCGAAGGTGCGGTCGTCGACATTGTAGACCGCGAAGCTGCCCATGACATTGTCGTTGAAGTCATAGTCGAGGCCGATATCGACGATGGCATGCTCGCCGATATGGCCGCTGCCGGTGTCGTAGGTGGCGCTGCGATATTGCGCATTGCCCCAGACCGACAGCGCATCGGTCGCCTGCCAGTCCAGCCGCAGGTTGGCGACATGCAGCGGGCTGTTGTTGAACCGGCTGCCCACCGCGGCGCCCTTGGTGATCTCGCTGTCGGCATAGGTGTAGTTGAAGGCCACGTCCACGTCGCCCAGCGTGAAGTCCACCGTCAGCTCGACCCCGTTCAGCTCGGCCGCGTCGCGGTTCACATACTGGTTGATCCACTTGATCGGATCGGTGGGCGAGTTCATCCCGCAATCGCTGGGCAGGCCCGGCACCGGCGTGTCATGGGCGCAGATCTGCTCGGTGGTGATCTTGTTGCGGAAGCGGGTGTGATAGGCGGTCAGCCCGACCTGCACGCCGCCGGCCGATTCCCAGATCGCCCCGATCTCGAAATTGGTGCTTTCCTCGGGCTTGAGGTCGGTATTGCCCTGGTCGCGCGCGCGCCCGTCGCCGCCCGATGGCTCGAAGATGTTGCTGTCGGCCTGTTTCAGCGTCGGCGTCTTGTAGCCGCCGCTGACCCCGCCCTTGACGGTCAGCGAGGGATTGACGTGCCAGACCGCATAGGCGCGCGGCGTGACATGGGCGCCGTAACGCTCGTTATAGTCATAGCGCAGGCCCATGGTCAGGGTCAGGTCGTCGGTCAGGTGGAAATTGTCCTCGGCGAACAGCGCCCATTGCCAGCGCGACATCACCGGGTCGACGCTGACCCGGTCGGGGTCGTGGCGCGTGGTCTCGTCGCGCCAGTCGGCGCCGAAGGTCAGGTCGTGGCGGCCGAAGGTCAGGTTGGTCTTGCTGTCGAGGTTCAGCATCTCGTAGCCGGAGACGTTCGAGCCGTTCTCGAAATCGACATCCTCCATGGTCAGGAAGGTCGTGGTCTCGAAACCCTCGCCCCAGCCGATGCTGTGCGACAACCCGTAATTGTTGCGGCTGACGCTGACACCGCCCGGGGTGCCGCCGGCCAGCGGGATGGTGGTGGTGTCCTGCTCGCTGTGGACGGTCTCGAATTCCAGGCTCTGGCGGTCGTCGATCTTCCAGCTCAGCCGCGCGCCCAGCGATTGCCGGGTGACGTCCTGCGATTGCAGGGTCTCGCCGCCGCGGCCCGACACCACCATCTCGTCCTTGCTGCGCTGGTGGCGGGCGCCGAACAGCGCCAGGCCCAGCCGGTCGCCGACCAGCGGGCCGCTGAGATAGAAGCGGCCCTCGCTGGCATCGCCGGCGCCGCTGCGCTTGTACTGGCTGGTGCCCAGCGTCATCGAGCCCGACCAGACATCGGCCACCGGCTTGGTGATGATGTTGATCACGCCCCCCGACGCGGCGGAGCCGTAGAGCGAGGACATCGGCCCGCGGATGATCTCGATGCGCTCGATGGCCGAGGGCGGCGGCAGGTAGGACATCGCCAGGCCCGAGCCGAAGCCGTTATAGGTTGCCTCCTGCGAATTGCCGACCGGCTTGCCGTCGACCAGCGTCAGCACATAGCTCTCGCCCAGGCCGCGGATCGAGATGGTCTCGGCCCCCGAGCGGCCCGAGGGCGCGCTGACGATCACCCCCGGCACACCCTTGAGCACGTCGGCCACGGTCGCATAGGGCTTGGAGGCGATCTCCTCGCCGTCGATCACGGTGACCGTGGCCGGCGCATCCGGCAGGGTCTGGGCGTGGCCGCTGGCGGTGATCACCACCGTCTCCAGCTGCACGGTCCGGGCCGTCTGGCCCAAGGCCGGCGCGGCCAGCGACGGCAGCACCGCCCCGCCCATCAGCAGCCAGAGCGGCAGCCGCCGGCGCCCCGGCGTCCCGCTGCATTCCCGATATGTCATGTCTGTCCCCTTTTTCACAATGCGGTGCCGGCCTGCTCATGCCGGCATCGCAGGGGTCACGTCCGGGAGGGCCGGTCGGGGAACGGCAATATCCGATAATTTTAGTAAGATATGCTTCAGAGGCCAAAATCGTGGCATACCCGCAACATATGCGGTCGCGGGGAGGGGTGCCGCGGTGGACAGCACGGCGCCGGGCACAGTAGCGATGGCCCTGCCAGCCGATGCGCGCGCCGCATCCGCCAGACTCCCCGGAATGCGACGTGGACCCTGGCCGCTGCAATGTTCTCCTGCTCCCGTGACACGCTGACCCGCCTCTATCGCGACGAGGGCGGGCGGCTCGAACGCCAGATCGCGCGGCGCATCGGCAATCGCAGTCTGGCGCAGGACCTGGTGCAGGACGTGTTCTTGCGCCTGTGGGAACGGAAGGGTGAGTTGCAGGGCAACCCGGCGGCCTTCCTGAGCCGCGCCGCCCGCAATGCCGCCATCGACCATCTGCGCCGCGAGACGGTGCGCCGGGCCTGGCAGGCCGGGGCGGCGCCACCGCTGCCGCCGCCGGACCCGGCCTTTGAGTTGCTGTCGGCGCGGCAATCGGCCGAGGCCGTGCGCCGGGCGCTGGAGGCCATGCCGGAAACCACGCGCCGGCTGTTCCTGATGAACCGCGCCCAAGGCCTGAGCTTTCACGAGATCGCCGCGCGCTGCGGCATGTCGCGGCGCAACGTCGCCAAGCATATGGCAAGGGCGGTGGCCTGCTGCACCCGCGCGCTGGAGGAGGGCGGCGGGTGAGGGCATCGGTTGCGGGGGCAGGGAAGGTCGGTGCCGGATGAATGCGTCTGGCTTGCGGCGTTTCGCGGGCGGCGCGGGGACGGGGGCAGGCCCCGTCACGGAATCGCGCCGTCACCACGCCGTCTGACGGTGGGCGCCAAGGCCAAAGTTTCAGGCCGGTGCTGATTGGGGCCCCGCGTCCTGTCCGGGCGGCCTGGCGGCAGCGTCAGCTAGGCGCGATTTCCGCGGCGAGGTCGAGGGCGCTGGCAAAGGAGGCCGCGAAGGTCTCGCCATGGCCCAGCCCTTCGAGGATGCGCACCGTCACCGCCAGATCGG
>JBEBVF010000044.1:0-23187 GCA_040392885.1 Paracoccus sp. (in: a-proteobacteria) | reverse complement strand
GCGGGGCGCATAACGGCGGCAGGATAGGGCGAAGGGGCGGGTGATGGCGGCCGGCGGCAAGGCAGGGGACAGGCTGGCGATGGGCGGCGGCACGACGCCCTCGCGCCCGGCCTGGGCGCGGGCGCGCGGAACCGGGCTGGCCGATCTGTCGCCGGCCTATTTCGGGCTGGTCATGGCCACCGGCATCGTGTCGCTTTCTGCCTGGATGCTCGGCCATCCGCTCGTCGCCCGCGCGCTGTTCGTGCTCAATGCCGGGCAATATCTGCTGCTCTGCGGGCTTTACGCCGCCCGCGCCCTGCGCCATGGCCGCCGCTTCTTCGCCGACATGACCGCCCATGCCACCGGGCCGGGCTATTTCACCACCGTGGCCGGAACCGGGGTGCTGGCCGGGCAGGTGATCCTGATCGCGGGCAATTACCCCCTCGGCCGGGTTCTGTGGATGCTGGCCGGGCTGCTGTGGCTGGCGCTGACCTATACCATCTTCGCCGCCTTCACCGTGCGCCGCCGCAAGCCCAGCCTCGACCAGGGCATCAACGGCGCCTGGCTGCTGGCGGTCGTCGCCACCCAGGCGCTGTCCGTGACCAGCGCGCTGCTGGCCGGCGGCGCGACCCAGCCTTGGCGCATCGAGCTGAACTTCATCGCGCTGGCCACCTGGCTCTGCGGCGGCATGCTCTACACTTGGCTGATGGCGCTGATCTTCTTCCGCTATGCGTTCTTCCGCTTCTCGCCCTCCGACCTGACCCCGCCCTACTGGATCAACATGGGCGCGATGGCGATCTCGACGCTGGCCGGGGCCCTGCTGGTGCAGAATGCCCCGCAGGCGCCGCTGCTGGATTCGCTGCTGCCCTTCCTCAAGGGGTTCACGGTGCTGTACTGGGCGACCGGCACCTGGTGGATTCCGATGCTGCTGGTGCTGGGCTGGTGGCGCCATGTCCGCCAGCGGTTCCCGCTCCGCTACGACCCGCTCTACTGGGGGCTGGTGTTCCCGCTGGGCATGTACAGCGCCTGCACCTGGCAGATGGACCGGGCGCTGGAACTGGGTTTTCTGGGCGGGCTGGCGCGGCTCTTCTTCTATGGCGCGCTGGCGGCCTGGGCGGTGACCTTTGCCGGCATGCTGCACCGGCTGGCGACCCTGTGGCGCGCGCGGCGGAGGTGAGCGGGGGCCAAGGCCCGGTGCGACTGGTCCGGCGCTTTTGCAGGTGCTGGCGGCGCGGGTGCGGTGACCTCGCCATGGCCGGGGAGTGCGGCGCGACATGATCGGCGCGGGTGGTCGTGTGGGCCACGACATATTCGGGGCCAATTTCGGGGCAGGCGCGTCGCATTGCGCGTGGCCCGGCCGCAGCATCGCATATCGCGCAGGTGATTCGCCTTCTGCGCGAGTTATCGCTATCCGCTGCGGAGCGGCATGAGTCCGGACCGGGCGCTTCCTACCCTTCGGCCTCGTCCAGCAGGTGGCGCACCCAGAGGCCGGCGGCCCAGGCGGCGGGCAGCCCCAGCGGCACCGAAAGCATCAGGACCTGGCGCGGCGACAGCGCCGGAAATCCGACCCATTGCCCCAATAAACCCAGCATGAACAGGTTGATAGCCACCGCCGTCGCGGCAAAGACGTAAAGCAGTACTGCCAGCTTCCAGACCGGCCAGTCACGCCGCGTCCCCGCCGGGCCGGCCGCGCCGCGCCCCTCGCCATCCGTTTCGCCCTGCATCGACCTCTCCTTGTTCCAGCGCAATCTAGCATCGGAAAAAACCGGCTATCTTGACTTTCATCAAGGCCGCGGCGGCGCCCATTTGGCAACCGGGTCTCAACGCCAACCGTTTCGGGAGAGTCTCGCATGCGCGAAGTCCTGACGAAGAGCATGGCCCGCAACATCTTCTATGGCGGGTCGCTGTTCTTCATCCTCATCTTCATCGGGCTGTTCGCCCATGGCCACTGGTATATCGTCAATGTCTCGACCGACCGCGAGGGGCTGACCGAAAGCGTGCAGCGCGGCAAGCATGTGTGGGAGATGAAGGCCTGCGTCAACTGCCACACCATCCTGGGCGAGGGCGCCTATTTCGCCCCCGAACTGGGCAATGTGATGACGCGCTGGGGTGTCGAGGACGACCCCGAGGCCGCCTTCGAGACCCTGAAGGGCTGGATGGAGGCGCAACCCTCCGGTGCGGAGGGCCGCCGCCAGATGCCGCAATTCCACCTCAGCGACGAGGATATCCGCGCGCTGTCCGACTTCCTGCTGTGGACCGGCCGCATCGATACCCAGGGCTGGCCGCCGAACGAGCTGGGCTGAGCGCGAAGGAGCGAAGGAAACCATGAAATATCAATCGCAAAGAGTCGCGCTGGCCTATATCTGGGTTGCGCTGATCCTGTTTGCCGTTCAGGTCAGCATGGGGCTGGTGATCGGCTATATCTATGTCGAGCCGAACTTCCTGTCCGAGGTGCTGCCGTTCAGCATCGCCCGGATGCTGCACACCAACTCGCTGATCGTTTGGCTGCTGACCGGTTTCTTCGGCGCCGCCTATTTCCTGATCCCCGAGGAGGCAGAGCGCGAGATCCATTCGGTCAAAGCCGCCTATATCCAGCTGGCGATCCTGGTGATCGGCACCGCCGGCGTGGTCGTGACCTATCTGTTCAACCTGTTCGAGGGCAACTTCCTGCTCGGCCGTGAAGGGCGCGAGTTCCTCGAACAGCCCCGCTGGGTCAAGATCGGCATCGTCGTGGCGGCGCTGATCTTCCTGTGGAACGTGTCGCTAACCGTGCTGAAGGGCCGCAAGACCGTCATTTCCTCGATCCTGCTGATCGGTCTGTGGGGTCTGGCGCTGCTGTTCCTGTTCTCGTTCTACAATCCGCCGAACCTCGCGCTCGACAAGCAATACTGGTGGAACGTCGTCCACCTGTGGGTGGAGGGCGTGTGGGAGCTGATCATGGCCTCGATCCTCGGCTTCCTGATGCTGAAGCTGACCGGCGTGGACCGCGAGGTGGTCGAGAAATGGCTCTATGTCATCGTCGCCACGGCGCTGTTCTCGGGCATCCTCGGCACCGGCCACCACTATTACTGGATCGGCCTGCCGGCCTACTGGCAGTGGATCGGCTCGATCTTCTCCAGCTTCGAGGTGGTGCCGTTCTTCGCCATGATGTCCTTTGCCTTCGTCATGGTCTGGAAGGGCCGCCGCGACCATCCCAACAAGGCGGCGCTGCTCTGGGCGCTGGGCTGCGCGGTGCTGGCCTTCTTCGGCGCCGGGGTCTGGGGCTTCCTGCACACGCTGCACGGGGTGAACTATTACACCCACGGCACCCAGATCACCGCGGCGCACGGGCACCTGTCCTTCTACGGCGCCTATGTCTGCCTCAACCTGGCGCTGTTCACCTATGCGCTGCCGATCCTGCGCGGGCGCGATCCCTATAACCAGGTGATGAACATGGCGGCCTTCTGGCTGATGTCGGGCGGCATGCTGTTCATGACCTTCGTGCTGACCTTTGCCGGCACCGTGCAGACGCATCTGCAGCGCGTCCTCGGCCTGATGGGCTACATGGAGGCGCAGGACGAGCTGATCCTGTTCTTCTGGATGCGCTTCGGCTCGGGCGTGGCGGTGGTGGCGGGGGCACTGCTGATGATCTATGCGCTGCTGTTCCCGCGGCGCGAGGTGATCCAGCCCGGCCCGGTCGAACAGCAGCGGCTCGACCAATCGCATGGCATGGTGAAGTGATGGACATGACCGTGGAACCGACCACGCAACGGAGGGGGGCGGATGCCCCCTTCTACCTGCCGCAGGGCGACGAATGCGCCATCTTCGAGGCGGCGTTCAACAATGAGCTGCCCCTGCTGCTGAAGGGCCCGACCGGCTGCGGCAAGACCCGTTTCGTGGCGCATATGGCGGCGCGGCTGGGGCGCAAGCTCTATACCGTGGCCTGCCATGACGACCTGTCGGCGGCCGACCTGATCGGGCGCTATCTGCTCAAGGGCGGCGAGACTGTCTGGGTGGACGGGCCGCTGACCCGCGCCGTGCGCGAGGGCGCGATCTGCTATCTCGACGAGGTGGTGGAGGCGAGGAAGGACGTGGCCGTGGTGCTGCATCCGCTGACCGACGACCGCCGCATCCTGCCGATCGACCGCACCGGCGAGGAACTGGCCGCGGCCCCGGGCTTCATGCTGGTCGCCAGCTACAACCCCGGCTACCAGAACATCCTCAAGACGCTGAAACCCTCGACCCGGCAGCGCTTTCTGTCGCTGGAATTCACCTTCCCGTCGCCCGAGCACGAATTGCCGGTGGTCATGCGCGAAAGCGGCCTCGACGAGGGCCGGGCCGCCATGCTGGTGCGGCTGGCGGGCAAGTTGCGCGGGCTGAAGGGCCAGGACCTGGAGGAGGGTGTCTCCACCCGGCTGGTGATCTATGCCGCGACGCTGATCGCCGGCGGCATGCCGGTCGAGCGCGCCATCCATGCCGCCATGATCGAGCCGCTGACCGACGATGCCGACACCCGCAAGGGGCTGTGGGATCTGGTCGTGGCGGTGACGGGCTGACGGCATGTCCGGCCTCGACATCGCACCCTGGGAGCCCGAGGAAACCGTCGGCAAGCTCTGGCACCTGCTGGCCTCGCGTATGGACCCGCCGCCGCGCTTTGCCGAGGCAGCGGTGGGTTTCGACGCCATGCGCGGCCGGGCGGCGGTGCTGTTTCGCGGCCTCGGCGGCGCCGCGGATGTGGAGCTGAAGCCGGTGGCCGACGAGGCCGGCCGCCACCGCATCTCCTGGCGGCGCAAGCTGGCCTTCGACGCCGACCAGCTGCCCCGGGCCAGCTTCGACGGCGAGGCGCTGCGCCTGCCGGCGGAGCTGGCGCTGTTCCCCGACCGTGCCGATAACGAGGGCCTCTATCTGTGGCTGGCGGCGGCGGCCGCGCATGCGCCGCCGATGCGGGCCGAGGCCGATCCCTTCCGCGCCGATCTGGCGATGCTGGCCGCCGGGATGGCGATGACGCGGGCGACGCTGGCGGCGGCGCCCGGCCTGACGGCGCTGTGGTGGCGGCTGGCCGATGCGCATCTGCGCGGCCGGCAGCGGCCGCGGCTGCGCGGCACCGAGGCGCAGGTCGAGGCGCTGGCCCGGCACCTGCTGGGCGACCCGACCCCGCCCGAGCCCGGCCTGCTGGCCGCCTATGCCGACCCGCCCGCCGACTGGCGCGCCCCGCAGGGCTATCGGCCGATGCTGCCGGTGGTATTGTGGCCCGACCTGCGCGGCCTGGCCGCCTCGGCGCGCAGCGAGGTCGGCAGCCTGCCCGGCGTCGGCACCCCCGAGGAGACCGGCGATGCCACCGCCCGCAAGGCGCGGCGGATGAAGGCCGACCAGGCCGAGCGCAAGGACAGCATCATCCTGTTCAAGTTCGAGGCCATGCTGGCCTGGGCCGAGTTCATGAACCTCAACCGCCGGGTCGAGGACGACGATCTCGACAATGCCAAGAAGGCCGCCGAGGACCATGAGGAGATCGTGCTGGGCCAGGTCTCCAAGGCCCCGGCCACGCGGCTGAAGCTGCATCTGGACCTGGCGCCCGAGGATGTCGACCGCGAGCGGCTGGCCGACCGCTTCACCTATCCCGAATGGGAGGCGCGCTCCGGAACCTGGCTGGCCGATCATTGCCGGGTGCTGGCGGCGCCGGTGCAGCCGAAGCCGGATTTCGCCGGCATCACCGACCTGGCCAGCCAGCGCCGCATCCGCGCCGTCAAGCGCCAGTTCGAGGCGCTGCGCCCGGCCCGGCAGATCCGCCATGCCCAGCCCGACGGCGACGAACTGGACCTCGACGCCACCCTGCGCGCCGTCGCCGACCTGCGCGCCACCGGGCGCGGCAGCGACCGCATCTGGCAGCAGGCCCGGCCGGAAAAGCGCGACCTCGCGGTGTCGATCCTGCTCGACGTGTCGCGCTCGACCGAGAGCGCGACGACGGGGCGGCCGGTGATCGACATCGCCCGCGAGGCGCTGACCGCGCTGGCCTGGGGGCTGGATGCCTGCGGCGACCGCTTTGCCATCCAGGGCTTTTCGTCGCTGAAGCGCGACCGGGTCTGGATCCATGACTGCAAGGCCTTCGACGAGCCGATGGGCCAGGAGATCGAGGCCCGCATCCATGCCCTGCAACCGGGCTTCTACACCCGGCTCGGCGCCGCCATCCGCCATGCCTCCCGCGGTCTGGCGCAGGCGGCGAATGCCCGGCGGCTGCTGATCGTCATTACCGACGGCAAGCCCAACGACCTCGACCATTACGAGGGCCGCCACGGCATCGAGGACAGCGCCATGGCGGTGCGCGAGGCCCGCCGCGCCGGCCACGCGGTCTATGGCATCACCATCGACCGCGACGCGCAGTCCTGGTTCCCGCGCATCTTCGGGCAGGGCGGCTTCTCGGTGATCCGCGAGCCCGACCGCCTGACCACCGCCCTGCCGGAAATCTATCGGCAACTGGTGATGTGATGCGACTGGACGACCTGCCGGGCGAGTTGATCATGTGGATTCTGATCGCCTCGGAGGTGCTGGTCTTCGGCGCCGGCCTGTCGGTGATGACCGTGCTGCGGCTGATGGATGCCGAGGGCTTCGCCGCGGCCCAGGCCATGCTGGACGGCCGCGCCGCGGCGGCCAATACGCTGATCCTGGTCACCTCGGGCTGGTTCGCGGCCCGGGCCGAGCGCGCGGCGCGGGCCGGCGCGCGGCGGGCGGCGCGCGTGGCGCTGCTGCTGGCCATGCTGGGCGGCGTGGCCTTCCTGGTGGTCAAGGGCATGGAATATGGTCGCGACATCCATGCCGGGATCGGCATGGAGACCCATGTCTTCTTCACCTTCTACTATCTGCTGACCGGCTTTCACGCCGCGCATGTGCTGGCCGGGATCTTCGTGCTGGCGCTGGTCTCGATCCGCGCCCGCCATGACGGGGTGCAGGCGGGGGCGATGTTCTGGCACATGGTCGATCTGGTCTGGGTGCTGATCCTGCCACCCATCTATCTGCTGGGGTGATGCCATGGATGCCTTGACCCGCAACTGGCTGCTGCTGATCGCCCTGACCCTGGGCACCGTGGCTGCCGGCGCCTTCCACGGCCCCGTCGCCGCCGCCCTGCTGCTGGTGCTGGCCTGGACCAAGGCGCGCACGATCCTCGGCGGCTTCCTGCATCTCTCGGCCGCGCCCGGCTGGCTGTCGATGGCGATGGTGCCGCTGGGGCTGTGGATGGCGGTGGTCTGGGTGCTGACCTGGGTGGCGATCGGCTGAGCCTCAGACCACCTGGTCGAGGGCGCCGGTGGCATCGGCCTCGGTCAGCGCCCGCAGCCGCGAGACCGAGGCGATGGCGGCGCTGGACTGCTCGATGCGCACGCCATGCGCGCGCAGCCGGGCAAAGGCGCGGCTGAGGCTTTCGGGCTTCATCCCCAGCCGCCCGGCGATCAGCACCTTGTCATAGGGCAGCGTCACCTTGGCGCTGTCGACGCCCTCCGGGCACAGTTCCAGCAGGAACTCCGCCACCCGCTGCGCGCCCGAGCGCGCTTTCAGCTGCTCGATTTGCTCGACCAGCCCCTGCAGATGCATGAACACCGCCGACAGCACCGAGATCGCCACGTCCGGCCGGGTCTGCAACATGTCCAGCATGGCCTGGGCCGGCACCGTGATCAGGCAGCAATCGGTACTGGCCTCGGCCGAGACCGGATAGGCCGCCCGGCGCAGCGCGATCGGCTCGCCAAAGCTCTGGCCGCGGGTCATCACCCCGACCACCGCCTCGATGCCGTTCGGTGCGATGCGATAGAGCTTCACCCAGCCCTCGGCGACGATGTGGATGGCATGGGCGGTGTCGCCGCAATGGAACAGGCTCGCCCCCCGCTCCAGCCGAATCACCTGCGCGGCATCCAGCAGCAGCTGCTGCACCTCCGGCGGCAGCGTGGCGAGCAGGCGCGAGTTCAGCGCGATCTGGCGCAGATGGGGGGGCAGGCTGTTGCTGCGCATGGGGCAGCCTTTCGGAAAACAGGGTCAAGGGGCTGCGGCAGGGCGGGCGGCAGGCGGGCGCGTCGGGCCTCCCCTGTTAGCGCCGCGACGCAGGAAAGGCAAAGCGACCGGCTGTCGCGGTCATGACCCTTCCGGGCGGGTTTGTCCATATAATCCTATAATCAGAATTATAAAATAAATCCAGATTGATTATTAGAACTGACTTGACACCCCGCCTGGCCCCGCCACAGAGTGCGGCCACTGGGGCGCCGCTGCTGCCTGGCTGCCCGCAAGGGAGAGAAGAAAGATGGGATGGAGAATCGGAGTCGACTCCGGGGGCACGTTTACCGACATCTGCCTGTTCCACGAGGAAAGCGGCCGCATCGAGGTCTGGAAGGTGTCCTCGACGCCGGCGGACCCCTCTGAGGGCATCGCCAACGGCGTGCGCGAGAGCGTGGCGGAAGCGGGCGTCGACGCATCCGAGCTGGTCTATGTCGGCCATGGCACCACGGTCGCCACCAATGCCCTGATCCAGGGCCGCGGCGTGCCGACCGGGCTGATCACCACCGACGGCTTCCGCGACCTGCTGGAAATCGGCCGCCAGAAGCGCCCCGACCTCTATGATCTCCAGGCCGACAAGCCGCCGGTGCTGGTGTCGCGCGACCGCCGCATCGGCGTGGCCGAGCGCGTGCTGCATACCGGCGAGATCGAGACTCCCATCGACGAGGCCGGGCTGCGCGCCGCCGTGCGCAAGCTGCGCGACGAGGGTGTCGAGGCGGTGGCGGTCTGCTTCCTCTACAGCTTCCAGCGCAGCGACCACGAGGAAATGGCCGCCCGCATCCTGGCGGAGGAATTCCCGGAGGCCTTCGCCTCGATCTCCAGCCGCATCGCGCCCGAGTTCCGCGAGTTCGAGCGGATGTCGACGGCGGTGGTGAACGGCTATCTCGGCCCGGTGATGAAGGGTTACGTGGACCGGCTGGTCGGGCGGCTCAATGACCTGAACGTGCCCGCCGCGCCGCATCTGACGCAATCCAATGGCGGCGTCATCAGCCCCGGCACCGCGTCCGAATTCCCGGTGCGCACCGTGCTGTCGGGGCCCAGCACCGGCGTGGTTTCGGCGCAGCGCATCGCCGAGATGACCGGCATCCGCAACCTGATCACCTTCGACATGGGCGGCACCAGCTCCGATGTGGCGCTGCTGACCGATGGCGAATGCCGCATCGTCAACGAGTCGGTGGTGCATGGCTATCCGATCAAGGCGCCGATGCTGGACATCCACACCGTCGGCGCCGGTGGCGGCTCGATCGCTTATGTCGACAGCGGCGGGCTGCTGAAGGTGGGGCCGCGCAGCGCCGGCGCCTATCCGGGGCCGGCCTGCTACGGCAACGGCAATACCGAGCCGACGGTCACCGACGCCAATGTGGTCTTGCAGACCCTGAACCCGGAATACCTGCTGAACGGCCGCATGAAGATCGATCGCGACCTGTCGGCGGCGGCGGTGCAGGGCGTGGCCGACCGGCTGGGCCTGGGCCTGATGGAGACCGCCGAGGGCATCCTGGAAATCGTGTCCGCCAACATGGCCAAGGCGATAAGGGTGATTTCGGTCCAGCGCGGCCATGACCCGCGCGACTATACGATGGTGGCCTTCGGCGGCGCCGGCCCGGTGCATGCGGCGCGGCTGGCCCGGCAGCTGGGGATGACCCGGATTCTGGTGCCACTGACCCCCGGCATCCTCTGTGCGCTGGGCCTGCTGATGACCGACCTGCGCACCTCCTTTGCCAGCACCAGCCTGCAGGTGATGGACGCGGGCGGCATCGGCAACCTGCAAGCCATCTTCGACGAGCTGGAGGGCCGCGCCCGGCACTGGTTCGACGAGGAGGGCATCGCCCCGCAGCGGCAGGGCCTGCGCCGCACCATCGACCTGCGCTATGTCGGCCAGAACTACGAGATCGCGGTCAACGTGCCCGACGGGCCGATCAGCGCCGCGACGCTGAAGGCGGTCGAGCAGGGCTTCCTCGACAGCCACCGCCAGCTCTACGGCTTCATCGCCGAGGGCGAGCCGATCCAGATGGTGACCTATCGCGTCGAGGCCATCGGCACCGTCGACAAGGCGCAGCTGACCCGGCACGAGATGGGGGGCGAGGATGCCTCGGCCGCCGTCACCGGCAGCCGCAAGGTCTGGGACAGCGCGGCCGGCGATTTCGTCGACAGCACGCTTTACGACCGCGCCGGGCTGCGGGCCGGCAACGTGGTCCGGGGCCCGGCCATCGTCGACCAGATGGACACCACCACCGTCATTCCCAGCGACATGGTGGCGCGGGTGGACGCCTATCTCAACCTGATCCTGGAGGCGGTGTGATGAACAAGGAACTGCACAAGGAAATGGCGGATTTCGTCAGCCCCACCGGGCTGAACCCGATCACCGTCGAGGTCATCGGCAGCGCCTTTGAATCCACCGTGGACGAGATGGGCGAGGCGCTGGTCCGCGCCAGCTACTCGACCAACATCAAGGAGCGCCGCGACTGCTCGACCGCGATCTTCGATGCGCGCGGCGCCATGCTGTGCCAGGCCGAGCATATTCCGGTCCATCTGGGCAGCTTCATCAGCTTCATCCCGCTGGTGATGGAGCGGAACCGGCTGGAGGACATCAAGCCCGGCGACGTGTTCATCGGCAACGACGCCTATGAGGGCGGCGGCACCCACCTGCCCGACATCGTGCTGGCCGAGCCGGTCTTCTACGAGGACAGGCTGGTGGCCTGGGCGATCAACACCGCCCACCATTCGGATTTCGCCGACCGCAGCCACGCCCATATCTATCAGGAGGGCATCCGCATTCCGCCGATCCGCCTCTACAACCGGGGTGTGCTGCAAAAGGACGTGCAGGATCTGGTGCTGCTGAACTGCCAGGTGCCGCATGAGCGCCTGTCGGACCTGCGCGCTCAGATGGCGGCGAACCGGCTGGGCGTCAGCCGCATGGTGGCGCTGTGCGAGAAATACGGCGCTGATGTCGTCGACATGGCCGGTCGCGAACTGCAGGACTATGCCGAGCGCAAGATCCGCGCCGGCATCCGCCAGATCCCGGACGGCACCTATACTTTCAGCGACGTGTTCGAGACCGGCAGCTATCCGCACGACATGGAGATGGGCGTCACCATCCGCATCGAGGGCGACGAGATGCACCTGCATTTCACCAGCCCGAAACAGGTGCGCGATGGGCTGAACGTGGTCTATACCGCGCTGCTCTCGACCGTCTATTACGCGGTCAAGACGGTGGTGGACCCGAACGTGCCCCCGAATGCCGGCATCGCCCGGCCGCTGCATGTCACCGCCGAACTGGGCAGCCTGCTGAACTGCGTGCATCCGGCGGCGGTGAACGGGCGGCTGTCGGCCTGCCAGCGGGTGGTGGACCTGATCCACGGCGCGCTGGCGCCGGTGGTGCCGGACCGGGTGACGGCGGCCAGCAATGGCAGCTGCTATGGCATCACCTTCATCGGCAACCGTCCCGACCGCTCGCTCTGGGTCTATCTGGAGACGATCGGCGGCGGCAATGGCGCCCGCCACAACAAGGACGGGCTGGACGGGGTGCATGTCCACATGACCAACACCTCGAACCTGCCGGTCGAGGCGCTGGAGGGCGAATATCCCATCACCGTGCTGCGCTACGAGCTGGCCGACGATTCCGGCGGCGCCGGGCAGTATCGCGGCGGCATGGGCCTGCGCCGGGTCTATCGCGTCGAGGATACCTGCCGGGTCAGCGCCGACGGCTCGCGCATCCGCTCGAAGCCCTGGGGGCTGGATGGCGGGCGCGAGGGCGCCTCGGGCGGCGTGACCTGCCTCGTCGGTGCCGGGCCGGAGACCAAGCCGCTGGGCGAGATGCTGCCCGGCGACGTGATCGAGGTGCTGACCCCCGGCGCTGGCGGCTTCGGCGACCCCGCCTTGCGGCCGGCGGCACAGGTGGCGCGGGACCTCAAGGAGGGCACCATCTCGGCCGCCACCGCGCGCGCCGCCTATGGCCATTCCGCCTGACCTGACCGACAACAAGCCGGGCCGCCCCGCGCGTGGCCCGGCCCCTCACCCGAACCCGACCGACAGGGAAACCGCCATGACGCTGCCGACCCGTTTCGACACCAATGCCCGCCGCTCGCGCTATGTGATCCACAACGGCACCCTCTATCTGGGCGGGCAGGTCGCGCCCGACCGCACGCAGGACATTGCCGGCCAGACCCGGCAGATCCTCGACGGCGTGGACGAATTGCTGGCTCATGCCGGCACCACCCGCGACCGCATCATCGCCACCCAGATCTTTATCAAGGACATCAAGGGCGATTTCGCCGGCATGAACGCGGTCTGGGATGCCTGGACGCCGCCCGGCGCCACCTCGACCCGCGCCACCGTGCAGGCCGAGATGGCCGCGCCCGACATCCTGGTCGAGATGACCTTCGTGGTGGCGATGCCCTGAACCCTGCCGGGCGCGCCCGCCTGACCGCGTGCGCGCCCCGTCGTTTCCCCGGACCGGCGGATGAGATGAGCGACACCACCTGCCACGCCGCGCCCCCGCGCGCGCCGTCCCGCTGGCGCGGCGAGATCCTGGCCACCCTGGCGCTGGCCTGGCCGCTGATCCTCGGGCAGGTGGCGATCTTCCTGCAGCAGAGCACCAATATCCTGCTGATGGGCTGGCTGGGCGCCGGGCCGCTGGCTGCCGGAACGCTGGCGATGTCGGTGATCGCGCCGCTGCTGCTGTTCGCCGGCGGCGCGCTGACCGCGGTGGCGACGCTGGTGGCGCAGTCCATCGGCGGCGGCGAGGCGGATGGCGGGCGGCGGCATTTCATCGACGGGCTGTGGGCGGCGCTGCTGATGTCGGCGCTGGCGCTGCCGCTGTTCCTGCATCTGACGCCGCTGCTGGTCCGGCTGGGCCAGGACCCGGCCACCGCGGCCGAGGCCGGTGCCTTTGCCGGCATCTATGGCTTCGTGCTGCTGCCGGCGCTGGCGGTGATGGTGTTTCGTAACGTGCTGGCCGCGCATGGGCTGACCCATGTTGTGCTGAGCATGATCGCCATCGGCACCGCTCTCAGCTTTGGCCTCGGCTATCTGCTGACCGCCCCGCGCGAGGGGCTGCCGCAGTTGGGGCTGAGGGGCATCGCCTATGCCACCATCGCCGCCAATCTGGCGGTGCTGGCGCTGCTGATCCTCTATGTCCGGCTGCGCCCGCATCTGCGCGGCTATCGCTATTTCCACCGGCTCTGGCAGCCGGATCTGCGCAGCCTGGGGCGATTGCTGCTGCTGGGGGTGCCGATCGGGCTGTTCGTGCTATCCGAAAGCGGGCTGTTCACCGCCGCGCAGCTGCTGGCCGGGCGCATCTCTACCGTCGATCTGGCCGGCATGGCGATCTCGTTCCAATATGTCGGACTGGCCTTTGCGATCCCGCTCGGCCTCGGCGTGGCGGCGATGGTGCGTGTCGGCTGGGCCTGGGGCGCCGGCAGCATGGAAGCCGTGCGCCGGGCCGGCTGGACCGCCATCGGCCTGGTGGTGGCGGCGATGTGCGTGACCAGCACGATCTATTGGCTGTTTCCCGAGGCGCTGGTCGGGCTGTTCCTCGACCCCGCCCGGCCCGAGAACCTGCCCACCTATCGGCATGCCGTCGGCTTCATGGCCATGGTGGCGCTGCTGCAGGTGGCCGACGGATTGCAGGGCATCACCTCGCATGTGCTGCGGGGGATCTCCGACACGCTGGTGCCGATGCTGATCGGCCTCGTCGGTTATTGGCCGCTGGGCTTCACGGTCTGCTACCTGATGGGATTCCCGGCCGGCCTGGGCGGTACCGGCATCTTCATCGGCCTGGTCGCGGGCCTGGGCTTTGTCGGCAGCGCCCTGGCGCTGCGCTTTGCCCTGCTGACCCGACCCTGTGCCCACCGGCCTTCAAATCCTATAATAGGGATGAAATCAGAAATATGTGCTGAATAAGGAAATATGGTTGACGGGCGCGGCCCGCGGCGAAAGTATCGGCGCATCTGCGAGAGGACGGACCGGCGAAAGGTTCGCGCAGAAGGGGACAGATCGCCTGCCGCAGGGCCGACCCGTGCAGCCGCCGCATCGCGGAGGCTTGCGCGCATCCTCCGCCCGGAGGGTGCGGCGATGCGGGCGACCGCAGGACGGCGGGCCGACGGGCAAGCAGGCGCGAAAGGGGAGGAAGGGCATGTTCTGGTTGATACGACGATTGCTGGTCAGCGTGCTGCTGTTGTGGATGGTCGTCACCATCGTCTTCTTTGCCATCTATCTGGTGCCCGGAGATCCGGCCGAACTGCTGCTGTCGGGCGGCGACGGCGGCGCGGCCAGCGCCGAGGCCGTCGCGGCGCTGCGCGCCAAGCTGGGCCTCGACCTGCCGCTGTGGCAGCAATACCTGAACAAGCTGGGCGCGCTGCTGCGGCTGGATTTCGGCACCTCGCTGTCCAGCAACCAGCCGGTGATCGACGACATCGCCCTGCGCCTGCCGCGCACGCTGGAGCTGATCGGCGCCGCCGCCGTCATCAGCCTGCTGATCGGGGTGCCGGCCGGGGCCTTCGCCGCGTTGCGCCGCGGCCGCACCTTCGACCGCATCGCCTCCTTCGTCACCGGCTTTGCGCAATCGGTGCCGGTCTTCGTGCTGGGCACCCTCTTCGTGCTGATCTTTGCCCAGACGCTGCGCTGGGTGCCGGCGGGCGGCTATGTCTCCTTCGCCGAGGACCCGGTGCGGCACATGATCCTGATGCTGATGCCGGCGACCTCGATCGCCATCGGGCTGGCGGCGACGGTGTTCCGCATCAGCCGCGCCTCGGTGCTGGAGGTGATCCCGCAGGATTACGTCCGCACCGCCCGCGCCAAGGGGCTGGCGCCCGCCCGCGTCACCACCCGCCACATCCTGCGCAATGCGCTGATGCCGGTGGTCACGGTGTTCGCGCTGTCGCTGGGCGCGCTGCTCTCCGGCACGGTGCTGATCGAGTTCGTGTTCAACTGGCCGGGCCTGTCGGGCCTGCTGGTCAAGGCGGTCTATGCCCGCGACTATCCGACGGTGACCGGCATCCTGTTCGTGACCGCGGCGCTGTTCATCCTCATCAACCTGTGCGTCGACATCCTCTATACGATCCTGGACCCGAGGGTGCGCAAATGAAGGCCGCCACCCGCTCCCTCGCCTTCGCGATCCTCGGCTTCTTCATCCTGGTCTCGCTGCTGGCGCCGGTGCTGCCGATCGCCGATGCCTATCAGATGAACATGATGCAGCGTTTTGCGCCGGCCTCGTTCCCGGAACTGTTCGGCAATGACGAATATGGCCGCAGCGTGCTGTCGCGGCTGATCTGGGGCACCCGCACCTCGCTGGCCATCGCCATGTCCTCGGCGCTGATCGCCTGCGTGATCGGCACGGCGCTGGGCATCGTCGCCGCCTATCTGCGCGGCTTCGCCGACATGGTGATCATGCGTGGCGCCGATGTGCTGCTCTGCCTGCCGGCGCTGTTGCTGGCGATGCTGTTCGTGACCATCTACGGGCCGGGCGCGGCGGCGCTGGTGCCGATCCTGGCGCTGGTCTTCGTCCCCAACTTCATCCGCGTCGCCTATTCGGCGGTGCTGACCATCCGCTCGCTGGAATATGTCGAGGCGGCGCGGGCGCTGGGCGCCTCGCGCACCCGCATCATGCTGCGCACCATCCTGCCCAATGTCAGCGCGCCGGTGCTGGTGCAGTTGTCGCTGTCCACGGCGGCGGCGGTGGTGCTGGAATCGGGGCTGTCCTTCCTCGGCCTCGGCGTGGTGCCGCCCGATCCCTCGCTGGGCATGATGATCGGCGCCGCGCGCTCCTCGATGATGCATGCGCCGATGCTGCTGGTCTGGCCCTGCGTGGTGCTGACCCTGCTGATCCTGACCCTGAACGGGGTCTGCGACGCGCTGCGCGACATCCTCGACCCGCGGCCTTCGGGCGGCGCGGCCAAGGCTTAAGGTTTGGAGGTTCCCATGGACGTTCCGCTGCTTTCGGTGTCCGGCCTGACCACCGCGTTTCACAGCGAGGGGCGCTGGCGGCCGGTGCTGAACGGCATCTCCTTCGACGTGATGCCCGAGGAGACCGTGGCGCTGGTCGGCGAATCCGGCTCGGGCAAGAGCGTCACCTCGCTGTCGATCATGCAGCTTCTGCCGCGCGATGCGGCGCGGATCACCGGCCAGGTGCGCTTTCGGGGCACCGACCTGCTGGCGCTGTCGCCGCGGCAGATGAACGCCATCCGCGGCAACGACATCGCCATGATCTTCCAGGAGCCGATGACCTCCCTGAACCCGGTGATGACCGTGGGCGCCCAGATTGCCGAGGTGCTGATGACCCACAAGGGCATCGGCCATGCCGAGGCGCTGGACCGCGCCGCGACCATGCTGGAGCGGGTGCGCATCCCCTCGGCCCGGCGCCGGGTCGGGGATTTCCCGCACGAGTTTTCCGGCGGCATGCGCCAGCGGGTGATGATCGCCATCGCGCTGGCCTGCAACCCGACGCTGCTGATCGCGGACGAGCCGACCACGGCGCTGGACGTGACCGTGCAGGCGCAGGTGATGGACCTGCTGAAGGACATCCAGCGCGAGGAGCGCATGTCCATGCTGTTCATCACCCATGACATGGGCGTGGTGGCGGAAATGGCCGACCGTACCGTGGTCATGTATCAGGGCGACATCGTCGAGACCGGGCCGACCACGCAGGTCTTCGAGGCGCCGCAGCGGCCCTATACCCGCGCGCTGCTGTCGGCGATCCCGCGGCTGGGTGCCATGGCCGGCACCGACCGGCCGATGCGCTTTCCGGTCGTGGACAAGGAAACCGGGCAGAGCGACGTGCCGGTGGCGGTCGGCGATACCGTGCGCACCGACCTGCCGCCGGTGCTGACGGCCGAGAGGGTGGTGACGCGTTTCGACCTGCGCTCGCCGCTGCTGCGGCGGGTGGTGTCGCGGGTGCATGCGGTTGAGGATGTTTCGTTCGAGCTACGGGTGGGCGAAACCCTGTCACTGGTGGGCGAATCGGGCTGCGGCAAGTCCACCACCGGCCGGTCGCTGCTGCGGCTGATCGAGCCGGTCTCGGGACAGATCGCCGTCGCTGGCCAGGACGTGCTGGGCCGCGGCGCCACCGATCTGCGCCAGTTGCGCCAGCAGATCCAGATGATCTTCCAGGACCCTTTCGCCAGCCTGAATCCGCGGCTGACCGTCGGCCAGGCCATTGCCGAGCCGCTGTTCATCCACAACCGCGCCAATGCCGCCCAGGCGCGCGAGACGGTGCGCGACCTGCTGGTGCAGGTCGGGCTGGATCCGGCGGCGGCCTCCCGCTATCCGCACGAATTCTCTGGCGGCCAGCGCCAGCGCATCTGCATCGCCCGCGCCCTGACGCTGGAGCCGAAGGTGATTGTCGCCGACGAGGCGGTCTCGGCGCTGGATGCCTCGGTCAAGGCGCAGGTCATCAACCTGATGCTGGACCTGCAGGAACGGCTGGGCCTGTCCTATCTGTTCATCAGTCATGACATGGCGGTGGTCGAGCGCATCAGCCACCGGGTCGCGGTCATGTATCTGGGCGAGATCGTCGAGATCGGCCCGCGCCGCAGCGTGTTCGAGAACCCGATGCATCCCTATACCCGCAAGCTGATGAGCGCAGTGCCGGTGCCCGATCCGCGGCTGCGTGGCAAGCGCCCGCCGATGCCGGTGGACGAGCTGCGCAACCCGCTGCGCCCGGCGAATTTCGTGCCGCCCGTGCGCAGCTATGTCGAAGTCGCGCCCGGCCACTTCGTCCAGCAGGCGCAGGACTGATGTTCCCGTCGCCCGGCGCCGCGGCCATCCGGGCCGCCGCCGTCCGGGCCGTTCCAGGAGACCCAAGATGGCAAGCCTGACCTATCCCGATTATTCGACCGGCTGCGGCTGGAATGCGATGCTGCCGCCGCGCCGGCCGACAGCGCCGCTGCGCGGCCGGCACCAGGTCCGCTATGCGGTGATCGGCGCCGGCTATACCGGCCTCGCCGCCGCCCGCCGCCTGGCCGAGCTGGAACCTGAGGCCGAGATCCTGGTGCTGGAGGCGACCACCGTGGGCGAGGGCTCCTCGGCCCGCAATTCCGGCTTTACCGGCAAGGACCTGCTGCCGCGCGGCATTTCGATCGAGAAGGCCGAGCATGCGCGGCTGCAATCGGGCTATCTGGCCGAAGGGTTCGACTGGCTGGCGGGGTTGATCCGCGCGCATGGCATCGACTGCGACATGCAGCGCGTCGGCTCGATCCGCGCGGCGGCCACGGAACTGGGCGAGACCGGGCTGCGCGGCACCGTCGAGGTGGTGCGCAAGAACGCGATCCCGCACAAGGTGCTGTCCGCCGACGACCTCGAACACCGCATCGGCACCCGCTATTACCGGCTGGGCCTGCTGCTGGAGGACACCTATCTGCTGCAACCGGCGGCGCTGATCCGCGGCCTGGCGGATTCGCTGCCGCGCAATGTGCAGCTGCATGAGAACAGTCCGGTGACGGCGCTGAAGCGGGGCGCGAAATGGCTGCTGCGCCTGCCCGAGGGCGAGGTGGTGGCCGACAAGGTGGTGCTGGCCACCAACGGCTTCATCAAGAAATTCGGCTATCTGAAATCGCGGCTGGTGACGATCTATACCTATGCTGCGGTGACCGAGGCGATGGGCGCGGCCGATCTGGCCCAACTCGGCCATGACCCGCGCTGGGGCGTGCTGCCGACGCATCGGCTGGGCACCACGCTGCGCCGGGTCGGCCCCGACCGGCTGATGGTGCGCAGCCTCTACGACTACGAGCACGAGACTGGCGAGGCCAGGGTCCGCGCCGCCCTGACCGCCCGCTTCCATCGCCGCTGGCCGGGGCTGAGCCATGTCGGCTTCGATCACGTCTGGGGCGGCACCACGGCGCTGACCATGAACGGCGCGCCCTGGTGGGGCCGGATGGAGGAGGGGCTCTATGGCTCGGGCGGCTGTAATGGCAGCGGCATCACCAAGGGCACGCTGCTGGGCAAGCGCCTGGCCGAGCTGATGACCGGCCATGGCGATCACCGGGACATGGTGTCGGTGATGGGCACCGCCGACTGGATCGCGCCCGAACCGTTCCGCACCATCGGCTTTCACGTCATCTCGACGCTGGAGCGGCGCAAGGCCGGGCTGGAGATGTAGCCGGGGCAGGGGCCGAATCACCGGCCCCGCCCCCTTGGCCGCCGGCCGTCGCGACGTGGCGGCCCCATGGGAGGCCGCGGCGGCGGCATCCCGGGAGGCTCCGGCTGGCCGCGTGGATTTTCTTATTCTACATTATATTCTGATAAATGGAATAATAACTCATAATTTGGCCGCATTATTGAAAAAAAATTTGCGACACCGCCACGCCTCCTGTTTACTCCCGCTGTCTGACCCATGCCGGGAGGGGCGTGGCAAGGCCGGGCGCCCGCCGCGATGCCGGGCGCCTGACGGAATGGTTCCGCCGCGGCGGACAGGAGGGATCTCGATGCTTCTGAACAGACGTATGCTTCTCAAGTCGATGGCGGCGGCGGGGCTGGCCCTGCCGCTCAGCGCCGGTCTGGCCCGGGCGAACGGCAAGGTGCTGAAGGTCGGGCTGTCCGACTTTCCGCATACCTTCCTGCCGGCCTCGCGCTCGGTGGGCTATGCCACCAACTTTTCCTGGTCGCTGGTGCATGCGCGGCTGCTGCGCTACGGCACCGACGGCCAGTTGCAGGGCGAGCTGGTCGACAGCTGGGAGGTGGATGGCGACGGCGTCTGGCGCTTCGCCCTCAAGGAGGCCCGCTTTGCCGATGGCGATCCGGTCACGGCCGAGATCGTCAAGTGGAACATCGAGCGCATGGGCAGCGAGGAACTGGGCTTCGTCAACCGCGATGCCTTTGCCTCGATCACCAGCATCGACACCCCGGATGCGCGCAGCCTGGTGCTGCACACCGCCCAGCCCAATGCCACCATCCCGCATATCTTCGCCGATCCCAGCTTCTTCATCCTGAAGCCGGGCGTGACCGACGACCCCGCCCAGATCGTTGGTGCCGGCCCCTATGTGATGACGGCGCACGAGAACGGCGTGTCGATGAGCTTCGCGCCCAACCCCAACTATTTCAAGGCCGGGCTGCCCCGCTTCGAGCAGGTGGCTGTCACCATCTATGCCGACGAGAACCTGCGCATCGCCGCGCTGATGGCTGGCGATGTCGACCTGGCCGATTACGTGCCCTGGGCGCTGATGGACAGCGTGCAGAACACCCCGGGCCTCAAGCTGGCCTACGAGCCCGAGGGCGCCTTCATGGCGATGACCTATCTGGCCCGGGGCGAGAACAGCCCGATGGCGGATGCCCGCATCCGCAAGGCCATCGCCTTCGGCATCCGCCGCGACGAGATCGTGCAGAGCGTGTTCTATGGCCGCGGCGCCGAGATGAACGGTCCGCCGCGCCCGCAGAACGGCGGTTTCGCGCATGAGGATACCAACAACTACTGGCGCTATGATCCCGACCTGGCGCGGCAGCTGTTGCAGGAGGCCGGGGCGGCCGACGGGTTCGAATGCACCATGCTGTCCTCCTCGCAATACGGGATGCATCGCGACAGCGCCGTGCTGGTGCAGAATCACCTGCAGGAACTGGGCATCAAGGTGAACCTGAACATGCCCGACTGGGCCACCCGCACCCAGCTGGCCATCCGCGGCGAGGCGGACCTGATCATCCAGGGCATGGGCGGCACCTCTCTGGACCCGTCGGTGCTGTCCACGCAGATGCTGAACCCGAACCTGCCGCTGTCCAGCACCCGCAGCCACGGCTTTACCGTCGACGGCCTGGACGAACTGGCCCGGCGCGGCATGGAGGAATTCGACCACGAGCGCCGGCGCGAGATCTATCACGAATTCGACCGGCTGGTGGTCGAGAACACCACCTTTACCGGTCTGGCCTATCGGGCGACCGGCTTCGGCCATACCGACCGGCTGGAGGGGTTCCAGATGCTGCCGTCGCTGATCTCGCCTTTCTCCTACATGTTGAATGACGAGTGGTCGCTGACCGGCTAAGGTGACGCCGCAAGGGCCGGGTGCGCAGGCCCCCGGCCGTGCCATGCTCGCAAAAGGAGACTGCATCATGACCGACTACGCCCCCGCCATCGCCACGCGGGAGATCGAGGACGACCGCGTGATCGCCACGCGCTGGACCTTCCCGCCGAACAGCGCCACCGGCTGGCACAAGCATGGCCACGACTATCTGGTGGTGCCGACGATCGGCGGCACGCTGACCATCCAGGACAGCGAGGGCAAGCTGCACGACTATCAGATCGACCTCGGCAAGCCCTATACGCGGGCGCTGGGCGCCGAGCATGACGTGATCAACCGCACCGACCGCGTGGTGGAATTCGTCGAGATCGAGTTCAAGTAAGTCGCTGCGCGCGGGCTGGCCCGGTCAGGCCAGCCTGTCGATGATGGCCCGCATCACCGCCGCCTGCGCCGAAGGGTCCAGCGTCGGCGTGCTGGCCAGGATCACCGAAACGGCTGCCGAGGGAGAGATCTTCTTCGGCACCGAAACGGCCAGATGCAGCATGTTGACGAAGCCATAATTCACGAAATGCACATAGCCGTGGTGGTGATGGAACCGCACGGCCTCCTCGATTTGCGGGCGCGAGGTATAGGGGCTGAGGCGGTGCTCGTTGGCGGCGATCAGCGCGTCGCGGGCCTTGGCATCCATTTCCGCCAGCATGCAGACGCTGCCGGCGCCGACGCCCATCGGGATGCGGCCGCCGATGCCGTTGACCAGCGACTGCGTGGGCGTCGGCCCTTCCTCCATGTCCAGGCACAGGCTGTCGGTGCCGGCCCGGGCCAGCAGATAGGTGGCGCCGCCGGTCTTCTGGGTGATCTCGATCAGCGCCGGCTTCATCAGCCGCACCATGTCGCGCACGGAATTCGGCCGGGCGCTGAGCGCGAAGATCGCTGGTCCCAGCTTGTAGCGGCCGCGGCGCGAAGTCTGCTCGACGAAGCCGTAATGGACCAGTCCGGACAGTGCCCGGTGCACCGCGGATTTGGCATCGCCGACCGCCTCGGCGATTTCCGCCAGGGTCATGCCGGAGGAGCCGGACTTGCCCAGCTCGATCATGATCTCGGCGCCGCGCTCTACGTTACTGGACGATCGTCTTGCCATGCTGCCTTTTGCCAACCCTGAAGAGTCCGCCGAAGGCGGAATTGCCAGCGCCCTGCCTAGCATTTTCCCGCGGCCAGGGAAACGATTTCCTCATTTGCGCGGCAGGGCAGCGGCGGCGGCGGGGGGCCGGCCGCCCGGCGGGCCGGGAACCGCCCCGAGCGCAGGAGAAATCTTGCGATTTGGCCTCGTCATAATGGAAGGGCTGCCCGCCTGTAGGCATTCTGCATTTTGGGCCGAGGAGCCAATGCGGGAAAAAATCGTTTCCTCTGGAATTCGCCCAACCGGGCAATATTCAGGGCCACCCGATTTCGCGGTTTTCCCGGTGTCGGAAAATTCCCAGACCCGCCGGGGGCGAATTGCCGCGCGAGGAAACAAGTCTGGTGCGGGCGGCGGGACTCGAACCCGCATGGGCCGTCAGGCCCCAGGGAGTTTAAGTCCCATGCGTCTACCATTCCGCCACGCCCGCGTGCGACGCTCAGTTAGCAGCCCCGCCCCGCGAGGCGCAAGCCGCCCCGCGCGCCTTCCCGGCCGCCATAGGGTGCGTGCTTGCACGCACCGTCCCCGGCCTCACCCGCGCAGGCCCTTGAAACGCTCCTGCCATTCCGCGCGCTGCTCGTCGGCGATCTTGGCGAACAGCACCTCCGGCACGGTGAAGGCGTGGCCCGGCGGCAGCGCGTCCAGCGCCGCCTCGATCCCCTCGGGCCAGCCGGCATCCGGCGCGCCCATCGCCGCCAGCATGGTCGCGGCGCTGAACGGGATGAAGGGTGCCGACAGCACCGCATAGAGGCGGATCAGGTTCAGCGCCACCCGCACCTGCATCGCCGCCATGTCGGGATCGGTCTTGTGGGTGGACCAGGGCGCCGCCGCCTGGAGATATTCGTTGCCCAGCACCCAGATCGCCCGCAGTTCGGCCGCAGCCTTGCGGATCTCGATGGTGTCGAGAAAGCCCTCATAGGCGCGCAGACGCTCGGCCAGCGCCGCTGCCAGCTCGGCCTCGGCGGCGCCGCGCGGCCCGCCCTCCGGCACCGTCTCGCCGAACTTGCTGCGGCAGAACTTGGTCACCCGGCTGACGAAATTGCCCAGCACGTCGGCCAGGTCCTTGTTCACCGATTGCTGGAAATT
>JBEBVF010000043.1:0-23206 GCA_040392885.1 Paracoccus sp. (in: a-proteobacteria) | reverse complement strand
GACTTGCCTTCTGGTAGGGCTTGGCTGCGCGCGCTATCCACCATGGGTCCGGCTTTGTCGCGGCTTCACCATCTCGCACCGGGCGGGCGCCGCCTGACGCAAGCGGGCCCGCTAGCTGGCACAGCCCGCCTGCGTCCCCTGTCCTCCACGCGAGCGGCCGACACGCCCATCCGCAGGGCGATCGTTCGCGGCGGTTTGCCGGCGGGCGGGGGCTGAGATGGCGCCGTTCCGCCCCCGCCTGCCCGGTTTCGGCCTGCGCTCGCGCGTGGTGGCCTGGCTACGGGTGCTGCTGCCGCTGGCGGCGCTGGCGCTGCTGGCGACGCTGTTCATGTGGTCCGACCGCCCCGACCCCGAATCGGCCATCCCCTATGCCGAGGGCGATGCCGGGGGGCTGGACGGGCCGCCGCGCATCACCGCGCCGACCTGGGCCGGCGTGACCCCCGATGGGGCGCAGGTCTCGCTCTCGGCGGCCTCGGCCAGCCCGGATGCCGCCAACGGCAGCACCGTGGCCGACATGCTCCTCGACTGGACCGGCCCCGGCGGCCTCGAGGCCCGCGCCACCGCCCCCGAGGCAATCATGGATGGCGAGACCATCACCCTGGGCGGTGGTGTCGCGGTCACCCTGTCCTCCGGCTGGTCGCTGGCGGCGCAGACGCTGAGTGCCGCCCGCGACCGCTCGGACATCACCGCCGCCGGCGGGGTCGAGGTCGAGGCCCCCTTCGGCCGGGTGACCGCCGAACAGGCCCGCCTGCACCGCCCTGACAGTGCCGCCGGCAGCGGCGAAGTTCTGGATTTTACTGGCGGGGTGCGGCTGATATACCAGCCCTGACCGCCGCCCTAACGCCGCCCGCCTTCGCCACCCGCCCGCCATTCATCACTGCCCGCAGCCGCCGCCCGAGGATCCCCGATGCCGCCCATGCCCGTCTTTCGCCCCCTTCTCGCGGCGCTGCTGATCGGGCTGGCCGCGCCGGCGCTGGCCCAGGCGCCGATCGCCTTCGGCGGCGTCAAGGCCGATACTTCGGCGCCGGTCGAGGTCGCCGCCGACACGCTCTCGGTGGACCAGTCCACCGGCCGGGCGACCTTTTCCGGCAATGTCGAGATCAGCCAGGGCGACATGCGCCTCTCGGCGACCACGGTGACGGTGGATTATGCCGGCGACGACCGCCGCCGCATCCGCGCGCTGGAGGCCGAGGGCCAGGTCACCCTGGTCTCCGGCCCCGATGCCGCCGAGGCCGCGCATGCCCGCTATGACGTGGAGGGCGGCCGCATCACCCTGACCGGCGACGTGCTGATCACCCAAGGCGCCAATGTGCTGACCGGGCAGACGGTGGTGGTGGATCTCGCCACCGGCTCGGCCCAGGTCGAGGGCCGGGTGCGCTCGGTCCTGCAACCGGCGGGGCAATAGGCGGATGGCGGATGCATCGGGCCTGATCGTCACCGGGCTGCGCAAGTCCTATCGCAACCGCCCGGTGATCCGCGACGTGTCGCTGTCGCTGGCGCGCGGCGAGGTGGTGGCGCTGCTCGGGCCCAACGGCTCGGGCAAGACCACCTGCTTCTACTGCGTCGCCGGGCTGATCGCGCCGGATGGCGGGCAGGTCAGCATCGACGGCGTGGATGCCACCGGCCTGCCGATGTTCCGCCGCGCCCGCATGGGCATCGGCTATCTGCCGCAGGAGATGTCGATCTTTCGCGGCCTGACGGTCGAGCAGAACATCATGGCCGTGCTGGAGATCACCCACCGCGCCGGCCACAAGCGCCGCGACCGGCTGGAGGAGCTGCTGGGCGATTTCTCCATCGGCCATCTGCGCGGCGCCAATGCGCTGGCGCTGTCGGGGGGCGAGCGGCGCCGGGTCGAGATCGCCCGCTGCCTGGCCGCCAATCCCGGCTATCTGCTGCTGGACGAACCCTTTGCCGGTGTCGATCCCATCGCGGTGGGCGAAATCCGCGGTCTGGTCCACGACCTCAAGGAGCGCGGCATCGGCGTGCTGATCACCGACCACAATGTGCGCGAGACGCTGGGCATCGTCGACCGCGCCTATATCCTGCATGACGGCCATGTGCTGAAATCCGGCACCACCGCCGAGATCGTGGCGGATGCACAAGTGCGCGAGGTCTATCTGGGCGCCAATTTCCGCCTGCATTGACCGGCCCTGCCGGCCCGCTTCCGCCGGCCCGCGGCTTGCCCCCGCGGCGCCGCGCGCTTAGAACCGGGCCGGACCCAGCAGCCAAGGCGCCCATCCGATGACCGCTTCCCGCAAACCTGTCGTGCTGTGCATCCTCGATGGCTGGGGGATCGCGCCGGACCCGGCCGTCAGCGCCCCCGACCAGGCGCAGGTGCCGAATTTCCGCCGCCTGATGGCGAATGACCCCCATGCGACCCTGACCACCTTCGGCCCCGACGTCGGCCTGCCGCGCGGCCAGATGGGCAATTCCGAGGTCGGCCACACCAATATCGGCGCCGGCCGGGTGGTGGCGATGGATCTGGGCCAGATCGACCTCGCCATCGAGGATGGCAGCTTTGCCGCGAACCCGGCCCTGCTGGCCTTCATCGCCGCGCTGAAGGCCACGGGCGGCACCGCGCAGCTGCTGGGCATGGTCAGCGATGGCGGCGTGCATGGCCATGTCGCGCATCTGCTGGCCGCCGCCCGCGCGATCACCGCCGCCGGGGTGCCGGTGCAGATCCACGCCCTGACCGATGGCCGCGACGTGGCGCCCGGCTCGGCGGCGGAATTCCTGGCGGCGCTGTCGGCGGCGCTGCCGCAAGGCGCGCGCATCGGCACCGTGTCGGGCCGCTATTACGCCATGGACCGCGACCACCGCTGGGAGCGGGTGGCGCTGGCGACCGGGGCGATGCTGCACGGGCAGGGCGAGGCCGCGCCCGATGCCGTGGCCGCCGTGGTGCAGGCCGCGGCGCGGGGCGAGACCGACGAATTCATCCGCCCCACCGTGCTGCCGGCCTATGCCGCGCCGCGCGATGGCGATGGCCTGTTCTGCCTGAACTTCCGCGCCGACCGCGCGCGGCAGATCATGGCGGCACTGGCGCAGCCGGATTTCGCCGACTATTCGGTCGGCACCCGCCCGCACTGGGCCGCCGCGATGGGCATGGCGGATTACTCCCGGGCGCATGACGCCTATCTCACCGCCATGTTCCCCAAGCGCCCGGTGGAAAACACCCTCGGCGCCTGGGTGGCCAGGCACGGCCTGCGCCAGTTCCGGCTGGCCGAGACCGAGAAATATCCGCATGTCACCTTCTTCCTGAACGGCGGCAAGGAGGCGCCCGAGCCCGGCGAGGACCGGCTGATGCCGCCCAGCCCCAAGGTCGCAACCTATGACCTGGCGCCGGAAATGGCCTCCGAGCAGGTGGGCGATGCGCTGGTCGGGGCGATCGAGGCCGGCTATGACCTGATCGTGGTCAATTTCGCCAATCCCGACATGGTCGGCCATACCGGCAGCCTGCCGGCCGCCATCCGCGCCTGCGAGGCGGTGGACCGCCAGCTCGGCCGCATGATCGCGGCGCTGGACGCGGCCGGCGGCGCGGCGCTGATCTGCGCCGATCACGGCAATTGCGAGGTGATGGTGGACCCGGAGACCGGCGCCCCGCATACCGCGCATACGCTGAGCCCGGTGCCGGTGATCCTGCATGGCGGCCCGCCGGGCGCGGTGATGCGCGACGGCCGGCTGGCGGATCTGGCGCCGACGCTGCTGGCGCTGATGGGCCTGCCGCCGGCGCCGGAAATGACCGGAAGCTGCCTGTTCCGGCCGGCATGAATCACCGCCTGCGCCCCCTTGCCGCCGCCCTGCTGGCGCTGGCGCTGGCCGCGCCCGGCCGGGCCGACGATGCCGGCGCCGAAGCCCGCATGGCGGCGCAGGGCCTGCGCGATGCCGCCGGCCAGCTCAACGAGGCGCTGTCGGCCGAGGACCAGATCGCGGCGCTGACCGGGATGATCCGCGCCTATGAGCAGGGCCTTTCGGCGCTGCGCGAGGGGTTGCGCCATGCCGGCGCCCGCGAGGCCGAGATCCGCGCCGGCTTCGAGGCGCGGCGCGAGACGCTGTCGCGGATGCTGGCCACCATGGCGGTGATGGAGCGCGACCCGGCGGTGACGCTGCTGCTGCACCCTGCCGGCCCCGAATCCACCGCCCGCGCCGGCATGGTGCTGGCCGACCTGGCCCCGGCGCTGCGCAGCGAGGCCGACGAGATGAAGCGCGGCCTCGACGAGATCGCCGCCCTGCGCGCCACCGAGGAGGAGGCTGCCAATATCGTCGCCCGCGGCCTCGGCGAGGTGCAGGAGGCCCGGCGGCTGCTGACCAAGGCCATGTCCGACCGCAGCGACCTGCCGACGCGCTATCTGGAAAACCCGTCCGAGCTGGAGGCGCTGGTGCAATCGGCCGACAGCCTGGATGCCTTTGCCGAGGGCGTCGCCGGGCTGGAGGCCGATGTCGGCCCGCCGATCTCCGATTTCGAGGGTTCGGCCGGGGCGCTGCCGATGCCGGTGGTGGGCTCGGTGCTGCGCGGCTTCGACCAGCCGGATGCCGCCGGGGTGCGTCGTCCCGGACTTGTGATCGCCACTGGCCCGGCGGCCCTGGTCACCGCGCCCTGGACCTCCTCCATCCGCTATCGCGGGCCACTGCTGAACTATGAAAACGTCATGATCCTGGAACCGGCCAAGGGTTATCTCATTGTGCTGGCGGGACTTTCGCGGGTGTTTGGCGAGGTGGGCGACGTGGTCATGGCCGGCGATCCGATTGGGCTGATGCCCGGCATCGAGGCGCCGGCGGCCGAGTTCGGCGCCGATTTCGTGCTTTCGGCCGCGGCCGGCGGGGATGCGGGCCGCATGCAAACGCTGTATCTGGAACTGCGGAAGGGCAAGCAGGCGCTTGACCCGGCCGACTGGTTTGCGCCCAATCCGGTCATCGGGCAGGGGAACGGCGCCGAGACGGACCGAGACACCGACTGAATCGTTCGGGGCGACCGCGCCGACAGGGAGATGGGATGAAAAAGCAAATTCTCGCAGGCATCGGTGGCACGCTGGCCGGCCTTCTGCTGACCACGCAACTGGCCGGGCCGCTCATCGCCCAGCAGACTGAGGACAATTCCAGCGTCTACGAGCAGCTCGACCTGTTCGGCAACGCCTTCGAGCGCGTGCGCCGCGACTATGTCGAGCAGGTGGACGACAAGAAGCTGATCGAGGCGGCCATCAACGGCATGCTGCAATCGCTGGACCCGCATTCCTCGTTCCTCTCGGCCGAGGATTACGCCGACATGCAGACCCAGACCCGCGGCAGCTTCGGCGGCCTCGGCATCGAGGTCGGCATGGAGGAGGGGCTGGTCAAGGTGATCTCGCCCATCGACGACACGCCCGCGGCCGAGGCCGGGGTGCAGGCCGGCGACTACATCACCCATGTCAACGGCGAATCGCTGATGGGACTGACGCTGGACGATGCCGTCGGCATGATGCGCGGCCCGGTCGGCTCGGAAATCACCATCACCATCCTGCGCGAGGGCGAGAAGGAGCCCTTCGACCTGACCATCACCCGCGACACCATCAAGCTGACCGTGGTGCGCTCGCGCGTCGAGGGCCATGCGGTGGTGCTGCGCATCTCGACCTTCAACGACGAGACCTTCTCGACGCTGCAGGAGGACATGGCCAAGGCCATCGAGGAGGCCGGCGGCATGGAGAAGGTCACCGGCTTCGTGCTGGACCTGCGCAACAACCCCGGCGGGTTGCTGGATTCGGCCATCGACGTGTCGGACGCCTTCCTCGACAAGGGCGAGATCGTCTCGACCCGCGGCCGCAACCCCGAGGACAGCGAGCGCTGGAACGCCGAGCCGGGCGACCTGGCGATGGGCAAGCCGATGGTGGTGCTGATCAATGGCGGTTCGGCCTCGGCCTCCGAGATCGTCACCGGCGCCTTGCAGGACCACCGCCGGGCGATCGTGGTCGGCGAGAAGAGCTTCGGCAAGGGCTCGGTGCAGACGGTGATGCGGGTCACCGCCGATTCGGCGCTGCGCCTGACCACGGCGCGCTATTACACGCCCTCCGGGCGTTCGATTCAGGCGATGGGCATCATGCCCGACATCATCGTCGCCCAGCCCCGGCCCGCCGCCGCCGGCGAGGGCGAGGAGGAGACGCCGCGCAGCGCCTCCAGCTTCTCGCGCTCGGAGGCCGATCTGCGCGGTGCGCTGGGCAATGATTCGATCAGCGACGAGCAGCGCCAGCAGATCGAGGAGGAACTGGCCGAGGCCGAGGCCACCGCCCGCCTGCGCGAGGAGGATTACCAGCTCGCCTATGCGGTGGACATCCTCAAGGGCCTGGCCGTCGCCGCCGAGGCGGGCGGTGCGCAGGCCGCGGAATAGAACGGGGCCGCGACCGGCCGCAGCGGGGCGCGAGGGGCAACCTTCGCGCCCTTTTTCCTGCCTTGGGCGGGGTCGAGCCCTTCCGGGCGCCGGGAACAGGATGCGGCGTGGTCGAGCGGGCGTTCCCCCGGCCCCCCGCCGCTTCGCGGCGCCCTGCGGGTAGCTAGGGGGCCGGGACCGGACCGAAACCCCCGAAACCCCGCAAGCGGGGACCCCTCGGGGGCCCCTCGGTCCTACGCCTTCGGGCGTGGCCGTGCGAGGCGGGTTCCTTGGCTGGGGATGAAGGAAGGCGGAGGTGGTGGGGTGTGTCACGGTGCGCCGGCATGGGCGCGGCGGCGAGGGGGGCGAGCGTTTCCGGCAGGCTCTCAGCGGGCGCGAGGTCGGAAACAAGGGGCGCGGGAGCGGGTCAGCCGCGCATCAGGATCTCGGCGGCGGCGCGGGCCTCGGGGGTGACGGTTTCGCCGGCCAGCATCCGCGCCAGTTCCTCGACCCGCGCCGCCGGGTCCAGCGGCGTCACCGTCGAGGTGGTCATGCCGTCGCTGACCGATTTCGCCACCCGGAAATGCGCATTGCCGCGCGCGGCGACCTGCGGCGAATGCGTCACCACCAGCACCTGCGCGGTTTCCGCCAGCCGCGCCAGCCGCCGCCCGACCGCATCCGCGGTCGCCCCGCCGACGCCGCGGTCGATCTCGTCGAAGATCAGCGTCAGCGTGCTGGAGCCGCGCGCCAGGCAGACCTTCAGCGCCAGCAGGAAGCGCGACAGCTCGCCCCCCGAGGCGATGCGGTCCAACGGCCCGGCCGGGGCGCCGGGATTGGTCGCCACCGTGAACACCACCGCATCGCTGCCCTCCGGGCCGGGCTCGGCAGGGGCGACGCGGGTCTCGAACAGCGCGCGTTCCATCTTCAGCGGTGCCAGCTCGCCCGCCATGGCCGCGTCCAGGCGTCCGGCGGCCTCGCGGCGAGTCTCGCTGGCGCGGGCGGCCTCGGCGATGAAGGCGGCCTCGGCCTCCTCGGCGGCGGCGCGCAGCGCGGCCAGCCCGGCCTCGCCGGCGTCGATGCCGGCCAGGCGGGCGCGGAACTCCTCGGCCAGCGCGGCGAGATCGTCGGCCAGCACGTCATGCTTGCGGGCCAGCGCGCGGATGGCGAACAGCCGCTCCTCCACCCGCTCCAGCTCCATCGGGTCGAAGCGCATCGCCTCCAGTGCCGCGTTCACGCCGTCGCTGGCCTCGCCCAGCTCGACCAGCGCCCGCGACAGCGCGTCGAGCGGTGCGTCCAGTCGCCCCTCGGCGGCGGCGGCGGCACCCTCCAGCCAGCGGGCGGCGTCGACCAGGATGCCCTCGGCGCCGTCGCTGCCCAGGGCCTGGGCGGCGCGGGCGATGTCCTCGCCGATGCGGGCGCCGGCCTGCATCCGGCGGCGGCTGCTGTCCAGCGCCGCCTCCTCGCCCGGTTCCGGTGCCAGCTTGTCCAGCTCGGCCACAGCATGGCGCAGGAAATCCTCCTCGGCGCGGGCCTCGGCCAGCCGGGCCTCGGCCGCCGCCACCGCCTGCGCTGCCTGGCGCCGGGCCGCCCAGGCCGCGCGCAGCGGCGCCGGGTCCAGCCCGGCGAAGGCATCCAGCAGCGCCAGATGGCCGCGCGGGTTCAGCAACCCGCGATCGTCATGCTGGCCATGCAACTCCACCAGCACCTCCGACAGCGCCCGCAGCACCTCGCCCGAGGCGCGACGGTCGTTGACATAGCCGGTCTTGCGCCCGTCCGCCGTCACCACCCGGCGCAGGATCAGGGCGCCCTCCTCGGGCGCCGGCAGCCCGGCCTCGGCCAGGATCGCATGGGCAGGGTGGTCGGCGGGCAGCGAGAATTCGGCCGAGACCTCGCCCTGCGCGGCGCCCTGCCGGGTCAGGTCGGCGCGGCCGCGCCAGCCCAGTACGAAGCCGAGGCAGTCGAGCAGGATCGACTTGCCGGCCCCGGTCTCGCCGGTCAGCACGTTGAGGCCGGGCGCGAAGCCCAGCTCCTGCCGGTCGATCAGCAGCATGTCGCGGATGTCGAGCGAGCGCAGCATCCCTGGTTCCCCCGGCGCCGGCGGCGGCCCTGCGGGGGCCGCCCGCGGCATTTACAGCCAGTCGCCGCGCACGACCTGGCGATAGACCTGGCTGAGCCAGCTGTCGCCCCTGGCCTGCGGCTCCAGCCCGCGGCCGCGCAACGTCCGGTAGGCATCGGCATAGAAGGGCGAGGACTGGAAGTTGTGGCCGAGAATCGCCCCCGCGGTCTGCGCCTCGTCGGTCAGGCCCAGCGCCAGATAGGCTTCGACCAGCCGCATCAGCGCCTCGGGCGTGTGGGTGGTGGTCTGGAAATCCTCGACCACGACGCGGAAGCGGTTGATCGCCGCCGTGTAATGGCCGCCCTTGAGGTAGTAGCGGCCGATCTCCATCTCCTTCGCCGCCAGATGGTCGAAGGCGAGGTCGAATTTCAGGATCGCCGAGCGCGCATATTCGCTGTCGGGATATTGCTCGATCACCTCGCGGAGCGCCTGCAGCGCCTGGAAGGTCAGGCCCTGGTCGCGGCCCACCTCGTCGATCTGGTCGTAATAGGAGAGCGCCAGCAGATACTTGGCATAGGCCGCGTCCTGGTCGCCCGGATAGGTGTCGATGAAGCGCTGGGCGGCGCCGCGGGCGGATTCGTAGTTGCGGCCCTTGTGATAGGAATAGGCCTGCATGATCAGCGCGCGCTTGGCCCATTCCGAATAGGGATACAGCCGCTCGACCTCGTTGAAATAGCGCACGGCGGTCTTGGGACTGTTGCGATTCTCCAGCTCGTATTCGCCGCGCTTGTAGATCTCGGCGGCGGTGAAGCTTTCCAGGTTCTGGGTGGATGGGTCATCGCCACCCCCCAGGGCACCGCAGCCGCCGAGGGCGACGGCCAGCGCCAGGGCGCCGAGGATATTTGTCGTCGTTCTTGCGCGCGCCATACGCCAACCGCCTGTTAGAAAACACTGACCAAGCCGCCCGGCCGGGCACGGCCCGGCCGTCCTAGCATGAATAGAGGGCGCGCGCAAAATGGCAATGCGAGGCGGCGGGGGCAAGACCGGAAGTCGCGCCGGCGGCGAATTTCACGCCGTCGCCAGGCGCCGGGCCGGCGGGTTTCCGCGATGCGGCACCGGGTGCAGGCCGGGGCCGGGCAGGCGGGCGGCCGCGGCGGGTGCCAGCACCACCCGCTCCCACGCATCGGCCTCGGCGAACAGCGCCCGCAGCAGCCGGTTGGTCAGCGCATGACCGGCCCGGTTGCCCTCGTAATGCGCCAGCAGCGGCGCACCGGCCAGGGCGAGGTCGCCGACCGCGTCCAGCATCTTGTGGCGCACCGGCTCGTCTTCGTGGCGCAGCCCGCCGGGCGAGAGCACGCGGTCGCCCTCGAACACCACGGCGTTGAAATAGGTGCCGCCCAGCGCCAGCCCGTTCTGCTGCATCGCGGTCACGTCCGCCTGCCGGCAGAAGGTGCGCGAGTCGGCCAGTTCGCGCAGGAAGGCGCCGTTGACCAGATCCAGCCGCTTGTGCTGGCGGCCGATGGCGGCATCGGCAAAGTCGATGCTGAAATCGATCTCCAGCTGGGCGGCCGGCGACAGCGTGGCCTCGGCCGCGCCGTCGCGGACGCTGACCGTGCGGGTGACGCGGATCGCCTCGACCGGGGCGGCCTGACGGCGGACGCCGGCCTTGAGGATGCCGGCGACGAAGATCGCGGCCGAGCCGTCGAGGATCGGCACTTCCGGCCCGTCGATGTCGATCAGCGCATTGTGGATGCCGGTGCCGGCCAGCGCCGCCATGACATGCTCGATGGTCGAGACGGTGGCGCCGTTGCCGCCGTCCAGCAGCGTGCACAGCTTCGACGGCACCACGCGGTCCCAGAGCGCCGGGACGCGCGGGCGGCCGGGCAGGTCGCTGCGCTGGAACCAGATGCCGTGATGGGCCGGCGCGGGCCGGATCACCATGCGCACGGCCGCGCCGGAATGGAGGCCCTGGCCCCTGAATTCCGCCGGATGTGCTACGGTCGCCTGCATCGCTTTGCCTCGTCTCGTCCTTGTTTCGCGGGGCGGCGCGGAATCATCCGCGGGCCGGTTCCCTGTCATGAGAGCTAGGGTCGAGGGGCGAAAGCCTCAACTAACGAATTGTGTCGGACTATGACACAATCGGCGCGCCGTGGCTGCAAGGCTTTGATCCAAAAGAAAAAAAGGGCCGCGGAAAGCGGCCCCTTTCGTTATCCGGTCCTTACGTCACGCCTTTGTGGGCGGGACGCCGGTATCAGTTCGCCTGGCGGCGCAGGAAGGCCGGCACCTCGGAGACATCGCGGGCCTGGTCGGGGTCGGCGAGGTCGTCGAAGGATTCCTGGCGGGCCTTGTTGGTGGCCACGCGCTCGCTGACGCGCTCGGCCACGGTGGTCGGCGCCGGCCGGGCGGTGGTGGCCTCGCGGGCGCTGTGGGCCATGCGGTCGATCAGCCGGCCCAGATTGTTACTCAGGGTCGAGCGCATGCCGCCCTCATGCGCCGACGGGGCGGTGTCGGGCGCGGCATCCTCGACCATGCGGCGGCGCAGGGCGCCGGCCGAGCCCTCGGCCGGGCGCGGCGCGGTGAAGCCGGCGGCCGGGCTGTTGATGCGCTCGTCCAGCGATTGCGGGGCCTGCGCGCGCGGCTGCGCGGCATAGGCCGGGCTGGGCATGTCCTCGCCGATCGGCAGGCTGTCCTGCACCCGCGGCTGGTAGGCGCGCGGCTCGGCGACATGGGTCTCGATGCGGGCGGCGGGCTCGATGGCCGGGGCGGCGCGGCGCACGGGCACCTCCTCGGCGCGGGGCGCCGGGGCGGCCGGGGCCGGAGCAGCCGGGGCGGCGGCGCGCGGCGCCGCTGCGGCAACCGGGGTGGTGTCGCGGCGCGGCGGCACCGCATCGGCGGCCGAATCGATGCCGGTGGCGACGACCGAGACGCGGATCGCCCCTTCCATCTCCGGGTCCAGGGTCGAGCCGACGATGATGTTGGCGTCCTCGTCCACCTTGTCGCGGATGATGTTGGCGGCCTCGTCCAGCTCGAACAGGGTCAGGTCATAGCCGCCGGTGATGTTGATCAGCACGCCCTTGGCGCCGTTCAGGCTGATCTCGTCCAGCAGCGGGTTGGCGATGGCCTTCTCGGCGGCCTGGACGGCGCGGTCGTCGCCCTCGGCATAGCCGGTGCCCATCATCGCCTTGCCCATTTCGTCCATGACGGCGCGCACGTCGGCGAAGTCGAGGTTGATCAGGCCCGGCCGCACCATCAGGTCGGTGACGCCCTTGACGCCCTGGTAGAGCACGTCGTCGGCCATGGCAAAGGCCTCGGTGAAGGTCGTGCGCTCGTTCGCCAGCCGGAACAGGTTCTGGTTGGGGATGATGATCAGGGTGTCGACGACCTTTTGCAGCGCCTCGATGCCGGCATCGGCCTGGCGCATGCGCTTGGTGCCCTCGAACGCGAAGGGCTTGGTGACGACGCCGACGGTCAGGATGCCCATCTCGCGCGCGGCCTGGGCGATGATCGGGGCGGCGCCGGTGCCGGTGCCGCCGCCCATGCCGGCGGTGATGAAGCACATATGCGCGCCCATCAGGTGGTCGACGATATCCTCGATGGTTTCCTCGGCGGCGGCGGCGCCGATGGCGGGCTTGGCGCCGGCGCCGAGGCCCTCGGTCACCTTCGGCCCCATCTGCACGCGCTTTTCGCTGCGGCTTTGCTGCAGCGCCTGCGCATCGGTGTTGGCGACGACGAACTCGACCCCGTCGAGCTGCTTCTCGATCATGTTGTTGACCGCATTGCCGCCCGCGCCGCCGACACCGAACACGGTGATGCGGGGCTTCAGTTCCTCGTCATCGGTCATCATCAGATTCAGTGCCATCTCGCCTGTCCTTCATCGCTGGCGGGCGCTGTCCGCCCTTGGCCTGCCCGGTTGGTCCGCCGGTGCCGCCGAGCCTGCGGCACAATCGCTTCGATCCTATCCGCCGCCCCCGGAAACGTCACCCGAAAAACACAGGTTATCCACAAAATCCTGTGGCCGCCTTGCGGCGAATCGGCGGCATCTTGCCGATTCGTCATGATATGGTGGAATCGCCGCCGGCGGCGTTCACCAGTTGTTGCGGAACCAGCGATAGGCACGGCGCAGGCTGCGGGCCGGATAGGCCTCGGCCGGCATGTCGAAATCCCACCACTCGTCCTGGGGATGCGCCGCGAACAGCGCCAGCCCGATGATCGCGGAAAAGCCCGGCCCGGTCAGCTGGTCGGGCTGGCCGGCCACGCGCAGCGGCCGGCGGCCGACGCGGACATTCGGGCCCAGCATCCGCGCCGCCAGCCCGTCGAGGCCGGGAATCTCGCTGGCGCCGCCGGTCAGCACGATCTGCTGGCTGGGCATCTCGTCGAAACCGGCCACGTCCAGAACCGCCCGCACATGCTCCAGAATCTCCTCGACCCGCGGTCGCATGATGCCGATCAGCTCGGCGCGCGAGACCATGCGGCGCTCGCCGCCCTCGCCGCCTTCCAGCTGGATCATGTCGCGATCGTCGCGGCCGGTGGCCTCCAGCCCGCCGTTCAGCGTCTTGAGGCGCTCGGCGGTCTGAGTGGGGATGCGCAGGCCCAGCGCGATGTCGTTGGTGACATGCTCGCCGCCCATCGGCACGCAATCGGCAAAGATCATGTGCTTGCGGAAGAAGATGGACACGCCGGTGGTGCCGCCGCCCATGTCGATGCAGGCGGCGCCCAGCTCCTGCTCGTCCTCAACCAGCGACGACAGCCCGGCGACATAGGCGCCCGAGGCGATGCCGGCCACCTCCAGATCGCAGCGGCGGATGGCCTGGCACAGGGTCTTCAGCGCGTCCTCGTCGGCGGTCAGCACATGCATGTCCACCGCCAGCCGGCTGCCGGCATGGCCCCGCGGATCGGGCAGACCCGACAGCCGGTCCACGGCGAAATTCACCGGCTGGGCATGCAGCACCTCGCGGTTGCGGCCGAAATCCGGCACGTCGCTAGCGGCCATGACCCGGGCGATGTCGCCCTCGCGCACCTTGCCGGCGGGCAGGGTGATCTCGCCGGCGATGCCATAGCTGGCCGGCCGGCCGCCCGACATGGTGGCGATGACGTGGTCGATGCGCTCGCCGGCGCGTTTCTGCGCCGCCTGCACGGCGGTGCGGATGGCGCGCTCGGTCTCGACCATCGTGTGGATCTCGCCGAAGCGCACGCCGCGCGACTGGGTGGTGGCGGCGCCGACGATGCGGAAGGTGGACTGGCCGGCCATCGGGCCGACCCCGTCCTCCGACCGGAAGCTGGCCGGCCCGTCGAAGCGCAGCACGATGCAGGTGATCTTGGAGGTGCCGACGTCGAGCAGCGCGACCGAACCTCGTTGCAGCGCCGCGCGCCGCAAGGCGCGCATCGACCGTTGCATCTGGTACAGTTCGCTCATCCTGCCCTCCCGGTGGTGCCTGCGGCCTGGGCCGCGGTCTCGTTGATCACGGTGCCGTCGGGGGCCAGCAGCGGCTGGCCGCGCGCGCGGCGAATGGCGTTCTGCGCCGAGATGCCCATGCGCAGCACCATCTGTCCCGGATTGCGCATGTCGACGATGCTGACATCGCGCGACAGCAGATCCTTGTCGCGGGCCAGGGCCAGCGCCTGTTTCAGCGCCGCCAGCGCGTCGTCCTCGGGCAGCATGATGCGCTGGCCGCGGTCCAGCACCACGTCCCAGCGCCGCTCGCCGCGCCGCTCCAGCCCGCGCAGGCGCGGCAGGATCGGGCCGATGGCGTCGATCAGCGCCAGCGCCTCATGGGCAGCGCGGTCGGCGCCCGGCCCGGCGATCAGCGGCAGGTCGCGGCGCAATTCGCGCGAGGTGACCGAGGCGACGCGATGGCCGGTCTCGTCGATCAGGTCGATGCCGCTGGTATGGCGCCAGAGCAGCGCCGGCACCCGTTCGGTCACCGCCGCCGACAGCACCCCGCCCGGCTTGATGCGCAGGTCCACCGAGGCCACGGCGTCCAGCGCCAGCACCTGGCTGCGCAGCGCCTGCAGGTCGATGTCGAAGCTGGAGGCCGGCAGGTCCACCGGCAGCATGCCGCGCAGGCCGCGCTCGACCGCGGGCGAGGCGCCGGTCACCTCCATGGTGTGGACCATGAAGGCCTCGCGGTTGTGGATGGCCTCGCGCAGGTCGGCATAGCGCGCCGCCAGCGCCGCCCGCTGGTCCTCGTCGGCCAGCCAGGCGCCGGCGATCAGCGTGATCACCACCACCGGCAGGCCGATGCGGATCATCCGGCGATAGGAGGGCGTCAGCCAGACGCGGTGCAGCCGATACATCAGCCGCGAGGGCGCCGGATCGCGCCGGCGCCGCGCCTGCGGCCCCTGCGCCGCACCCGTGCCGGCGCCGGGCCCCGGCGCGACCCGACGGATGGTGGCGCCGGAGGCGGCGGCGAACCCGTCGCGCAGGCCCTCGCCCGCGCGGGCGGCCATCACCGGAATCGACCGGATCAGCCGCCCCGCCTGCGGGCGTGGATTGCGCCTCAGCCAGCGCATAGCGCGTCCTCGACCATCCAGCGCACCAGTGCCGGGAAATCCATGCCGACATGGGCGGCCTGTTCGGGCGCCAGCGAGGTGGCGGTCATGCCCGGCTGGTTGTTCAGCTCCAGCAGATAGAGCCCGGCCAGCCCGCGCGCCTCGTCCCAGCGGAAATCGCTGCGGGTGATGCCCTTGCAGCCCAGCGCGCGATGGGCGCGCAGCGCATAGTCCTTGCAGGTGGCGGCGATCTCGTCGGGGATCTGCGCCGGCACGGTGTGGTGCGAGCCGCCGGGCTTGTATTTCGCGTCGTAATCATACCAGCCGGAGGTCACGATCTCGGTCACCGCCAGCGCGCGGTCACCCAGCACGGCCACGGTCAGCTCGCGCCCCGGCGCATAGGTTTCCACCATGACCCGGGCGGGCATGTTCTCGGCCAGTTGCGGCGGGCCGTTGGCGCCGTCATGAACGATATAGACCCCGACCGAGGAGCCCTCGTCATTGGGCTTGACCACATAGGGCGGCGGCAGCACATGGCGCGCGCGCACCTCCTCGGCATCGGCGATCAGGCTGTCGAGGACGGGCAGGCCGGCGGCGCGGAACACGTCCTTGGCGCGGGTCTTGTCCATGGCCAGCGCCGAGGCCAGCACCCCGGAATGGGTATAGGGCAGGCCCAGCCATTCCAGCAGCCCCTGGATGCGGCCGTCCTCGCCCCAGCGGCCATGCAGGGCGTTGAACACCACGCCCGGCCGCAGCGCATCCAACTGCGCGGCCAGTTCGGCGCCGTTCAGCACCGCCGGCAGCCGGATTTCCGTCACTTCGAATCCCGCCCGCCGCAGCGCATCCGCGCATCCGCGCCCCGAATCCAGCGACACCTCGCGCTCTGCCGAGGGGCCGCCCATCAGGACTGCGACGGTCGGGGCTGTCCTGCTCGACTCGCCCGCCACGTTCTTGCCTTTCGTCCCGCTTTTGCGCGGGTTCTTGTCGGGGCGCGCGGCAGGTCCGGGTTCCCGGGCTGCGTCGCGCCATCCGTTCCGGCAGGATAGCGCGCCGACGCGCGTGGGGGAAGAGTCTTGAGGCGGTGATTCGCGAAAACCCGCTTTGGCGGGCAGGGCTGCACCGGGCATCCGGACAACGAAGAAGCGGAGGATGCGGGTTTACACGCACCGTGACCCCGGCCGCATCGGGACCCGGAACGAAAAAAGCCGCGCGGGGTGCCGCGCGGCTTTCGGGGTCTCGGAGAAGGCGATCAGGCGCGAGCGGCCTTGACGGCCTCTTCCAGGATGTTGAGGCCCTCGTCGAAGACCTCCTCCTGGATGGTCAGCGGCGCCAGGAACCGCACCACGTTGCCATAGACGCCGCAGGTCAGCAGGATCAGGCCGCGCTTCAGCGCCTCCTCGCGGACCCGGTTGGTGAAGTCCGGGTTCGGCTTGTCGGTGCCGGCGACGTTGAACTCGACCGCGTTCATGAAGCCGGGGCCGCGGATGTCGACGATCTCCGGCACGCTGTCGCGCAGGCCGGCAAGCCGCTGCTTGAGGCGCTGGCCGAGGCGGGTGGCGCGGTCGCAGAGCTGTTCTTCCTCGATCACGTCGAGGACGGCATGGGCGGCGGCGACGGCCAGCGGGTTGCCGGCATAGGTGCCGCCGAGACCGCCGGGGGGCGGGGCGTCCATGACATCGGCGCGGCCGGTCACGGCCGAGATCGGCAGGCCGCCGCCCAGGCCCTTGGCCATGGTGGTCAGGTCGGCGGCGACGCCGTAATGCTCCATCGCGAACAGCTTGCCGGTGCGGGCAAAGCCGGTCTGCACCTCGTCGGCGATCAGCAGCATGCCGTTCTCGTCGCACAATTCGCGCAGCGCCTTCATGAAGGCCACCGGCGTCTCGTAGAAGCCGCCCTCGCCCTGCACGGGCTCGATGATGACGGCGGCGACGCGCTTGGGATCGATGTCGCTGCGGAACAGCTGCTTCAGCGCGGCCAGCGCCATGTCCTGCGACACGCCGTGCAGCTCGTTCGGGAAGGGCAGGTGCCACACGTCGTTGACCATGGCGCCGAAGCCGGCCTTGTAGGGCTGGACCTTGCCGGTCAGCGTCATGCCCAGCAGGGTGCGGCCGTGGAAGGCGCCCGAGAAGGCGACGATGCCCGAACGGCCGGTGTAATAGCGGGCGATCTTGACGGCGTTCTCGACCGCCTCGGCGCCGGTGGTGGCGAAGATGGTCTTCTTCTCGAAATCGCCGGGCACCAGGTTGTTCAGGCGCTCGCCCAGGGCGACGTAGTTCTCGTAGGGCACGACCTGGTGGCAGGTATGGGTAAAGCTGTCGAGCTGCTTCTTGACCGCCTCGACCACCTTCGGATGGCGATGGCCGGTATTGACCACGGCGATACCGGCGGCAAAGTCGATCCAGCGCTTGCCGTCGCGGTCCCAGATCTCGGAATTCTCGGCGCGTTCGGCATAGATCTGCGTCTGCATGCCCACGCCGCGCGCGATGGCGGCATTGCGGCGGTCGGTCATGGTGGTCATGGCGAATATCCCCTCATCCTGACACTCCCCCGGCACCGGCCGGGCCTCGCGCCACATAGCCCTTCGAACCAGGCAAATGCCAGCGAAATTGTCGCAAGGCGGCCTTGCATGTGCCGTATGGCCGCGCCGCCGCGGCCTGCCGCCTTGCCAGCGGCGCCGCACTGCGACAAGTTGCGCCGATCGGGTCGCGCTGGGCGACGAAAAGGGGGCGGATCATGGCCGGGATTTCCTTGCGACGGCATGGCGCGGCGCTGATGATCGTCGCGCTCGGGGGCTGCATGGCGATGCCGGAGGCGCTGCGCACCGTGCTGCCGGCCGGCGATCCGGCGCGGCTGATGCCGGTGGGCAGCACCTGGGGCGTCACCGCCATCGCCCGGACCGCGCTGCCCTCGGAAAACGGCATGCTGCTGCGCCGCGAGAGCCGCCGGCGCCTGGTCGGCACCACCGCCTGCAACCAGTTCGAGGCCCGGCTGAGCCATCGCGGCCGCAATATCGCCGTGACCGACCTGTCGATCACCGAGCGCGCCTGCCTGGGCAACCCCGCCCAGCAGGAGGCGGCGCTGGTCGCGGCGCTGGCCGGCATCGACGGCGTGGCGCCGGGCGTGCAGGGCGGCATCGTGCTGACCCGCGGCGGCGAGGGCATTGTGGCGCTGTCGCAGGTGATGGCGCCGCCGCCGGTGCCCAAGGCGCGGCGCGACTGACCTTCGGCGCATGTTCCCGATCCGCGACCACAACCCGCCCGAGCGGGCCGCCATCGTCACCTGGGCGCTGCTGGCAGCGAATGTGGCCGTCTTCCTGCTGACCTGGGCCGACCCCTTTCTGATGCGGCAACTGGCGCTCTATCCGCTGGCCGCCAGCCTGGGCCAGCCCGGCCCGGGGCTGGTCACCCACATGTTCGTGCATGCCGGGCTGCTGCACCTGGCCGGCAACCTGCTGTTCCTGTGGGTGTTCGGTCCCAATCTGGAGGACCAGATGGGCCGGCTGTCCTTTCTGGTCTTCTATGTCGCCTGCGGGCTGCTGGCCGCCGGCGCGCATGTCGCCTCGACGCCGCATTCGGTGGTGCCGATGATCGGCGCCTCCGGGGCCATCGCCGGGGTGATGGGCGGCTATCTGCTGCTGTTTCCCCGCGCCCGCGTCGACGTGATCGCGGTGCTGGGGCCGATCCTGCGCCGCTACAGGGTGCGGGCCTGGGTGGTGCTGATCGCCTGGGTGGTGCTGCAACTGGGCATGGGGCTGGTCGCGCAGGGCGATGCCGGCACCGCCTATTGGGCGCATGTCGGCGGTTTCGCCGCCGGGCTGGTGCTGACCCTGCCGCTGTTCCTGCGCCGCGGCGGCCGGGATTTCTGGGCGCGCAACGACGGCCGGCCGCCGCATCCGCCGCGGCTGGCCCCCTCGCGGGTGCCGCTGGTGCGGCGGCACCGGCGCTAGGCGGGGGCGCGCCCCGCCGGTTCAGTCGCGCTGGCGGATGATCTCGGCGAAGGTCTCGAACAGGCCGGCATTGCCGGCGATGATATGCGGCGCATCGGCCAGCGGACCCTCATGCGCCTCGCGGATCGGCGCCACGAAGCCCCCGGCCTCGCGCACCAGCACGATGCCGGCGGCGATGTCCCAGGCATGGATGCCGCGCTCCCAATAGCCGTCGAAGCGGCCGGCGGCGACATAGGCCATGTCCAGCGCCGCCGCGCCCCAGCGGCGCACCCCCGCGCAGCGCGGCATCAGCCGGGCCAGGTCCTGCAGGGTCGCCGGCAGCGGCCCGCGCCCGGCAAAGGGCACGCCGGTGGCGAAGACCGCATCCGACAGCCGGCTGCGGCCGGAAACCCGGATGCGATAGTCGTTCATCCACGCCCCGGCGCCCTTCTCGGCCCAGAACAGCTCGTCCTTGGCGGCGTCGAAGATCACCCCGGCGACGATCTCGCCCTTGTGCTCCAGCGCGATCGACACCGCCCAATGCGGCAGGCCGTGCAGGAAGTTGGTGGTGCCGTCCAGCGGATCGACGATCCAGCGCCGGGTGGGGTCCTCGCCATCCTCCTGCCCGGTCTCCTCGCCCAGCCAGCCATAGGTGGGGCGGGCGGTGCGCAGCGCCTCCTTGACGATGCGCTCGGCCTCGCGGTCGGCGCGGCTGACGAAATCGCCGGCGCCCTTGACGCTGACCTGGAGGTTCTCGACCTCGCGGAAATCCTTGACCAGGCTGCGACCCGCCTGGCGAGCGGCCTTGATCATGATGTTGATATTGGCGCTGGCTGTGGCCATCGGGGCCTCCTGAACGGTCTTGCGGCGGGATCTGCTGGGGCTTTAGCCGCCTTGGCGGGTGATGTGAAGGCGCGGCGTTGCGGGCGCCGGCGGCGCGACGTAGGGATGGGGCCCGGATTCGGAGGGGCAGGCATGGACATCCGCGACGCGGCGGCCGGCGACATCGGGCCGATCACCGCCATCTTCAACGACGCGGTGCTGCATACGCTGGCGGTCTGGCGGCAGGGGGTGGTGGACGAGGCCGACCGCGCCGCCTGGGCCGCGGCGCGGCAGGCGGCGGGCTATCCGGTGCTGGTGGCGGCGCAGGGCGGCGAGGTGCTGGGCTTTGCCTCCTTCGGCGACTGGCGGGCGGGCGACGGCTATCGCCTGACGGTCGAGCACAGCGTCTATGTCCGCGCCGACCAGCGGGGACGCGGCCTCGGGCGGGCGCTGCTGGCGGCGCTGATCGGGCGCGCGCGCGATTGCGGCAAGCATGTGATGATCGCCGGGATCGAGGGCGGCAACGCCGCCTCGATCCGGCTGCACGAGAGCCTGGGTTTCACGGTGGCCGGCCGCTTTCCCGAGGCGGGCACGAAATCCGGCCGCTGGCTGGAGCTGGTGATGATGCAGCTGATCCTGACGCCGGGCGCGGCCGCGCCCGAGGCAGGGGCCTAGCCCGGTTCCGGGCCGGCTAGGCCGCCTTCTCGCCCGGATCGGCGATGGCAACGATGTCCATCATGATCCGGTTCAGCTCGAAATCCTTGGGCGTATAGACCCGCGCCACGCCCATGCGGCGCAGCCGCTCGGCATCCTCCTCGGGTATGATGCCGCCGACCAGCACCGGCACATGCGCGAGGCCGGCGGCGGCCATGCGCTCCATCACCTCCTCCAGCAGCGGGATATGGCTGCCCGACAGGATCGACAGCCCGACCACATGCGCGTCGTCGGCGATGGCGCGGGCGACGATCTGTTCGGGGGTCAGGCGGATGCCCTCATAGGTGATGTCCATGCCGCAATCGCGGGCGCGCACGGCGATCTGCTCGGCGCCGTTGGAATGCCCGTCGAGGCCCGGCTTGCCGACCAGCAGCTTCAGCCGCCGGCCGAGGCGGCTGCTGAGCGCGTCGACGGCCTCGCGGATCGGTTCCAGGCCCTCGGTCTGGTTCGACGGGCTGGCCGACACCCCGGTCGGGCCGCGATATTCGCCATGCACGGCGCGCATGACGCCTGCCCATTCGCCGGTGGTCGCCCCGGCGCGGGCGGCGCGGATCGAGGCCGGCATCACGTTGCGCCCGGCCCGCGCGTCCTCGCGCAGCGCGTCCAGGGCGGCCTCGACCGCCGCCGTGTCGCGACCCTGCCGCCAGGCAGCCAGCCGCGCGATCTGGTCGGCCTCCACCGCCGGGTCCACGACCATGATGCCGCCATCACCGGCGGTCAGCGGCGAGTCCTCGCCCTGCTGCCAGCGGTTGACGCCGACGACCACGGTCTCGCCGGCCTCGACCCGGTTCAGCCGCGCCGCGTTCGATTCCACCAGCCGCGCCTTCATGTAGTCGATGGCAGCGATCGCCCCGCCCATCCCGTCCAGCGTCGCCAGTTCCGCCCGCGCGCCGGCCTTCAGCTCCTCGACCTTGGCGGCCACTGCCGGGTTGCCGTCGAACAGGTCGCCGAACTCCAGCAGGTCGGTCTCATAGGCGACGATCTGCTGCATGCGCAGCGACCATTGCTGGTCCCAGGGCCGCGGCAGCCCCAGCGCCTCGTTCCAGGCCGGCAGTTGCACGGCGCGGGCGCGGGCGTTCTTGGACAGCGTGACCGCCAGCATTTCCAGCAGGATACGATAGACGTTGTTTTCCGGCTGCTGCTCGGTCAGGCCGAGGCTGTTGACCTGCACCCCATAGCGGAAGCGGCGGTATTTCGCGTCCTCGATGCCATAGCGCTCGCCGGTGATCTCGTCCCACAGCTCGGTGAAGGCGCGCATCTTGCACATCTCGGTCACAAAGCGGATGCCGGCATTCACGAAGAAACTGATCCGCCCGACCATTTCGGGGAAACTTTCCTCCGGCACCTTGCCCTTGAGGTCGTCCAGCACCGCGATGGCGGTGGCCAGCGCATAGGCCAGTTCCTGCTCGGGCGTCGCCCCGGCCTCCTGCAGATGATAGGAACACACGTTCATCGGGTTCCATTTCGGCAGATGCTCGCGCGTATAGGCGGCGACGTCGGTGATCATGCGCAGGGACGGCTTCGGCGGGCAGATATAGGTCCCGCGCGACAGGTATTCCTTGATCAGGTCGTTCTGCACCGTACCTTGCAGCTTGGTAACGTCCGCCCCCTGCTCCTCGGCCACGGCGATATAGAGCGCCAGCAGCCAGGGGGCCGTGGCGTTGATGGTCATCGAGGTGTTCATCTGCTCCAGCGGGATCTGGTCGAACAGCGCCCGCATGTCGCCCAGATGGCAGATCGGCACGCCGACCTTGCCGACCTCGCCCCGCGCCAGCACGTGGTCGCTGTCATAGCCCGTCTGGGTGGGCAGGTCGAAGGCGACCGACAGCCCGGTCTGCCCCTTGGCGAGGTTGCCGCGATAGAGGGCGTTCGACTTTTCCGCCGTGGAATGGCCGGCATAGGTGCGGAACAGCCAGGGCTTGTCTTTCGTGGCCATAATCGCCTCGCAATAATATTACGACGAATGGGGTGATAGCGTCATAATCATGCGCCGTCAATTGCCGCGATGCAGAATAAACCCGGTCCGCCGTGACGGATTCCGCTGCGATGGCGGGGGTTTGGGGAATGCGGCATCCGCGCAAACAAAAACGGCGGGCCTGCTGGAGGTCCGCCGTGATTCGGTTAGGGGTGTCGGCTCAGCCTTGCCGCGAGGGGCCTTTGCGCGGGCCGGGCCTGCCGCCCGAGGGCCGGTCGCCGCGCGGCTTGAAGCCACCGGGCTTGCCGGGGCCGCCGGCGCGGGGCTTGAACCCGCCGGGCTTGCCCTCGCCACGGGGCTTGAAGCCTTCGCCGCCCTCGCGCCGGGGCTTGAAGCCCTGGCCGTCGCCGCGCGGCTTGAAGCCGCCGGGCTTGCCCTCACCGCCTTCGCGCGGGGTGCGGGGGGCAAAGCCCTTGCCGCCGGACTCACCCTCGCGGCGCGGACCGCGGGGCTTGAAGCCCTCGCCCTCGCCCCGCGGGGCATAGGGCTTGCGCGGGGCGCTGTCGTCGCGCGGCGGCCGGGCCGCGAAGCCCTCGCCGCGCGGGGCGCCGGCCTTGTGCCGCGGCTTGCGCGGTGCCTCGCCATCGGTCTCCGGGCGCGGCGCATAGGGCTTGCGAACCCCCTCGCCATCGCGGGCCGGATAGGGTTTGCGCGGTGCATCACCCTCCGCCCGGCGGCCATAGGGTTTCTTGCCCCCCTCGCCGTCGCGGGGCGCGTAAGGCTTGCGGGCGCCTTCGCCGTCCCGCGCGGCATGGGCCTTGCGCGGCCCGTCGCCATCCGGGCGGCGGCCATAGGGCTTCCTGTCCCCTTCGTCATCACGCGGCGCATGGGGTTTGCGCGGCGCGTCGCCGTCCCGCGGCGCGTAAGGTTTGCGGGTGCCCTCGCCGTCCT
>JBEBVF010000042.1:0-23715 GCA_040392885.1 Paracoccus sp. (in: a-proteobacteria) | reverse complement strand
TCGGCCGGACCAGCGGCCTGCGCCCGGCACCCTCCGGTTGACCCTGCGCGATTCGTGACACTAAGGTGACCGGCACAGGACAACATCGGCAGGCCGATCGACCCTGCCCCAGGGAGGACACCCCATGAAATTCCCGCTCCGCCTTCTGTCCACCGCCGCGGTGGCCTCGGTTCTGGCGCTGGGCAGCGCGCAGGCGCTGACCGTCTATTCCAGCGTCGACGAGGAAAACGCCAAGAAGCTGCTGGATGCCTTCAGCGCCGCCACCGGCGTCGATGTGCAGATGGTGTTCCTGTCCTCCGGCCCTGCCCTGTCGCGGATCGAGGCCGAAAAGGCCCGGCCGCAGGCCGATGTCTGGTTCGGCGCCCCCAGCGAGAACCACATCCTCGCCCATGAGCGCGACCTGACCCAGCCCTATGTCGCCGCCGGAGCCGACGCCCTGCCCGAGAATTTCCGCGATGCCGAGGGCTATTGGCACGCGATCTATACCAACCCCCTCGCCGTCGGCGTGCGCACCGACATCCTGGAGAGCCGCGGCGCGCCGATCCCGGCCTCGTGGGAGGACCTGCTGGACCCGGCCTACAAGGGGCTGATCCAGATGCCGTCGCCGCAATCCTCGGGCACCGCCTATTCGATGATCCTGACCTTGGTCGAGCAGCGCGGCGAGGACGAGGCCTTCGCCTATTTCAAGGCGCTGAACCCCAATATCCAGACCTATACGCAAAGCGGCACCGCACCCTCGGGCGCGCTGGGCGTCGGGGAATCGCCCATCGCCATCCAGTTCACCCCCGGCTTCCTCAAGCTCGCGGACGAGGGCTATCCGGTGCAGGTGGTGTTCCCCTCCGAGGGCGTCGGCTACGAGGTCGCCGCCATGTCGATCCTGAACGGCGCCCAGAACCTCGATGACGCCAAGAAGCTGGTGGACTGGATCACCTCGGCCGAGGGCCAGACGGCGCTGAGCGAGCAGAAGACCTATTTCATGCCGGTGCGCAACGATGTCACCGCCGGCACCGGCGTACCCTCGCTGGATGCGATCACCCTGACCCCGGTGGACCCGGCCTTCGCCGCCGAGAACAAGCAGCGGCTGGTGGATCGCTGGGCCGCCGACGTGCTGGGCCAATAGGGCGCCACGCTTGGCAAGCAAGGCCGGACAGGAGCTGAGGCAGCTCGCCAGGGACCCGGTCCTGCTGGCCGTGCTGGCGGCGATCGCGCTCGCGATCGCCATCTTCGTGGTCTATCCGCTGGTGCGGGTGTTCCTCGCCAGCTTCCAGGTCGACGGGCACTGGTCGCTGGACGGCTATGCCCAACTGGCCGAGCGCCGGCTCTATCGCAATGCGCTGATGAACAGCCTCGGGGTGGCGACGCTGGTCGGCATCATCAGCGTCGCCATCGGCTATCTGGCGGCCTTCGTGATGACGCGGCTGGACGTACCGGGCCGGTCGCTGCTGCATTACGTCACCATCCTGCCCATCGTCTCGCCGCCCTTCGTCTCGGCGGTGTCGATCCTGTTCCTGTTTGGCTTCAACGGGCTGATCACCAAACAACTTCTGGGCCTTCAGGATTTCTCGATCTACGGCTTTCGCGGCGTGGTGCTGTCGCAGGTCTTCACCTTCGCGCCCATCGCCTATCTGTCGCTGCGGGGCGTGCTGGCCTCGCTCAGCCCGGTGCTGGAGGACGCAGCACTGAACATCGGCGCCAGCCGCTGGCAGACCTTCTGGAAGGTCAGCCTGCCGCTGTCGCTGCCGGGCATCGCCAGCGCCTTCCTGATCGTGTTCATCGAATCCATGGCCGATTTCGGCAACCCGCTGGTGCTGGCCGGGGCTTCCTTCCCGATGCTGGCCCCGCAGGCCTATCTGGAGATCACCGGCAGCTTCAACCTGCCGCGCGGGGCGATGCTGGCCATCGTGCTGCTGATCCCCTCGATCACCGCCTTCGCCATCCAGCGTTACTACCTGTCGAAACGCCAATACATCACCGTCACCGGCAAGCCTTCCGCCTCGACCAGCAAGATCGTGGCCACGCCGGTGAAATGGCTACTCTACGGGCTGCTGGTGCTGTTCGCGGCGCTGGTCGCGGCCTTCTATGCGGTGATCCTGCTGGGGGCATTCACCAAGGTCTGGGGCTTCAACTATGCGCCGACGCTGGACCATTTCATCTATGTGTTCAACGTGGGCCGCCAGTCGGTCTATGACACGCTGGTGGTGGCACTGCTGTCCACGCCGGTCAGCGGCATCATGGCGATGCTGATCGCCTTCCTGGTGGTGCGCCGCAGCTTTCCCGGCCGCACCGCGCTGGAATTCGGTTCGATCCTTTCCTTTGCGGTGCCGGGCACGGTGGTCGGCATCGGCTATGTGCTGGCCTTCAACAGCCCGCCCTTCCTGCTGACCGGGACGCTGGCGATCCTGGTGCTGTGCTTCGTGTTCCGCTACATGCCGGTGGGCATCCAGTCGGGCATCGCCGTGCTGCGCCAGATCGACCCGGCCATCGAGGAGGCGGCGCAGAATCTCGGCGCCACCAGCCTGACCACCTTCCGCAAGATCACCCTGCCGCTGATTGCGCCGGCGTTCTTTTCCGGCCTCGTCTATGCCTTCGTGCGGGCGATGACCGCGATCTCGGCGGCGATCTTCCTGGTCTCGGCGAACTGGAACCTGATGACGGTGCAGATCCTCAACCAGGTCGGCTCGGGCCGGCTGGGGGTGGCGGCGGCGTTCAGCGTCGTGGTCATCGTCATCGTGCTGATCGCCATCGGCTGCATCAGCCTGTTGCTGGCCCGCTGGAGCCGCCACACATCCATGGTGAGGTTCAAATGACCGACAGCATCCGCATCCGCGGCCTCAGCAAGCTTTTCGCCGGGCCGGATGGCCGTTCGGTCGCCGCGGTCAACGATGTCACGCTGGAGGTCGGCGCCGGCAGGCTGGTGACGCTGCTCGGCCCCTCGGGCTGCGGCAAGACCACGCTGCTGCGCATGATCGCCGGCTTCGAGGAGCCGTCATCCGGCGACATCCTGTTCGGCGAGCGGCGCATGAACGAGGTGGCACCCAACAAGCGCGACACCGCCATGGTGTTCCAGAGCTATGCGGTCTTCCCGCATCTGGACGTGGCCGAGAACGTCGCCTTCGGCCTGCGCCTGCGCAAGCTGCCCGAGGCCGAGATCCGCGAGCGGGTGGGCCGGGTGCTGGAACAGACCGGGCTGGCGCCTTACGCGAAACGCGCCCCGAACCAGCTTTCCGGGGGCCAGCAGCAGCGGGTAGCGCTGGCGCGCTGCATCGTCATGGAGCCGCGGGTGCTGCTGTTCGACGAGCCGCTGTCCAATCTCGACGCCAAGCTGCGCGAGCAGATGCGGGTCGAGATCCGCGACTTGCAGCAGCGCATCGGCATCACCAGCATCTACGTCACCCATGATCAGGTCGAGGCGATGAGCATTTCCGATCAGATCGTGGTGATGAAGGCCGGCGTGGTCGAGCAGATGGGCTCGCCGCATGAGATCTATGCCCGCCCGGCCTCGCGCTTCGTGGCGGATTTCATCGGCAAGGCGAATTTCGTGCCCGCGACGGTAACCGGCCCCGACAGCATCGACATGGCCGGCATCCGCACCGCGCTGCCCGACACCGGCGGCCTTGCCGCGGGCGAGGCGGCGACGGCGGTGCTGCGCCCCGAATCCATCCGGCTCGGCCGCGACCCCGGCCCCTATCGCGGCACCGTCCGGCGGGTGATGTTCCTCGGCAATCTCGCGGAATATCTGGTCGCGGTGGAGGGGCTGGGCGACTGGCTGGTGGATGTCGCCAACCCCGCCGAGGCCGGGTTGCTGGCGGAGGGCGAGACCGTCTTCCTGACCCCCTCGCCCAGCGCCATCCATCTGGTGCGATAGCCCCCGAGGCGATGGAGCCTCCCCGGGCGGGATCGCGGCACCGGGGATCGGGCGCCTGCCCGGCTTCGGACGCCTTTGAGCGGCCAGCGGCGGTCCCGGTTCTTCGGGCGTGGAGCGTGAACAAGCAGGCACCTCTTCCAGGTCTCTCGCGCCGGGTGCCGGCTCCGGGCCATTCCGGAAAAACCGGCGGGCCCTGGCCCTCCGCGGCAGATCGACCGGCCGGCACGTCTCCCTTCTCCCAGCGTTATGGGCTGGCGCAGCAGCGCCGAGCGGCGGAGCCAAAAGTAACCGCCACCGCACGCTTTTCCATGTTGACGCAACCTCCGTACCGGACGCGCCGCCCCCCAACCCGGACACGGGCTTTCGGCCCCCTCAGCCCATAGCGCCCGACCTCGGACGCCCCTCCTTCGGGCGATGGCAGGCCCCCCGACCTCCGCCAGCACATAGCAGCTATGCGTGCAGCGGGGCTGGCTTGCGCGGCCCCATGGCGCAAGCTATCCGGGAGGTGGATGGAGGCAATCGGGTGCATGGCACCCGATGGGTTGGGCGGGGCGGATGGCGGTCGGGGAAATGCCGGTCGTGCGGCGGGGGGTGGTCGTGTCCGCCCTCGGGGTCGTGCAGATCTTCGGCTGGGGCAGCACCTATTACCTGATGGCCGTCCTCGGCGAACCCATCGCCCGCGATACCGGCTGGCCGATCGCCTGGATCGTCGCCGGCCTGTCGATGGGCCTGTTCATCTCGGGCATGGCCGCGCCCAGCGTCGGCGATGCCATCCGCCGCTTCGGCGGCAAGCCCTTCCTCACCGCCGCCTTTCCGACGCTGGCCGCGGGGCTGCTGATCCTGGCGGCGGCGCCCAACCTGCCGGTCTTCGTCGCCGGCTGGATGGTCATCGGCCTGGGCATGAGCATGGGCCTCTATGACGCCTCCTTCGCCACGCTGGGCGGCATCTATGGCCGCGAGGCGCGGGCGGCGATCACCTCGCTGACGCTGTGGGGCGGCTTTGCCTCGACCCTGGCCTGGCCGCTGTCGGCGGCGCTGAACGAGGCGGTGGGCTGGCGCTGGACCTGCGTCTTCTATGCCGCCATCCACCTGTTCGTCAGCCTGCCGCTGGTGCTGACCGTCATTCCCGGCAATGGCCACCGCCCCGCCCGCACCGCCGCCCCGGCCGAGACCGTCCGCCTTACCGGCGCCGAGCGGCGGGCCTTCCTGATCATGCTGGCCATCGTCACCATTGCCGGCACCTGCTTTACCATCATCGCCGTGCATCTGGTTACGCTGCTGCAGGGCCGCGGCCTCAGCATGGCCGAGGCGGTGACCATGGGCGCGGTGATCGGCCCGGCGCAGGTCGTCGCCCGGCTGGCCGAGATCCTGACCGGCGGCCGCTATCATCCGCTGTGGACGTTGGTGGGGGCGGTGCTGCTGGCGGCGCTGGGCCTGCTGCTGCTGGCCAGCGGCTGGGCGGTGATCGGCGCCGCCATGGTGCTCTATGGCGCCGGCAACGGCATCTTCTCCATCGCCAAGGGCGCGCTGCCGCTGATCTGGTTCGGGCCCGACCGCTATGCCTCGATCATGGGCCGCCTCGCCCGCCCCAACCAGATCGCGCAGGCGATGGCGCCGACGCTGGGGGCGCTGCTGCTCTCGGCCGGCGGGGTGGATTTCACCCTTTCGGTGCTGGCCGTGCTGGGCGTGGTCAATATCGGGCTGGCGCTGCTGCTGCGGCGCGGGATGTGAGGGGCGCGCCGCTCAGGCGCGCACCCGCCGGGCCAGCATCAGCGCCGCCGCGATCACCACCGTGCCGACGATGATGATGAAGGCCGCCGAGGCGATGGCCGGGCTGATGTTCTCGCGCAGGGTCGAGAACATCTGCCGCGCCAGCGTGCGCTGGTTCGGGCCGGCGACAAACAGCGTCAGCACCACCTCGTCCAGCGAGGTGGCGAAGGCCAGCGCCGCCCCCGACAGCACCCCCGGCAGCGCCAGGGGCAGCGTCACCAGCCGGAACACCCGCACCGGCGAGGCGCCCAGGCTCTCGGCCGCGCGCTCGACCCGGCGGTCGATCCCGGCCAGCGAGCCGGAGACCGAGATCACCACGAAGGGCATCGCCAGCACGGTATGGGCCACGATCACCGACATATAGGTCGAGTTGAAGCTCAGCTGCACGAACAGCGCCTGCATGCCAACGCCCAGCACCACCGCCGGCACCACCATCGGCAGCAGGAACAGTGTGCGGATCTGGGATTTCAGCCCCAGTTCGCGCGCCCGCAGCCCGAGCGCGGCCAGCGTGCCCAGCACGGTGGCCAGCACCGTGGTCGAACTGGCGATGATCAGGGTGTTGACGATCGACCGGCTCCAGACGGCATTGCTGAACAGCTCCTTGAACCAGCGCAGCGACCAGCCCGGCATCGGATAGGTCAGGAAGGCCGAGGAGGTGAAGGCCAGCGGCAGGATCACCAGCAGCGGCGCCACCAGGAAGAACACGACCAGCGCGGCATAGACGGCCTTGGCGGTTTTCATCGCGCTTCCCTCACCTCGCCTGCACCGGGTCCTGCGACAGCCGGTTATAGACCGCATAGAGCACCAGCGTCATCGCCAGCAGCACCAGGCCCAGCGCCGCCGCCATGCTCCAGTTCGCGGATTCGGTTGCATAGAAGGCGATCACCGAGGCGATCATCTGGTCCGCCGCCCCGCCGACCAGCGCCGGCGTGATATAGTAGCCGATGGCCGACATGAACACGAGCAGCGCGCCCGAGACGATGCCGCGCAGGCTCAGCGGCAGCAGCACCCGCCAGAAGGCCCGCAGCGGATGCGCACCCAGCGAGGAGGCGGCGTTCATCAGATTGCCCGGCACGGTCAGCAGCACCGAATAGATCGGCAGCACCATGAAGGGCAGCAGCACATGCGTCATCGCCAGCACGACGCCGAAGCGGTTGTAGATCATGGTGATCGGGCTGGAGGTGAGGCCCAGCCCCATCAGCGCCTGGTTCACGATGCCGTTCTCCTGCAGGATGATCATCCAGGCCGCGGTGCGCACCAGCAGCGAGGTCCACAGCGGCAGCAGCACCGCCGCCAGCAGCAGCCCGCGCTTCCAGCCGCCGACCGAGGCGGTCACCATCGCATAGGGCAGCCCGATCAGCAGGCACCAGAAGGTCACCAGCCCCGAGGTCCACAGCGTCCGCAGGATGATGGTGCCATTGGCCGAGCGGTCCGGCGGCATATGCGTGATCGCGCCGGAGGAGTCGCGCTCCATGTCCACGGTGGCCAGCAGGAAGGCGTCGGTATAGGGCGAGGCATTGTCCTTGATCGCCTGCCAGAAGGCGGGGTCTTCCCAGCGCCTGTCCACCTCGGCCAGCGGAATGTCGGGATTCTCGCGCACCGCGGTCACGGTCTTGGGCATCAGCGAGCGATAGCCGGATTTCGACGAGTTCAGCCGCCGGGTCACGTCGCCCATCGCCATCTCGTCGGTATTGGCGACGATATCGGCGCGCAGCGCCGCCTGCACGTCCTCGCCGGGCACGCCCTCGCCGTCCCAGTCGCCGATGGCATCGGCGGTGCGCGGCAGCACCTGCGAGACCGCCGGGTCCGAGACCGCCTGCGAGATCACCGTGACCAGCGGCCACAGGAAGAACAGGCCCAGAAACACCAGCAGCGGCAGGATCAGCAGCGCGGCGCGCAGCCGGGGCGAGGCGGCATTCCGCGGCGCGCTCATGGCGCGATCACCCAGCCGTCCTCGGCGCCGAAGCCCACGGCGACGCGGGCGCCCTTGGCCCATTCCGCCGCCTTGCGGTCGATGCGCCCGACCAGCTTGCCGGCCGGGCCGGCCAGTTCCACCCGCAGGTGGTCGCCCTGATAGACGGTATCGACGATCTCGCCGCGCAGCAGGTTGCGGCCGGGTTCGGCACTGTCTTCGGGGGCCAGGGTGATGCGCTCGGGGCGCAGGGACAGCAGGGCCTCGTCGCCCTCGGCCAGGCCAGGCACGCCGCGCGCCTGCAACTGGGTGCCGTCGGGCAGCGCCAGGCGCATCGCATCGCCCTCGATGCGGGTGACGCGGCCGGCCAGCAGGTTGGTCTCGCCGATGAAATCGGCCACGAAGCGGTTGGCGGGAAAGTCGTAGACCTCGCGCGGGCTAGCGCAATGCTGGATCTGGCCGCGGTTGAACACCGCGATCCGGTCCGACATGGTCAACGCCTCGTGCTGGTCATGGGTGACGAAGATGATGGTCAGGCCCAGCCGCTGATGCAGTTCGCGGATGTCGAGCTGCATCTGCTCGCGCAGCTGCTTGTCCAGCGCACCCAGCGGCTCGTCCATCAGCACCACCCGCGGCTCGAACACCAGCGCGCGGGCCAGGGCCACCCGCTGCTGCTGGCCGCCGGAAAGCTGCGCCGGCAGCCGGTCCATCAACTGGCCCAGCTGCACCATGTCCAGCGCCTTCCTGACCCGCTCGGCGATCTCGGCCTTGCCGACGCCGCGCATCTCCAGCGGGAAGGCGACGTTCCTGGCGATGCTCATATGCGGGAACAGCGCATAGTTCTGGAACACCACGCCCATGTCGCGCTTGTAGGAGGGCAGGTCGTTGATGCGGGTTCCGTCCAGCGTGATCGCGCCCGCGGTGACCGATTCGAACCCGGCCAGCATCATCAGCAGCGTGGTCTTGCCCGAGCCGGAGGGGCCGAGCAGGCTGACGAACTCGCCCCGGGCGATGTCGAGGTCGAGATCCTCGACCACGCGGACCGCGCCGTAATCCTTGGTCACCTTCTGGAAACGGATGAATGCGTCGGACATGGGCCCCCCATAATGGCGTCGCCCCGCTTCGACCGCATCGCGGCCCGCGGGATCTGGCTGGAAGCCGGGCGGGAGGCGCCCCCGCCCGGCATCGGTCGGCTTACTGGGCGACCCAGGCGTTGAAGCGCTCGGTCAGCTCCTCGGAGTTGTCCACCCAATAGTCGATGTCCAGCGGGATCGAGACCGCGAGGTTGTCGACATAGGTCGGCAGGTCCTTGGCATATTCCTCGCCCACCAGTTCGGCCGCGGCCTTCACCGGCATGCCGTAGGCGACATATTCCGGCAGTTTCGCCGCCCGTTCCGGCTGCTGATACCAGACGATGAAGTCCATGGCGGCGTCCTTGTTCTCGGCGCCCTTCAGGATCACCCAGCTGTCGACCGCATACATGCTCTGGTTCCAGACCACCTTCAGGTTGGTGCCCTCGGCGCGGTTCAGGCCGGTGATGCGGCCGTTATAGACGCTGGCCATGACCACGTCGCCGGTCTGGAGCATCGACAGCGGCTGGGCGCCGGCCTCCCACCAGACCAGGTTCGGGCGCAGCTCGTCCAGCTTGGCGAAGGCGCGGTCCACGCCTTCCGGCGTCGAGAGCACGTCATAGACCTCCTCCATCGGCACGCCATCGGCCATCAGCGCCGCCTCCAGCGCGTATTTCGCGCCCTTGCGCAGCGCGCGCTTGCCGGGGATCGCCTCCACGTCCCAGAAATCGGCCCAGCTTTCCGGCACCTTGTCGGTCAGGCGGTTGCCGTCATAAGCGATCGCCACCGACCACACGATGTCGCCGGCGCCGCATTCATGGGCACCGCCGGGGATATAGCTGTCCATGCCGCCCAGCCGCTCCCAGTCCAGCTTCTCATAGATGCCGTCCGCGCAGCCCAGCGCCAGTTCCTCGGATTCGACCTGCACCACGTCCCAGTTCGGCTGGCCGGCCTTCACCTTGGCCTGCAGCACGCCGTAGCCGCCATCCCAGGATTCATCCAGCAGCGGCTTGCCGGTCTCCTCGGCATAGGGCTTGAAGAAGATCTCGCGCTGGGCGTCCTGGAAGGTGCCGCCCCAGGATACCACGGTCAGGTCGCGCGCCTGCACCGCCCCCGCCGAAAAAGCCAGGCTCGCGCCCAGGACCGCGGCAGCCCCAAGCGTGGATTTCCATTTGGTTTGATTCATGATTGTCCTCCCTTTGGCGCAAATTAGAACGAGGGCGGCCCTTTATACAATCCCGAATGCCGCGCCGGGACATGCTGCCGCAGCAATGCGAGCTGGGGGCGTTTTGCCGCCATCCGCCATCTGCTAAGGAAAAATCCGGGGCCGATCCAGCCTCCCGATGCCAGGAAAGGGCCGCCATGGCTTTTCAACGCCTTGCAATATATTACCTGCCGCCGCCGGGGCCGCTGGCCGATTTCGGCAATACCTGGCTGGGCTGGGATGCACGGGCGGGGGTGGCGGTGGCACGGCCCGATTGCGGGCTGGACCTGGCGGCGCTGACCGCCGCGCCGCATCGCTACGGGTTCCATGCCACGCTGAAGGCGCCATTCCGGCTGGCCGCAGACCGCATGCCGGCAGAGGTCGCCGCCGCCCTGCACGACCACGCCGCCCGGCTGGCGCCGGTGCTGCTGCCCGAGGGGCTGGCGCTGCGGGCCGAGCATGGCTTTCTGGCGCTGATGCCGCCGGCGCCGGTGCCGGAACTGACGGCGCTGGCCGCCGGACTGGTGCGCAGCCTCGACGGTTTCCGCGCCCCGCTGACCACGGCCGAGCGGGCCCGGCGCCGGCCGGAAACCCTGTCGCCGCGTCAGCACGCCCAGCTGGACCGCTGGGGCTATCCCTGGATCTTCGCGGATTTCCGTTTCCACATGACGCTGACCGGGCCGCTGGCCGATCCCGCGCCGGTCATGCGGGCGCTGGCACCGCTGCTGCCCGCGGACCTGGGCGCGCCGCTGACCATCCGCCATGTCGCGCTGATGGGCGAGGATGCAGAGGGGCGCTTCCACCTGATTGCGGAGGTGCCCCTGCCGGGTCAGAAGTGAATGGCGCGGCCATAGGCCGACAGCACGGATTCGTGCATCATCTCCGAAAGCGTCGGATGCGGGAACACCGTCTCCATCAGCTCGGCCTCGGTGGTCTCCAGCGTGCGGCCGACCACGTAGCCCTGAATCAGTTCGGTGACCTCGGCCCCGATCATGTGCGCGCCCAGCAATTCGCCGGTCTTGGCGTCAAACACGGTCTTGACCAGCCCCTCCGGCTCGCCCAGCGCGATCGCCTTGCCATTGCCGATGAAGGGGAAGCGGCCGACCCTGACCTCATGGCCGGCTTCCTTGGCCTTGGCCTCGGTCAGCCCCACCGAGGCCACCTGCGGATTGCAATAGGTGCAGCCGGGGATCGAGTTCGGCTTGATCGGATGCGGGTGGCCGCCGGCGATCAGCTCCGCCACCATCACCCCCTCATGGCTGGCCTTGTGCGCCAGCCAGGGCGCCCCCGCCACGTCGCCGATGGCATAGAGGCCCGGCACCCCGGTGCGGCAGAACTCGTCGGTCACGATATGGGTACGGTCGACCTTGACGCCGACGCCCTCCAGCCCCAGCCCCTCGACATTGCCGACGATGCCCACGGCGGAAATCACCGTGTCGAAATCCATCGTCTGGGTCTTGCCGCCGGATTCGATATGGGCGGTGACCGTGGCGCCCTTGCGATCCAGCGTCTTGACCGAGGCGCCTTGCAGGATCTTCATCCCCTGCTTCTCGAACTGCTTCTTGGCCAGCGCCGAGATTTCCTCGTCCTCGACCGGCAACACGCGGTCCATGACCTCGACCACGGTGGTATCGGCGCCCAGCGTATTGAAGAAGCTGGCGAATTCGATGCCGATGGCGCCGGAGCCGATGACCAGCAGCTTCTTGGGCATATGCGGCGGCACCAGCGCGTGACGATAGGACCAGACCAGCTTGCCATCGGCCTCCAGCCCCGGCAATTCGCGCGCCCGCGCGCCGGTGGCGATGACGATGGCCTTGCCCTCGACCGCCTGCTCGCCCTTGTCGGTCTTGACCACCAGCTTGCCGGGCGCGGTCAGCCTCGCCTCGCCCATGATGACCGTGACCTTGTTCTTCTTCAGCAGGTGGCCGACGCCGCCGGCCAGTTGCCTGGCCACCCCGCGCGAGCGTTTCACCACCGCATCGAGGTCATAGCCGATCTCGCCCGCCTTCAGCCCGAATTCCTTGGCGCGGTGCATCAGGTGGAACACCTCGGCGCTGCGCAGCAGGGCCTTGGTCGGGATGCAGCCCCAGTTGAGGCAGATGCCGCCCAGATTCTCGCGCTCGATACAGGCGACCTTCAGGCCCAGCTGGGCGCCGCGGATGGCGGCGACATAGCCACCGGGCCCGGCGCCGATGACCACCATGTCAAACTTGTCGGCCATGTCGTCCCCCGATCCGAAATTTTCCTCAACGCTAGATCAAGGTCCGACCCTCGGCAAGCGAGACCTTGCCGCTGACCAGCGCCCCATAGCCGCCGGCCGCCATCAGCGCCGCCTCCTCGGCGCCGGGCTCGCGGTTCAGCGCCGCATTGCGCCAGGGAAAGCGGCCGAAGCGGGCAATGGTGTCGCGATGCAGCCGGGCATGGCGCAGATGCTCGGGCGTGCCGCGCTCGGCGATCAGGGCGACGGCGCGGTCCTGATCGGCCAGATCCTCGGAATGCTCGAAGGGCAGATAGAAGAAATTGCGCTGCGGATTGGGGAACAGCAGGTCAAAGCCCTGACCGATCGCCTCGTCGGCCAGCGCCCGCGCCAGCGCGTCGGTGGCAAAGGCGCGCGGGTCGTCGCGGAACATGTTGCGGGGAAACTGGTCGGTCAGGATCAGCGCCGCCATCATGCCCTCGGGGGTGGATTTCCAGGCCGCGGTCAACTCGCCCGCCTGTTTCCAGGCGGCGCCGAACCGGTCGCGGATGGTCTGGTCCAGCGCATCCGAACGCGCGAACCAGCCGGCGGGCCCGGTCTCGTCGATCCAGAAGCCGTTGATCTCACTCGGCGTCACCGCAGCCATCGCACCCTCCTGTCGGCCATTGCCGGGGCAGGGTCGCAGCCGCGGGCGCCGGCGTCAATCCGCGGGGCGCGCCGGCGTGTCGGCGGCGGCGGGGTCTTCGCCCCCCTCGGCATCGCTGCTCTGGGCCTCGCCCAGCACGGCCTCGATGGCCAGCGGCGTCGCGCCCGGCGACAGCACGGCAAAGCCGGTCGGCCGCACCGGCGCGCGGCGCGACATGCGATAGCCGGTATAGGCGGCCATCACCGCCAGCAGCAGCCCGATCCAGATCCAGTAGCCGTCCGGGCCGCAGACCTCCATCAGCCAGCCGCTGACCAACGGCCCGAAGATCGAGCCGAGACCGTTCAGAAACAGCAGCCCCCCCGAGGCCGAGGCCATGTCCGACGTGTCCAGATAGTCGTTGGTATGGGCCAGCAGCAGGCTGTAGACCGGGTTGGCGACGCCGCCGACCAGCACGGCGGCCATGATCAGCCCCCAGCTTCCCGGCTGCGCGATCAGCACCACGCCCACCACCACCGAGCCGCCGGCGGTCAGCATCAGCACCAGTTGCCGGCGGTCGCGCATGTCCGACAGCCAGCCGACCGGATACTGGACCAGCAGCCCGCCGATATAGATCGCGGCGATGAAGGCCGAGATGTCGGCGACATCCAGGCTGCGCTGGGTGCCCCAGACCGAGGCCATGCCGAACAGCGTCGAGAACACGCCGCCCAGCAGGAAGATGCCGACACAGCCCAGCGGCGAGATCTCGAACAGCCGCCGCACCTTCATCCGCTTGAGGGTGGCGAAGGCCGGCGTCGGCCCGGTCGAGAGCAGGATCGGCGTGAACGAGAGCGAGACCAGCACCGAGGGGATCACGAACAGGATCCAGCCGGCAGGGTCGCCCACATTCATCAGCAGCTGTGCCAGGATGATGCCCAGCATCTGCATCATCATATAGGCCGACAGCGCCTGACCGCGGGTCTGGTTGGTGGCCGAGGCGTTCAGCCAGCTTTCGGCGGTGATGTAGACCCCGGAATAGCTGAAGCCGATGGCAAAGCGCAGCAGGGTCCAGGCGATCCAGTGCGGCATCGCCGCATAGAGGACCAGGATCGCCGAGATCAGCGAGCCCAGCGCCGCGAAGACCCGCACATGGCCGACGCGCTGCAACATCTTCGGCGCCAGCGCCGAACCGGCGAGGAAGCCGCCGAAATAGGAGGAGGTGACAATGGCCAACTGCTGGGTGGTCATGCCCTCGATGGCGCCGCGGATGCCCAGGATCGTGCCCTGCATGCCGGCGCCGATCATCACCAGCAGGATGCCCAGCAGCAGGGGCCATGTCGTCCTCAGCACCGCGAGCATGTCGCTTCCACCCCTCAGCTAGAGCGCGGATCATGGCGGGGCGGCAATGACCCCGTTTGCAGACGGATGGACGAGAGCCGCAGCAAGTGCAAGCCGCCGCATGCGTTTTGACGCCCCCTCGCCCCTCACGTCTGCGCGGGCACGCCGAAAGGCGCGGGAAGCGGCCGACCATTGCCGCCGCCCTGCCCCGCTGCGCGCCCCGTGCGGGAGTTCGCGGCGGGCGAGGCGGATGGGCGGGAATCCGTGGCGACGGCCAGCCCGGACGCAGCGCAGAGGGATGCAGATTTCGCTGCGGAAAGGCTTCTCGAACCGCCTCAGGGGCCGCACCAGCAGCAGCGACGGGCCGCCGTCAATGCCGTGCCCCGGTCTGACTCCCGAGGCGATCGAGGGCACCCGAGATCCCGTCGCCAGTCGCCGCCGCGAAGAACCCACCGGCCGGGGCCGTCACGGGGGGAACACCGCCCGGCCGGGACGAGAGGCTGGCGCTCCACCCTCGCCGCAATCCATGGAAAGGAAATAGGCCCGTCACGGGAATCGGGCGTGGCACTCCTCAAAGCCGTGCCCTGGTCTCAGACAACCACGATCTCGCCGCCAGTGCCCCCACAAGAAACCCTCGGGCCGGGGCCGTCATGCCGGAAAGCCGCCCGGCCGGGTCGAGAAGTCTCGCCCAGGCCGCACTCCACGGAAAAGCAACACGCCCGGTCGCGGGGGCCGGGCGTGGCATTCATCCTGCGCGGTTGCGGTCAGACCGAATAATACAGCGCATATTCCAGCGGATGCGGGGTCTGTTCGAAGGCATGGACCTCCTCCCAGCGCAGGCGCATGTAGCTGTCGATCTGGTCGCGGGTGAACACGTCGCCCTTCAGCAGGAACTCCATGTCACCCTCCAGCGCCTCCAGCGCCTGGCGCAGGCTGCCGCACAGGGTCGGGATGGCGGCCATTTCCTCCGGCGGCAGGTCATAGAGGTCCTTGTCGCTGGCCGGGCCGGGGTCGATACGGTTCTGGATACCGTCGAGGCCGGCCATCAGCAGCGCCGAGAAGGCCAGATAGGGGTTGGCCGCCGGGTCGGGAAAGCGGGCCTCGACGCGCTTGGCCTTGGGGCTCTCGGTCCACGGAATGCGCACGCAGCCCGAGCGGTTGCGGGCCGAATAGGCCAGCAGCACCGGCGCCTCGAAGCCCGGCACTAGCCGCTTGTAGCTGTTCGTCGTCGGGTTGGTGAAGGCGTTGAGCGCCCGGCCATGCTTGAGCAGGCCGCCGATGAACCACAGCGCCTCCTGCGACAGGTCGGCATATTTGTCGCCGGCAAAGACCGGGCGGCCATCCTTCCAGATCGACATGTTCACATGCATGCCGCTGCCGCTGTCACCCTTCATCGGCTTGGGCATGAAGGTCGCGGTCTTGCCATAGGAGGCGGCGACATTGTGGACGACATACTTGTATTTCTGGATGTTGTCGGCCTGCTCGACCAGCTTGCCGAACACCATGCCCAGCTCGTGCTGGCCCGAGGCGACCTCGTGATGGTGCTTGTCGATCTTGATGCCCATGCGCTTGAGCGTGGTCAGCATCTCCGAGCGGATGTCCTGGCCGGCGTCGATCGGGTTGACCGGGAAATAGCCGCCCTTGTGCGGGGCGCGATGCGCCTGGTTGCCAGTCTCGTATTCGGTGTCGGTGTTCCAGGCGCCGTCATGGGCGTCCAGCTGGAAGCTGACCTTGTGCGGCGTCACCGCATAACGCACGTCGTCGAACAGGAAGAACTCGGCCTCCGGCCCGAAATAGGCCACATCGCCGATGCCGGAGGATTTCAACCAGGCCTCGGCCTTGCGGGCGGTGCCGCGCGGGTCGCGGCTATAGGGCTCGCCGGTATCGGGCTCGGCCACGTCGCAATGGATGCACAGCGTCCGTTCCGCATAGAACGGATCCAGATAGGTGCTGGAGGCGTCCGGCATCAGCTTCATGTCGGACTGGTCGATCGACTTCCATCCGGCGATGGAGGAGCCGTCGAACATGAAGCCCTCCTCGAAGAAATCGTCGTCCACCAGCTCGGCATCCAGCGTCACATGCTGGAGCTTGCCGCGCGGATCGGTAAAGCGGACATCGACATAGGCGATGTCTTCCTCCTTGATGCGGTTCAGAACGTCCTGGACGGTCATGCTGTCTTTCCTGAAATGAGGGGAGCGGCTGGAAGGATGGGGGGGCGGTCAGAGGGCGTCGTCGCCGGTCTCGCCGGTGCGGATGCGCACCGCCTGCTCGACCGGGGTGACGAAGATTTTGCCGTCGCCGATCTTTTCGGTGCGGGCGGCCGAGACGATGGCCTCGATGGCGGCCTCCACAAGATCGTCGGGCAGCACGACCTCGATCTTCACCTTGGGCAGGAAATCGACGACATATTCGGCGCCGCGATACAGTTCGGCATGGCCCTTCTGGCGGCCGAAGCCCTTGATCTCGATCACGCTCATGCCCTGGATGCCGACCTCCTGGAGGGCCTCCTTGACGTCGTCCAGCTTGAACGGCTTGATGATCGCCTCGATCTTCTTCATCGCGTCATGCCCTCCGGTGCGGCTTGGTTGCGGCCTGGCCCGACCTTGCCGGAGGCGGGTGCGGGCGTAAACAGGCGGCCGGGCGGCCGGGTGGCGCCACGGGCCGGAAAAGGGGGAATTGATGCAATTCTGGGCAGAGTTGCCTGAAAATTGGGCAGTCAGCAGAGAGACACCCGGCGAAATCCTGTCGGCGGCGCAGATGCGGGCGGTGGAATCGGCCGCCATCGCCGCCGGCGCCACCACCGGCGCGGCGCTGATGGAGGCGGCCGGCGCCGGCGTGGTGGCGGCCGTGGCGCGACACTGGCCGGAGCCGGGCCAGGCGCTGGTGCTGGCCGGGCCGGGCAACAATGGCGGCGACGGCTTCGTCAACGCCGGGCTGCTGGCGGCGCGAGGCTGGGCGGTGGCGCTGTTCCTGCTGGGCGACCCGGCCCGGCTGCCGCCGGATGCCGCCACCAATCTGCGCCTCTGGGCCGCGACCGCCCCCGTCCACCGCCTCGACGGCCTCGACGATCCGGCCCTGGCGGCGGCGCTGGCGCCGGAGATGCTGGTGGTGGATGCGCTGTTCGGCACGGGGCTCGGCCGCGGCATCGACGGCATCGCCGCGCTTTCCGCCCGGCTGGAGGCGCAGCCGCTGCGCCGGGTGGCGGTGGACATCCCCTCCGGGCTGCATGCCGATTCGGGCGCGGCGCTGGGCGAGGGCGCGCTGCGCGCCGACCTGACCGTGACCTTCCACGCGCCCAAGCTGGGGCATGTGCTGGGCGAGGGGCCGGCGCTGTGCGGGCGGCTGGTGGTGGCCGATATCGGCCTCACCGGCCCTGCGGAGGGTGCGGCGCGGCTGGTCGCCCCGCCCGGGGCCGGCCCGCTGGCAAAGCGCATGGGCCACAAATACAGCCATGGCCACGCGCTGGTCCTGGGCGGCGGGCCGGGCCATGGCGGCGCGGCGCGGCTGGCGGCGCGGGCGGCGCTGCGCATCGGCGCCGGGCTGGTGACGCTGGCGCCGCCGCCCGAAGCGATCCCGGAAAACGCCGCGCGGCTGGATGCGGTGATGCTGGCGCCGGTGGCGGATGCGGCGGCGCTGGCGGTGCTGCTGGGCGACCGGCGGCTGAATGCCGTCGCCCTTGGCCCCGGCCTCGGCCATCAGCGCGCCCGCGACCTGGTGCCGGCGGTGTTGGCGACCGGGCGCGCGGCGGTGCTGGATGCCGATGCGATCAGCGGCTTTGCCGGCGACCCCGCCGCGCTGCTGGCCCTGCTGCACCCCGCCGCCATCCTGACCCCGCATGAGGGCGAGTTCGCGCGGCTGTTTCCGGCCCTCGCCGCCCGGCTGGCCGACCCGGCCGCCAACCGCGTCGAGATCGCGCGCGAGGCCGCCGCCCGCGCCGGCTGCACGCTGCTGCTGAAAGGTCCGGCGACGGTGATCGCGGCGCCGGACGGGCAGGCCTCGGTGCATGTCGCCGCCTATGGCTGGGCGGCGCCCTGGCTGGCCACCGCCGGCGCCGGCGACGTGCTGACCGGGATGATCGCCGGGCTGATGGCGCGGGGCCTTGCGCCGATGCCGGCGGCCGAGGCCGCCACCTGGCTGCACGCGGCGGCGGCGCGGCGCTTCGGCCCCGGCCTCATCGCCGAGGACCTGCCCGAGGCGCTGCCCGGCGTGCTGGCCGAGCTCCTGACCACATAAGCGCGGCCTGCGGCATCGAGAATCGGAATGGGAAAGGCCGGGCGGCGGCGTCCGCGGCCGGCCAGCCGCCGCACCACCTGCTTCAACAGCTCCAGTTCGGCGCGCAGCGCGGCGATCTCGGCCGCCATGTCGCCGTCCAGCGGCGCCCCGGCGCTGAGGGTCAGCGCCGCCAGCCGCTGCGCCTCGGCGCCCGGCGCAGCGCCGGCCGGGCCGGCATCGGCCAGCAGCACCAGCACCCGCAGCCCCTCGCCCAGCGCCTCGGCCGGGACCGGCATCGCCACCCGCCAGCCGCCCCCGGATTCCTCGGCCACCGGCGCCGCCTCGGTCAGCAGCCGCCCGTCCAGCATCAGCAGCAGCCGTGCCGGCGCGACGCCCCCGGTCAGCCGGCCATGCCAGATGCCGGCGCGCAGGCCGTGATCCTCGAAACGCAGGGCGGGGGCGGGTTCGGCCATCACATCCTCACACATCCGCGCGGCGATGGCGCGAGATCACCAGATCATGCAGCCGCAGCGCATTGGCGCCGGGCTTTTCCACGATCACATCCAGCCAGATCTTGGCCAGCCGCCGCGGATTCATCGGCACGAAGCCGAGATCGAACCCGGTCTCGGCCCGCATGGCCTCGCCCGGCGCGGCCGAGCCGAGGTCGCGCAGCACGCGCTCGGTATCCGGGCCATGCTCGACATTCAGGCGCAGATAGGTGGTGGCGGGCGCCTCGACCGCGCTCACCGTCGCCACCTGCAGGATGAAGCTGGTATCCAGCCCGGCCAGCGCCTCCTGCGGCAGCGCAAAGCTGAGCGCAGCATAGCCCTGCCCCGCCAGCGCGAAACTCTCCAGATGCAGGGAAAAGGCCGGCAGGTCGTCGCCTTGCGGGCCGGGATGCTGCGCGACCACCAGCGGCGCCCCCGGCAGGTCGTGCCAGACCGAGATGCCCGGCCCCAGCCCGGCACCGGCGGCGGGCGCGGCCAGCCCCCGGCCGGGCAGCGATGCGCAGAAGGGCAGCGGCCGCCAGGACCAGTCGGTGCCCGGCGGCAGCGGCAGCGGCGGGTCGCCCACGGACCGGCGCGCCGCCATCAGGAACAGGTCGAGATCGCCGCGCAGACGCCGGGCCTCCTCGGCCAGCGCCCGGCGTTCGGCCGGGGCCATGCCGGCGGCGCCCGCCGCCAGCTCGGTCCAGCGGCGGCGCAGCGGCGGGTGGTGACGCCACCCGCCGAGCAGGCTGGTCAGCCGACCCGCCACGTCCCCTCAGAGATCCATGTAGACATGGGTTTCCTTTTCCGCGCCCGGATGCGTCACCGCACCATAGCGCGCCTTGCCGACCAGCTGGGCATATTTCCACAATGCGCCGGAGGCATAGTTGGTCGGGCGCATGCCCTTCCATTCGGCGTGGCGGGCGGCCAGTTCCTCGTCGCTCAGCGCCACGTCGATGCTGCCCTTGATGGCGTCGATGGTGATCATGTCGCCATTCCGCACCAGGGCGATCGGCCCGCCATGCGCCGCCTCCGGCCCGACATGGCCGACGCAGAAGCCGCGGGTGGCGCCCGAGAAGCGGCCATCGGTGATCAGCGCCACCTTCTTGCCCATGCCCTGACCGGACAGCGCGGCGGTGGTGGCCAGCATCTCGCGCATGCCGGGACCGCCGGCCGGCCCCTCGTTGCGGATCACGAAGACGCAGCCTTCCTGATAGGTGCGGTTCTGCACCGCCTCGAAGGCATCCTCCTCGCATTCGAAGACCAGCGCCGGGCCGGTGAAGACCTGATCGGCCTCGGACATGCCGGCGACCTTCACGATGGCCCCGTCGGGGGCGAGGTTGCCCTTCAGGCCGACGACGCCGCCGGTCCTGGTGATCGGGGTCTCGACCGGGTGGATGACCTTGCCGTCGGCCTCGCCGTCGATCTTTTCCAGCGCCTCGCCCAGCGTCTCGCCCGAGGCGGTGATGCAGTCCAGATGCAGCAGCCCGGCCTTGGCCAGCTCCTTCATCACCACCGGCACACCGCCGGCCTCGAACAGGTCCTTGGCGACGTAATCGCCGCCGGGGCGCAGGTTCACGAAATAGGGCGTGTCGCGGAAGATGTCGCAGACATCGAACAGGTCGAACTCGATCCCGGCCTCATGGGCGATGGCCGGCAGGTGCAGCCCGGCATTGGTCGAGCCGCCGGTGCAGGCCACCACGCGGGCAGCGTTCTCCAGCGACTTGCGGGTCACGATGTCGCGGGCGCGGATATTGCGCTCCAGCAGGTTCATCACCGCGCTGCCCGAAAACTCGCCATACTGGTCGCGGGATTCGTAGGGCGCCGGCGCCCCGGAGGAGTTCAGCAGCGCCAGACCGATGGCCTCGGACACGCAGGCCATGGTGTTGGCGGTATACTGCCCGCCGCAGGCCCCGGCCGAGGGGCAGGCCACGCGCTCCATGATCGCCAGCTCGGCATCCGAGAGCTTGCCGGCGGCATGCTGGCCGGCGGCCTCGAACAGGTCCTGGACCACGATGTCGCGGCCCTTGTATTTCCCCGGCAGGATCGAGCCGCCATAGATGAACACCGAGGGCACGTTCAGCCGCACCATGGCCATCATCATGCCCGGCAGCGACTTGTCACAGCCCGCCAGCCCGACGATGGCGTCGTAGCAATGGCCGCGCATGGTCAGTTCCACCGTATCGGCAATGGCATCGCGCGAGGCCAGCGACGAGCGCATGCCCTCATGCCCCATGGCGATGCCGTCGGTGACGGTGATGGTGGTGAATTCGCGCGGGGTGCCGCCATTGGCCTTGACGCCCATCTTCACCGCCTGCGCCTGCCGGCCCAGCGCGATGTTGCAGGGCGCGGCCTCGTTCCAGCAGGTGGCGACGCCGACCAGCGGCTGGTGGATCTCGTCCTCGCTCAGCCCCATCGCATAGAGATAGCTGCGATGCGCGGCACGGGCCGGACCTTCGGTGACGTGACGGCTGGGAAGCTTGGACTTGTCGAAGCGCGTGTTTTTCATGGCGACCCCCTTGGCTGGTGATTCTGATAGAGCGCCGAGGGGGGCGGGGCAAGGTGTCGGAACGCCCCGCCGGCCCGCGCAGGCCCGCACCTAGAGCAGCGGCGCCGCCAGCGAGGCGAGGTTGCCTGTCATCCGCCACAGGGCCGGCCGGGCGCGCACCTCTTCCAGCGTCAGCCAGCGCGAGCGGCGCAGGTAATCCGCCTGGCGCTCGTCCAGCGCGGTGACGAAGTCACGGTCGGCGACCATCAGGCTGACCTCGTAGTTCAGGTCGAAGCTGCGCCGGTCCAGATTGGCCGTGCCCACCAGCGCCAGATGGCCGTCGACGCTGACGATCTTGGAATGGCACAACCCGCCCTGGAACAGCGCGATGCGGACCCCGGCACGCAGCAGGCCGCCATAGAACCCCTCGCTGACCGCCTGCACCAGCGGCGAATCGTTGCGGGCGGGCAGGATCATCGTCACCTCGACGCCGCGGCGGGCGGCGGCACAGATGGCGGCATCGGTGGCCTCGTCGGGCACGTAATAGGGCGTGGTGATGGTCAGCCGCTGGCGGGCGGCATGCATCAGCGTGGTCAGCACGTCCGACAGGGTGCCGGGGCGGAAATCCGGGCCGGTGGGCACCACCTGCACGATCTGGCCCGGCTCCTCGACCGCGCCGATCGGCGGCAGCAGCGGGGCGATGGTCTCGGCGCGGGCATGCAGGTCCGGCGAGGGCGCGTCGATGCGGCCCCAGGGCGTCTCCATCGACGCGGCCGGCTGCGGAAGCGGCATCTCCGGCAGGGCAGCGGGCACCGGGCGGGCGCCGCGCGCGCCGCGGCCATAGGTCAGCGCCTCATGCGACAGCGGATGGATCGAGGCGGTCAGCCAGTCCTGGACGAACACCACCTCCAGCTGGCGCACCGCCGGCCCTTCGACCGCGATCAGCACATCCACCCAGGGCGCATATTTCGGCTTGGCCGAGAAGGCCATGTCCGAGCAGTTGCGACTGCCGGTAAAGCCCAGCTTGCCATCCACCACAACGATCTTGCGGTGGTTGCGCAGGTCGAGCCGGCTGGTCAGCACCCGCGCGAAGGGATTGCCCAGCGGGAAGGCCTGCACGCCCTCGACCCCGGCAGCCAGCATTTCGGCCCAGGTCTGGCTGCGCAGGAAGCGGCGCGAGCCCATGGCATCGGCGATCACCCGCACCATGACGCCGCGCCGGGCGGCATCGGCACAGGCCCGGGCCACGCGCCGCCCCGACACGTCGTCCAGCCAGATGTAGTAGAGCACGTCGACCGAATGCCGGGCGGCGTCGATGGCGCGGGCCACCTCCTCCATGGCCTCGTCGCCCTCGGGCAGCAGGCGCAGGCGGTTGCCGCGCACGGCGCGCAACCCGCCGGTGGTGGTGGCCTGGGCCATGACGGCGCCGGCCGGCTCCGGCAGGTCGGTGACGATATAGGGCGACTGCACCCAGCGCTCGGCGATTGCCTGCCGCACATCGGCGGCACGTTGCCGGTCGACGCGGCGCATCCGCACCTCGCCGAACAGCACCCAGGCGAGGATTCCGACCACCGGCAGCAGCTCGATCACCAGGATCCAGGCCAGGCGCACGCTGGCCGCCATGCCGGGTTTCAGCATCACCCGCACCGCGACCGCAAGCGCGATGCTGTAATGCAGGATACCGATCGCCGTGCCCCAGGACATGCAACCTTCCTACACCATGAACTGCGCGGCGCAATTGCAATCGCCGGTGCTTGGCCCTATCTCCGGCGCAAGCCGTGACCGACCGCAAGCAGACGGGGGACCCCCATGAACTGGATCACCAACTATGTCCGCCCGCGGATCAACTCGCTGTTTTCGCGCCGCGAGGTGCCCGAGAACCTGTGGACCAAGTGCCCCGAATGCGGAACCATGCTGTTCCACCGCGAGCTGGCCGAGAACCTCTATGTCTGCACCAGCTGCGACCATCACATGCCGATCACGCCGCGCCAGCGCTTCGTGTCGCTGTTCGACGGCGGCGTGTTTTCCGAGATCGCGGTGCCGGCCCCGGCCAGCGCCGATCCGCTGGGCTTCCGCGACCAGAAGAAATACACCGACCGCATGAAGGCCGCGCAGAAGACCACCGGCGAGCGCGAGGCCATGCTGGTCGCCGAGGGCGAGATCGGCCGCACCCCCATCGTGGCGGCGGCGCAGGATTTCACCTTCATGGGCGGCTCCATGGGCATGTATGTCGGCAATGCCATCGTGGCGGCGGCCGAGCGCGCGGTAAAACTGAAGCGGCCGCTGATCCTGTTCTCCGCCGCCGGCGGCGCCCGCATGCAGGAGGGGATTCTCAGCCTGATGCAGATGCCGCGCTCGACCGTCGCCGTCGAGATGCTGAAGGAAGCCCGGCTGCCCTATATCGTGGTGCTGACCCATCCGACCACCGGCGGCGTCACCGCCAGCTATGCCATGCTGGGCGACGTGCAGATCGCCGAGCCCAATGCCCTGATCTGCTTTGCCGGGCCGCGGGTGATCGAGCAGACCATCCGCGAAAAGCTGCCCGAGGG
>JBEBVF010000041.1:0-23909 GCA_040392885.1 Paracoccus sp. (in: a-proteobacteria) | reverse complement strand
GCCAGGCAGGCCGAGTTGGTCGAGGACATGCAGCGCGTGACCATGAACGGGCCCATGCGCTTGGGGCTGCCCTTTTCGATGACGATCTGGTGGGCCTGGAAGAAGTTCGAGGTCGACGGTCCGCCCGAGCCCATGATCAGCCCGGTGCGCGGGTTGGAAACGTCGCTTTCCTCCAGCCCGCTGTCCTTGATCGCCTGTTCCATGGCGATGAAGTTGTAGGCCGCGCCCGGACCCATGAAGCGCAGGTTGCGCTTGTCGATATGATCCTCCAGCACGATCTGGGGCTTGCCGTGGACCTGGCTGCGGAAACCGTGCTCGGCATAGTCCGGCGCGAACACGATGCCCGAGCGCCCGTTGCGCAGGCTCTCGGTGACCTCCTCGGCATTGTTGCCGATGGGCGAGACGATACCAAGCCCGGTGATGACGACACGTCGCATGGGGGGCTCCCTCTGGATGGGTTTCAGCTGGCCGACAGGGCGACCTTCATGTCGCGGACCTGATAGATCACCTCGCCATCGGCCTCGACGCGGCCGTCGGCCACGCCCATGGTCAGCCGTCGCGTCTGCACGGCCTTGGTGAAATCGACGAAATAGCGCAGCAGCTTGCGGTCGGGGCGGACCATGCCGGTCAGCTTGACCTCGCCCACGCCCAGCGCATAGCCGCGCCCCTGCCAGCCGCGCCAGCCCAGGTTGAAGCCGGTCAGCTGCCACAGCCCGTCGAGGCCCAGGCAGCCCGGCATGATCGGGTTGCCGGGAAAGTGGCAGGCAAAGAACCACAGGTCGGGATGGATGTCGAACTCGGCCACCACATGGCCCTTGCCATGGGGGCCGCCATCGCCGGAAATCTCGGTGATGCGATCCATCATCAGCATCGGCGGCTCGGGAAGCTGCGCATTGCCGGGGCCGAACAACTCGCCGCGCGCGCAGGCAAGCAGGTCGTCGCGGTCGAAGCTGGTCTTGTCCATGGTCACAGGCGCATTATCTCCCGTCAAGTTTGGCCGGCCGGAACCCGGTGGCCGGGGCCGGTGTTACCCAACCGGGGCCGGCTGAGGTTTCATGGGGTCTAGCACCCCGAAACCATATGGGGCAAGGGGAGAGAAATGCGAGGGCGCGTCCCGCATTGCGGTGCATTGCCGCGCGCAATCCCCTGACCGCGCGGGCGATTTTGCCGCTCCGCCGCGGCGGCCGGGACCGGCCGCGGCCGCGTCAGAACCATTGCCCCGGTTCCATCAGGCCCAGATCCATCAGCTGCTGCGCTCGCCACGTGAAGCGGGTCGAGTTGCGCCAGGTGAAGCCGCGCACCGCATTGCGCGAGCCGGGATTGCGCATCAGCGCCTTGGCGACGCGAAAGGACATCACCGCCGCGGTCATGTTGTGATGCCAGGGCGAGGCATAGGTGTTGTATTCCGGGACGTTGAAGACGTGATCGGCCGCCACCTCCAGCCCCCTGGCGGCCCTGAACAGCGCGATGCGGTCCACGCGGCGGCGGTTGGCGGGCAGGTATTCCTCGAACCGCCAGCGCAGCCCGCCGTGGAAATCCAGCTGCCGCTCCAGCCGCTGGCCGTCGCGGGTCCAGCGTTCCAGCGCGTAATAGCCGCTGCGGTCGAACATCGCCTCCTCGATGCTGACGGCATCCGGGTGCCGGCGCAGGTCGGGGGCGTAGAGGTCGATGACATAGGTGAGCATGGCATCGCGGCGCTCCTGCTGGTGGAATTCCAGCAATTCGCCGACACGGCGGTGGTCGGAGAACGGATAGAACAGATATTCCGCGTTGAAGCCGTAATAGAGCCAGGTGCCGGCCGGCACCGCCGCGATCACCGCATTTACCGCCTCGACATGGGCGCTGTTGCGGCGGCAGTCGTAGCGCAGGTTGGTGATGCGCGCCCGCTCGGCCGCGCTCAGGCCCAGGGCAGGCAGGTCCAGCGGCTCCGGCGACAGCGCCAGGATATGGCGGAACCCCACCATCAGGTGATAGCGCAGGGTCGAGAAGGTCTCGACCCCGTCCTCGAACAGCAGGATCGCCAGCGGCCCCTTGGCCAGCGGGCCGGGCCGGTCGGCCAGCCATTCGGCCAGATCGGGAAAGCCCGGCGCCGGCGCGGCACCGGGGGCGGGCAGGGGCGCGGAGGCCGGAGACCGGCGCGCCGCCTGCATCATTGCAGCGCGGCCCGCACCTGCGACAGCACCGAATCGCGCAGCGCCTCGTCCGTGGCGGCCGCCGCGACCAGCGCCGTCAGCGAGGTCTTCTGCGCGTCCGACATCGTGCTGGCCTCGATCAGCGCGGTGACGCGCTCGGGGTCGAAGCCCTCGACGGTCAGCGCCGCGTCGATCCCGGCCGCCTCGCTGGTGGCCTCGGCGGCGGACTGGGCGGCGTCGGCGGCCTCCTGCGCGGCCTCGGCGGCGGCATCGGCCTCGCCGCTGGCGGCGGCATCGGCCGCGCGGTCGGCGGCGTCGCCCGCCGCATCCGCGGCCTCGCCGGCGGCCTCGGCGGCTTCGTCGGCGGCTTCGGTGCCGCTGGCCTCGGCGGCCTGGCTGGCCTCGGCGGCAGCGTCGTTGGCGGTGGCCGCGGCATCGGCGGCGGCATCCGCCGCGGCCTCGGCCGGGGCGCTGTCGGCGGGCGGTTCCGGCGGCAGGGTCAGCGTGCCGGGTTTGGTCAGAAGCCACCAGGCCCCGGCCGCCACGGCCAGGACGAGAACGATGATTGCCAGGATACGCGCCATGGATGTTGCTCCGCCTCTCGGGTCAGGGCTTGGAAAGCCGGTCGGTTCCCAGCTATGCCACAGCCCGCCGCGTGAAGAAACCCGCGCGGGACCTGCAAATCGAGTTGAATTTTTCGCTGGCAAACCCTAGTTATCGCGGCGGTTGCTACGCCATATAAGGAATCGAACCATAGCTCGTCGCCCGCATAACGCGCCGCCTACCCGCGACACCGGCCCCCGCGTCAATGACCGTATCCGCGTCGCAGAAATCCGCCTGATCGGTGCCGATGGCGAGAATATCGGCGTCGTGACGCCGGCGCGCGGCCTTGCCCTGGCCGAGGAGGCCGGGTTGGACCTGGTCGAGATCTCGCCCAATGCGGTGCCGCCGGTCTGCAAGATCATGGACCTCGGCAAGTTCAAGTACGAACAGCAGAAACGCGAGGCCGAGGCCCGCAAGAAACAGAAGATCATCGACGTCAAGGAGGTCAAGTTCCGTCCGGGGACCGACACCCACGACTATGACGTCAAGATGCGCAACGTGCTGCGCTTTCTGGAGGATGGCGACAAGGTCAAGGTGACCCTGCGCTTCCGCGGCCGCGAGATGGCCCACCAGGAGCTGGGGCTGGAGCTGCTGAACCGCATCCGCAGCGAGGTCGAGGAGATCGGCAAGATCGAATCGATGCCCAAGCTGGAAGGCCGGCAGATGGTGATGATGATCGCGCCGCGCTGAGGCGGCGGCGATCCGGGTGATCGGGGCCGGCCGCTGCGCCGGCCCTTTGCTTTGGCGAAAGGGGGCGGCGATGCACGATCTGGTGGTGAGGATGCGGCGGCTGGAGGGTTTCGACCCGGCGGTGGCGCTGCCGGAATTCGCCACCGGGGACGCGGCCGGCGCCGACATCCGCCTGAACCTGCCGGGCCGCGATGCGGTGGTGTTGGTGCCCGGCGCCCGCGCGCTGCTGCCCACCGGCCTGGCCATGGCGCTGCCGCCGGGCTTCGAGGCGCAGGTGCGGCCGCGCTCGGGCCTGGCCCTGCGCCATGGGGTGACGGTGCTGAACGCGCCGGGCACGGTGGACGCCGATTATCGCGGCCATGTCCAGGTGCTGCTGGTCAATCTGGGCCAGGAGCCGGTGACGCTGGCCCATGGCGAGCGCATCGCCCAGATGGTCATTGCCCCGGTCAGCCGCGCCGCCTTCCGCGCCGTGGCCGAACTGGATGACAGCGGCCGCGGCACCGGCGGCTTCGGCTCTACCGGGCGCGGCTGACGGGGCCGGCCGGTGGTTCTGGTGGCGATCCTCCTGGCGGTGCTGGCGGTGGGGTTGCTGATGGGCCTGGCCGGCGCCCGGCTCTGGGCGCTGCTGGCCGGGGCCTGGCTGGCGGCGCTTGCCCTGGCGCTGGTGCTGCCGCGGGCGGTGTCGCTGCGCCTGCTGGGCTGGGACTGGCGGGTGATGCTGATCGCCACCGGGCTGGGGCTGCTGGTGGCGCTCTATGTCTGGATGATTCGCCGGGTGCGGCGGCTGAGCGGCGTCGGGCGCCTGCGTGCCGAGGCCGAAGCCGCCCGCGCCGAGGGTGCCGCCCTTCAGGCCGGCATCGAGGCCGCCCGTGCCCAGGCCCGCGCCGAGGCCGCGCGGGGGCAACTGGCTGCGGCGCAGGCGGGGCAGGCGGCAGAGGTGTCCGAGCCCGCGGCTCCGTCCGTGGCGCAGGCCGGCGCCGATACGGACCCAGCGTCAGCGGCGGCGGGGGAGGAGGGCGCTGCGCCCCCGGTTCTGGTCTGCGGACCGCATGAGGTGACGGCGCCGCTCTGCCTGGCGCTGGCCGCGGCCGGGGCGGCGCGAATCACGCTGTCGGGCGAGGGCGCCGCGGCCGTCGCCGCCGCCATCGCCAGCCTGCATCCCGCATGCCGTATCATCCCCGCCGCCATGCCGCCCCCGGTTGCCGGCTGCGCGCTGGTGCTGGCCGCCGGTGGCGATGTCGCCGCGCTCAACCGGGATTGCGTGGCGGCCGGGGTGCCGCTGCTGCATGGCTGGCTCGACGGCGGCGAGGTGCATGTCGCCCTCTGGCATCCGGCCGCCGGCGCGCCTTGCCTGGCCTGCCTCCGCCCCGGCCCGCCCGAGGATGGGGTGGCGGATGCCGCGCCGGGCCTGCCGGGGCTGCTGGGCGCACTGATGGCCGCGCAGCTTCGCGGGCTGCCGGCTGCCGCCGCGGTCGACGCGTCGCTTGCGGCGGGGCGGGTGCTGGCCTGGGATGGATGCGCCGCCGGTCTGCGCGGCCAGATCCTGCGGCCCGATCCCGGCTGCGAGATTTGCGGGCCGCGCCGGCATGCGGCGGGAATTGCGGAACAAAAGGCGGGGTCCAGGCATTGATCGGCTATCGGGGCGCCCAGCCCCAGTGTCATCAGCGAGTGATCCCATGAAACATTTCCTGATCCTGGCCGCCTGTGCCGCCCCCCTCATCCTCGCCGGCTGCGAAGAAGTCGGCGTGCAGAGCGAGCAGACCGTCATCGGTGCCTCGGCCACGCCGCAGGCCACGGTCATCCCCGGCTCGACCCGCGCCGACGGCACCACCGTCGTCGTCCAGCCGACGCGCATGGTCAGCACCAACCTCGCCGCGCTGGCCGGGGCCTATGATGTCGATCCCATCGCCTGCAACCATGCCAACAGCCCCAGCCGCGTCGTCGTCACCGACAACGGCCTGGTGATGAACGGCGCCCAGTATCAGTTGGCCAAGCTCAGCCGTTCCGGCTCGGCGCTGAAGCTGGACCTGACCCGCACCGACGGCAACACCGTCACCCAGCAGGTCGCCTATCTGACGCCGGCCGCGCAGGGCATCGTGTTGCGCGCTTCGGCCGCGGGCGACCAGAACCTGATGCGCTGCGACAAGTAGGCACGGGCCAGCCAAAGGCGCGTCCTCCCTCGCGCGCCCCCGCCGGCGGAACGCCTCAGCGCGTTTCGTCGGCGTCCACGCCCCAAAGCGCGGTCTTCGGCATCCAGCCGCTGGCACCGCCGCCCGAGACCGCGCACCAGTCGATCTCGCAATCCCCCAGTTTCAGTACCGCCCCGGCCTCGGCCCGCGCCACGACGGCGCTGGTATCCACCGGCCTGGTATAGAGGTTCGCCATGTCCTGGACGACCTCGACCGTGCGCACCCCCGAGAGCAGCGTGTAATAGACCCAGCCGCCGGCGCCGTCGCGGTCCTCGACCCGGCGCCAGTGGCCGTATTCGGCCACCACCCGCAGCGGCATCCCGGACTGCTTGAACACCCAGTCGATGCGATGCGACAGCGAGGGGCCGCGCCGGGCATTGCCCTCGCTGCCCTTCAGGCTGACATAGCGGGGCAGCGGCAGGTTGGTGACCGGACCGCGGCCGGGTTCGGTGCCGCGGGTCATTTGGGCCTCCTGCGCCGGGGCCGGTGGTGGCGCCAAGACCGCCATGCCCAGCCCGAATGCCAAAGCCAACCGCCACAAGCCGCGCGTTTCCGTCATCAAAGACTGCCCCTCATCGTTCCGGTCGAATTGCGGGCCCGGGCCGTGGCCCCCGCCCGCCGGGGTCTTGCCTGCGCCCCGGTTCGCAGGCAGTTTGCCATTCCGGCCCTGAATTGGAAAGTCACGAGAGGTCAAGCGATGCCCAGCCCCATCTCCGCCGCCCCTGCCGCGCCCCGCCGCGCGGGCGAGCGTGCCCGCCTGTCGGTCTTCGTCACCCGGCGGCTGCCGGAGGTGGTCGAGACCCGGATGAGCGAGCTGTTCGACACCACCCTGCGCCAGGAGGATAGCAAGCTGAGTCGCGAGCAGCTGATCGCCGCCATGCGCAGCGCCGACGTGCTGGTGCCGACCATCACCGACCAGATCGACGCCAGCATGCTGGCCCAGGCCGGCGAGCGGCTGAAGCTGATCGCCAATTTCGGCTCGGGCGTGGACCATATCGACGTGACCTCGGCCCGGCAGCGCGGCATCCTGGTGTCGAACACGCCCGGCGTGGTGACCGACGATACCGCCGACATGACGCTGGCGCTGATCCTCGCCGTCGCCCGCCGCATCCCCGAGGGGCTGGCCGAGATGCAGGCCGGCCGCTGGCAGGGCTGGGCGCCGACCGCGCATCTGGGCGCGCGGCTGGCCGGGCGGCGGCTGGGCATCCTCGGCATGGGCCGGATCGGGCAGGCGGTGGCGCGGCGGGCCAATGCCTTCGGCATGCAGGTGCATTACCACAACCGCCGCCGGCTGCGCCCCGAGGCCGAGGACGAGTTGCAGGCCACCTATTGGGAAAGCCTCGACCAGATGCTGGCGCGCATGGACATTGTGTCGGTGAACGCGCCGCACACGCCCTCGACCTTCCACCTGCTGAACGCACGGCGGCTGAAGCTGCTGAAACCGACGGCGGTCGTGGTCAACACCTCGCGCGGCGAGGTGATCGACGAGAACGCGCTGACGAGGATGCTGCGCGCCGGCGAGATCGCCGGGGCCGGTCTGGACGTGTTCGAGCATGGCCACGAGATCAACCCCCGCCTGCGCGAATTGCCCAACGTGGTGCTGCTGCCGCATATGAGTTCCGCCACCGTCGAGGGCCGCGCCGAGATGGGTGAGCGGGTGATCGTCAACATCAAGACCTTCGCCGACGGCCACCGGCCGCCGGATCTGGTGCTGCCGGGAATGCTGTAGGCCGTGGCGGAGGCGGCCGGATCGCCGCGCCCGGTGGTCGCCGTGCTGGCGGTGGTGCTGCGCGGCGAGCAGGTGCTGCTGGTGCAGCGCGCCAATTCGCCGGATGCCGGGCTGTGGGGTTTTCCCGGCGGCAAGGTCGAATTCGGCGAGGCGCTGCTGGATGCCGCCGCGCGGGAATTGTTCGAGGAAACCGGCGTAACTGCCTTGCCCTTGCGGGTATTCGACGCGGTGGATGCCTGGGACCGCCCCGAGGGCGGCGCGTTGCGGCGGCATTTCGTCCTGGTGGCGGTGCTCTGTGCGTGGCAGGGCGGCGAGCCGGTGGCCGCCGATGATGCGGCCGATGCGCGCTGGGTGGCCTTGGGCGATCTGGGCCGTACGCTGCCGCTGAGCAAGGATGTCGCGGCGATGGCGCGGCGGGCCGCGGCCCTCGGCGCCGTGGCCGGATAGGTCAGGCGCGGCGGGCGTCGCGGGCGCGAATCACGATCTGCAGCACCAGCCCGATCAGCAGGCCGTTCATCAGGTGCCAGATCCAGTGCAGCCCCAGCGGCCAGCGCGCGCAGACCGCCGGGTCCAGCGTGCGCGCGGTCAGCGAGACCAGGAACACCGCCAGCGCGGCCCCGATCCAGCCGGTCAGTGGCGAGCCGCGCCACCAGCCGACCAGCGTGAACAGCGCCAGCGCCACCACTGCCGGCGCATATTGCAGCGAGCCGTTCAGCACCGGCGGCGCTGTGCGTGGCGCCCGGTCGGGCAGCGAGGCGACCAGCACGGCGACGGCCGCCGCCAGCACCAGCGCGCCCACGGCCACCCGGCCGGGGCGGAAGCCGCCGATTCGCACCATGGCGATGCCGCAGGCCAGCGCCACGAAGGTCCAGATCGGGATGGTGTCGGCAAAGCTGGACCAGACCTGCGCGACGGTATGGAAGGTGAAGCTGCCGATGCCGATCAGCACCGCCATCCCGACCAGCAGCCAGACGGCCGGGCTGTCCTCGCCTCTCCGGCGCGCGGTCATGCCGCCCCAGATGGCGGCGGCGATGAAGGACAGGTTTGTCCAGGCATTCACCGGCTCGGCCCAGAAGCCGGGACCGAGGCGTTCGCAGTAGATGTCCACCGGCGAGAACAGGGAATCGAGGGCAAGGGCGGCGATCATCCCCGCAGCTTGACCCAAGCCGGTCCGGTCAGCAAGCTTGGCGGACCGGCGGCCCATGCCGGCAGCGAAGGAGGAGCAGGGCAGGGCGGATCCGGCATCCGTCCCGGCCGGGCTTGTGGCGGAAGCCATGGTCGGGTCGGATGGGGCGGGACGCTCGCCCGCCGCGCGGAAGCATGGCGGAGGGCGGCCGCGGGACGGGGTGCGCAGGGCGGTGCCGGCGCCCGGAGGCGGGGCGAGCAGAGGCGCGGGCCGCGCATCGGGCGCGGCAAGCAGGGCGCGCGAGCGCCGGGGCGCACGGGATGACGGAGGCGGAGCCACGAGGGCGTGGCGACCGGCCCGCGGTGGCGGGGAAGGCGGGACGGAGTGACGTGGTAAGAGCGTGGGCCGTGGGCGAGGCCGGAGAGGGAAAGGCGGCGCAGGTCGGTGCCTCCCGCCGGCGAAGCGAAGGCGGGGGCTGAGAGGCAGGGATATGGGCAGGGGATCGGAACGGGGCGGATGGCGCGGCCATGCGGGCGGGCCGTGGTGATGGCGGTGGCCCTGATCGCCTGCGGCTTCTATCTGGCCTCGGCGGCGTTGCTGGCCTCGCTGGAGTTGCAGCTGCGCTGGCGCGACATGCTGTGGCAGACGATCAGCGCCCATGCGCTGGGGCCGGGGCGGTTCCGCTTCGACCTCTATGGCGGGCTGATGATCGGCGGCGTGCTGTCCCAGGCGCTGGCGACGGCGCTGCATGGCGGCCTGGGCTGGGCGGTGCCGGCCGGGCTGTGCGTGCTGGCGGCGATGCTGGGCGGCCTGCTGCTGTTTCCCACCGATTCGCACGGGGTCGAGCCCGGCCATCACCCGGTCCGCGCCCGCCAGCGCGAGGGTTTCATCCACCTTTATTTCGCGATGGGCTGCTTTGCCGCCGCCGGAGTGATCGTGCTGCTGGGCGAGCCGAAGATGGGCCTGCTGGTCTCCGGCCCGATGCTGAAGCTGCTGGACTGGGTGGCGATCGTGGTGGCGGCGATGCTGACCATGCTGGCGGTCACCGGCTTCTGGCGGCCCCTGCAGGCCTGGTTCGGCCTGGCCGAGCGCGGCTTTTTCTATTCCAGCGCGGTCTGGTTCATCCTGACCGCGCTGGCGCTGGCCTTCGGCCACCCGCCACAATAGCCGGTGCCGCATCGCTGATCGCCGGGGAGCCAGGGATTTCGGCCACCTGGCGCCGCCGGCCGGGGTCGCGCGGCCTCGGCCCGCTCCCGTCCCGTTCCGCTCAGCTTCGGCCGGCCGCGTCGCGCCGCGCCTGCCAGTCGGCGATGAAGCGGTCATGGTCGGCCAGCAGCTGCGCGCCGCGCTCCGACAGTCCGGCCATGAAGCGCTCGCGGAACTGTGCGGTGAGGGGGTGGGTTATCTTGTGCACCACCCGCCGCGGGTTGAGGCGGGGCTCGTCGCGCCGGGGAAGGCCGGCCGCGGCGAAGGTGTCGATGGCCCGCGCCTCGTCGCCCCCGGAGAATTCCTCGTAGAACAACACCTGCGGCGGGAAGGCGAAGAATGGCAGCAGGTGGGCGATCTGGCTGTTGGCGCCGCGGATGATCGTCATCAGGGTTTCGAGCGCCGCCGGGTCGTAATCCTGCTCCGTCAGCTCGCGCTGCGCCTCCTGGGTCGAATGGAAGCGGCGGGTGTGCTGGGCGACGAACAGCGACAGCGCCTGGCCAAGGATGTCGCGGCGCAGCAGGAAGACCGGCCGGATGATGGCGCCGTATTCCTCCAGAAAACCGATGCGGGCAGCGTTCATCAGCCCCGGCACGCCGGCCTTGAACATGAACCAGCCGGCGCCGCTGGTCTGCCGGATATACCATTTCAGCGTCTGCTGGAGGGTGTCGAAGGCGCGCTTGCGGGTGCGCACCAGCAGGTCCTCGGCATTGAGGGATTCCTCGACCTGGCCCAGCTCGAAATTGCTTTCGGCGATGCGCATCAGCGCCGTGCTGCCGGTGCGCGAGGTGAAGAACACGCCCACGACCCCGTCCAGCGCCGGCCAGGGCGTCGGCTCGGGCTCCAGCAGCAGGGTGTCGGGGACGTTCTTCCGGGCCGCGGCCAGCGCCCCGGCATCGAATTCGGACAGGATGTTCATCGGGTTTCGGCGTCCTTCTCATCAAGGGCGTGCCGGGGCCGGCAGCCCTTGCGGTTGTGCGGCGGGCGGGGCCGGCCGTCAGACCTCCTCGATGCGCAGCTCGACCGGCTCGGCCATGACCACGCCGGTGGCGGGCAGGGCCTCGATGGCATGGTCGATGGCGGCGGGGGTGGTCTTGTGGGTCACGATCAGCACCGGCGCGGTGCCGTTGCCATGGTCGTATTGGCGCATGCGATGCACCGAGATGCCGGCATCCGCCAGCACCGTCGCCACCTTGGCCAGTGCGCCGGGCTTGTCGGCCAGCTCCAGCCGCAGGTAATAGGCCGCCGGCACCGCGGTGCGGGCGTTCTGGGCCGGCCTGAGGGTCCCGGCCGGCTGTCCGAAGGTCGGCAGGCGCACGCCGCGCGCGATCTCGACCAGGTCGGACAGCACCGCCGAGGCCGTCGGCCCCTCGCCGGCGCCGGCGCCGCGCAGCACGATCTGGCCCACGGCGTCGCCCTCGACCACCACCATGTTGGTGCCGCCCTGCAACTGGCCGATGGGGCTGTCGGCGGGCACGAGGCAGGGGGACATGCGCTGTTCCAGCCCGCGCGCGGTCATCTGCGCCACACCCAGCAGCTTGATGCGATAGCCCATGTCGGCGGCGCGGCGGATGTCGTCGATGCTGACCCGCTCGATGCCCTCGATCTCGACCCCGGCGAAGTCGGGGCGGGTGCCGAAGGCAATGGCGGCGAGGATCGCCAGCTTGTGCCCGGCATCGATGCCGCCCACGTCCAGCGTCGGGTCGGCCTCCAGATAGCCCAGCTTGCGGGCCTCCTCGAACACCGCCTCATAGGGCAGGCCGGCGGATTCCATGCGGGTGAGGATATAGTTGGTGGTGCCGTTCATCACCCCCATGACGCGGCGGATGGCGTTGCCGGCCAGGCTTTCGGTCATGGTCTTGATGACCGGGATGCCGCCGGCGACAGCGGCCTCGAAGCGGATGACGCGGCCCTGGGCCTCGGCGGCCTCGGCCAGTTCCTGGCCCTGCGTGGCCAGCAGCGCCTTGTTCGCCGTCACCACGTCCTTGCCCTGCGCCAGCGCGATGCGGATGGCGTCGCGGGCGATGCCCTCCTGCCCGCCGATCAGCTCGACCACCACATCCACGTCGTCGCGGGCGGCGAGCGCGCGGGCATCGTCCTCCCAGGCATAGGCCGAGATGTCCAGATCGCGGTTCTTGTGCCGGTCGCGGGCCGAGACGGCGCTGATGGTGATGGCGCGGCCGGCGCGGATGGCGATCAGTTCGGGATGGGTCTGGAGGATGCGCACGACCCCGGTGCCGACGGTGCCGAGACCGGCAATGCCGATGCGCAGGGGCGGGGTGGTCATGGAGGGCCTCGTAGCTGGGGGCAGGGATGGCGCCGGGATAGCCTGCGCCGTGCCCCGTTGCAATCGCGGCGTTGCGGAGGGAGCGGCGCCCGCCCACGCCCCGCAGGCGGCGGCAGGGCGGTGGATTGGTGCTTCCTCGACCGGCGCCGCCATGGGTCCTTCGCGGCTCGGGCGGGCCGACGGCTCTCGCATGGTGATGGAGCGGCGATTTCTCTTGCGTGGCAGCGATGCCGGGGTGGAGTGCCTGCCCCCGGGCGGCGTATCTGCTGCGGGAGCGGGCAGGTGCCCGGTTGGGCCGTGGATGCGATGGGCTAGCCGCTGGGCGGCGGCTCTCCCTCGCCGGTGGAGCGCGAGAACCCTCGCGGGCGGTAGTGAGGAGGAAGACGGGCGTTTGCCGGTCGGCCAGCCGATGCGGGGCGCGCTTTGAGGGCAGTGCTTCTTGGTGCCGGTGGAGCAGAGACTCCCCGCGCCGGGTGGACAGCCTTGAGATGATTGCCCGGACCGAGATGGAGGCGTTGGCCTCTGGGGACGGCTTGCCTCTGTCGGTGGAGCGAGAGCACCTCCGCGGGCGGTGGCGAGCTGGGTCTGTCAGCAGCCTGTGGGTGTGCGCTTGGGGGGCGGCGCTCATCGGACGCCGGCGGGGCTGGGAGTTTCCGCGCCGGTGGCGGCCTTGGAGTGATTGCCCGGAGCGCGATGGGGGCATTGCCCGCTGGGCGGCGGCCCGCTCCTGCCGGTGGACGAAAGAACCCTCGCGTCCGGTGGCGAGGATGAGTCTGTCAGCAGCCGATGCGGAGGCGTACTGTGGGGGCGACATCCTCGGATGCCGGCGGGGGGTCCCCGCGTCGGGCGGCGGCCCTGGCGGGCCTCCGCCGGTTCGTGGCCGCCGCGGCGCCTTCGTGCCCGTTTCGGTCCGCTTGACGGGGCAGGGGGCGCGCGGCAAGCAGGGCGCATGATGATGCGCCCGGTGGCCAATACGATCGGCAAGCTGGTCATCGCGCTGGGCGTGATGATGGCCGCGCCCGCCCTTGCCGACTGGTGGCGCGGCGACCGGCACTGGCAGGTCTTTGCCGTGCTGGGCTTTGCCGTGGCGCTGCTGGGGCTGCTGACCGCCATCGCCACCCATGGCGACGGCGACCGCGCCATGAGCATCCGCCAGGGCTTCCTGCTGACCGCCGGCGCCTGGCTGGTGGTGCCGGCGCTGGGCGCGCTGCCCTTCATCCTGGGCGAGCCGGGGCTGGGGCCGACCGACGCGCTGTTCGAGGCGATGTCGGGCGTGACCACCACCGGCACCACGGTGATCGAGGGGCTGGAGGACCTGCCGGTCGGCGTCAACCTGTGGCGGGCGATGCTGCAATGGATGGGCGGCCTCGGCATCGTCGTGGTCGCCGTGGCCTTCCTGCCGGCGATGCGGGTGGGCGGCATGCAGTTCTTCCGCTCGGAAGGTTTCGATACCGGCGGCAAGGACCTGCCCCGCGCCGGCGACATCGCCATCGAGATGACCCGCATCTATGTCGGCCTCACCCTGGCCTGCATGATGGTCTATAATCTGCTGGGCCTGGCGCCCTTCGATGCGCTGCTGTTTGCGCTGGCGACCTGCTCCAGCGGCGGCTATGCCGGCTATGACGCCAGCTTCGGCCCCTATCTGGGCCCGGCGCAATATGCCGCCGCCGGCTTCATGTTTTTGGCGACGATCCCGGTGGTGCGCATGGCACAGGCGGTGCGGGGCGAGATGCGCCCGCTGCTGCGCGATCCGCAGATCCATGGCTATCTGCGCTGGACCCTCTATGCCATCGGGCTGATCCTGGCCTATCGCATCTTCTATCGCGGCGAGGGTGACCTGCCGCAGCTGCTGCGCGAGACGGTGTTCAACACCGTGTCGATCTTTTCCGGCACCGGCTTTGCCTCGACCGATGTGACGGCCTGGGGGCATCTGCCCTTTGCGGTGCTGATCGTGGTCGGGCTGATCGGCGGCTGCACCGGCTCGACCGGCTGCTCGGTCAAGGTGTTCCGCTATCAGGTGCTGTTCGAGGCGGTACGGGCGCAGATCCGACGCATGCATTCGCCGCACCGGGTCTATTCGGCGCAGATGGCCGGGCGGGCGCTGACCCGGGATGTCGTCGATTCGGTGATGGGTTTCTTCACCATGTTCATGCTCAGCTTCGGGGTGCTGATCGTGGCGCTGGCGCTGACCGGTCTGCATCCGCTGACGGCGCTGACCGCCGCCTGGACCTCGATCGCCAATATCGGCCCGGTCTGGGGCCCGGAGATCGGCGCCACCGGCGCCGTCACCGGGCTGCCGGTGGCGGCGAAATGGCTGATGATGCTGGGCATGTATCTGGGCCGGCTGGAGCTGATCGCGGTCTTCGTGCTGCTGATGCCGCGGTTCTGGCGGGGGTAGGCGCGCCGGCGCCGCGTCAGCCCCGGCCCAGGCGGGCCAGGACGGTGCGGGCCAGCTCCTCCGGTGCCCGCGTTCCGTCGAGGCGGAGAACCGGGGCGGATTGCGTGTCCAGCCAGTGCTGGTGCTGGGCCAGATTGCGCCCCGCAAAGCACGGGTCGTCATAGTGCGAGGCCCAGTCCCGGAAGGCCAGATGCGCTTCGTGCATGTCGCCGCCGGGCAGGACACGTGGGCCGTGCCTTTGGACCTCGCGCCGGTCCAGGCGCTGCATGCGGACCGCCGGCGGGGTGTAGAGGAACACGATGAGGTCGACATCCCGGACCAGCGCATCGCCCCAGCCGGTATGGGAGCCGGCAAGCACCCATCCCGCGGTCTCGGCCTGCCGGTCCCGGATCAGCCGGACGCGCTCCTCCGCCGGGCGCTTGGTGGTGAAGGGCGGATCGGTCGGCATCCAGTAGAAGCTGTCCACGTCCAGCAGCGGCAGGTTCAGCCGCCGCGACAGCAGCGCGCCCAGCGTCGAGACACCGGAGCAGGAGGCCCCGAGCAGATAGAGTTTCGGCGTTTCCGTCACGTCATGCTTCCTTGCGAGGGCAGAGCCGGGTGGGTGGCGGGCCATGACGGCATCAGGCCGCGGCGACAACGGGGCGGACTTTACCGATAGGGGACGGCCGTCGCCAGACCGGCCTGCGTGGTCGCTGGCCGGTTCTCTCCTGCCGCGGTTGGCGGGGCCGGGCGCGGGCTCAGTCCGTTGCGCCGGCCTCGGCCTCGGCCTCGTCGGTCGATTCATCGAGCGGTGCCAGTTCCAGCGTCTCCGAGGCCACCGCCGCCAGCCGCGGTGCATTCTCCGCATCCGCCGCCGGCCAGATCAGCACGAAGCCGCGCAGATGGCCGTCCACCAGCCGGCCCTCGGCATGGCCGATATGGGTGTCGTTGCGCCCGTCCAGCGTGAAGCGACTGGCGGTGACCTCGCGCACCGGGTGGCCGACCCAGCCCAGCGCGGTGATCAGGCCGGCCAGATCCTCCATCTCGGCTCGGCCGCCCTGCTGGTTGAACAGGATCAGCGCGGCGCCGGATTCGTCCCGGGGGCCGTAGATGGACAACCCGCGATCCTCGCGCAGGAATTCCAGCCGGTCCAGCGGCACCGTCAGCGTCAGCCCGGTGAGTTCGTCGGTCAGCGGCGCCAGACCCATCTCGCCCTGCCAGGCATCGCGGCGGGCCAGCAGCGCCTGCATGGCCAGCGCCGCGCCGTTGCGGGCGTCGGGGGCGATGCCCTGGGCCTGCATCTCGGCGGTGATGGCGGCATTGGTCTGCGGGCCGGGGCGGCCGTCGATCTCGCCCTCGTAGCGGCCGGCCCAGTGCAGCGCCTCCTGCACGACCTCGATCGGCGGCATGACTGGCGGCGCCGGCGGCAGGGTGTCGGGATCCAGCGGCGCACCGCCCTCCAGACGGGTGCCGAGCTGATCGTCGGTGGCGGCGAAGGCATCGGCGGGAATGGCGTCGGCGGCCGTCCATGCCGCCAGCCAGTCGCCCGCCTGCCCCGGATCGAGGGGGCCGACGGTGATGGTGTGCCAGCCGGTCGGCAACTGCCAGAGCGAGGCGCCGGGCAGCACCTCGCGCCAGCGGGCCAGCGCCGCCTCGGCCTCGGCCCGCGACGGGAAGGCTTCGAGGCGGATATAGGTTTCCGGGGCGGGGGCGGGGTCCGCGGCTTCGGCGGCGATGGTGTCCGCATCCGGGGCCGCGTCTGTCGCCGGCGCGGTCATTTGGGCTTCTGCGGCGGCCTCATCTGCGTCAGGGGCTTGCTCCGCTTCGGTGGCCGCGTCATCCGCGGCCGTTTCTGTCTCGGCGGTATCGCTGGCCGTCAGCTCCGCACCCTGTGCGTCCTCGCCCTCCGCCGCGGGGGCCGCATCCGTGGCATCGTTCGCGGCCGGCTCCGCGAGACGCGCCGGGGCGTCATTGCCCTCCGCAGGGTCCGCATCCGCATCTGCGGCGTCGCCCGCAACCGGTCCGGCGGCTGCCGGCGAAGCCGCGCCGGCCACTATGCGGCTGATGGCGGTCTCGTCGTCCAGCTGCACCAGATAGGCGTCGCCGGGAATGCTGCGTTCGGCCTTCAACGCGGTCAGGCGGGCCTGGGCGTCGCCCTCGATCGGGCCGAGGCCGATGGCGATCCAGCTGCCGGCCTGCCAGGTCACGATCTCGGGAAACCGCACCGCCCAGTCCTGCGCCTTGGCGGCGGCCTCGGCCGGTTCGCGCCAGGCCTCCAGTTGGATATAGGCCGCATCGGCCCAGGCTGCGCCCGCGCCCGCCGTCGATGCCATCAGCAATGCCAAACCCAGACGCCGCATGCCTTACCTTTCCTGCTTCTTGCGGTTTCCACCCGCTTTCGCACCGTTCCGGCCACCGCCGCCCCTGCAGGGGCCGTTGACCGGGCCGCGCCCGGCGCCTAGAACCCGGACCGGACTCCTCTTTCCGGCCAGTTATGCGAAAGGATCGCCCGATGACCAGCCCTTCCGTCATGCCCGACGCTGGCAGGCCGCGCTGTTTCCAGGACGTGATCCTGCGCCTGCAAGCCTATTGGGCGGCCAAGGGCTGCGCCATCCTGCAACCCTATGACATGGAGGTCGGCGCCGGCACGTTTCACCCGGCGACCACCCTGCGCAGCCTCGGCCGCAAGCCGTGGACGGCGGCCTATGTCCAGCCCTCGCGCCGTCCGGTCGATGGCCGCTATGGCGAGAACCCCAACCGTCTGCAGCATTACTATCAGTATCAGGTGATCCTGAAACCCAGCCCGCCAGACATTCAGGACCTGTATCTGGGCAGCCTGTCGGTGATCGGGCTGGACCCGCGCCTGCATGACGTGCGCTTCGTCGAGGACGACTGGGAAAGCCCGACGCTGGGCGCCTGGGGTCTGGGCTGGGAGGTCTGGTGCGACGGTATGGAGGTCAGCCAGTTCACCTATTTCCAGCAGGTCGGCGGCCATGACTGCCACCCGGTCTCGGGCGAGCTGACCTATGGGCTGGAGCGGCTGGCCATGTATGTGCTGGGCGTCGAGCATGTCATGGACATGCCCTTCAACGACCCCGACAGCCCGATCCCGCTGACCTATGGCGACGTGTTCCGCCAGACCGAACGCGAATATTCGCGCTGGAATTTCGACCAGGCCGATACCGACATGCTGTTCCAGCATTTCAAGGATGCCGAGGCCGAATGCGCCCGCATTCTGGAAGCCGCCGAGGAGGATGGCGCCGGCCGCCGCATCCCGATGGCGCATCCGGCCTATGACCAGTGCATCAAGGCCAGCCATCTGTTCAACCTGCTGGATGCGCGCGGCGTGATCTCGGTCACCGAGCGGCAGGCCTATATCGGCCGGGTGCGGGCGCTGGCCAAGGGCTGCGCGGACCTGTTCCTGACCACGGATGCCGCGGGCGCGGCCTAAGATTCGGGGGACGGGACATGCGGGCGGGGCAATGGCTGGTGGTGGCGCTGGTCGGGTCGGCGGCACTGGTCGGCGGCGGCATCTGGTACATGCAGGAATACGGCTTCTATGCGCCGATCGACCCAGCGTCCGAGCGCGCCTCGCTGACGATCGTCGCCCGCGCCGATGGCAGCGCGCGGCCGCTGGCGGTGCACGACTTCGAGGGCATCGACGCCAGCTCCTCGCCGATCCGCTATCGCGCCTGTTTCGTCACCGAGCCGCCGGCGGAGGACGAGGCCATGCCCTATCCCGACCCGACGCCGCTGATCGGGCCGGGCTGGTTCGATTGTTTCGATGCCGGGCAGCTGACCGCCGATCTCGCCTCCGGGGCGGCCACGGCCTATCTGTCGGCCAGTGACATTCGCCCGGACGTGGACCGGGTGGTGGCGATCTATCCCGACGGCCGCGCCTTTGCGTGGCACCAATACAACCAAAAGATCCCTGACCGCGGAGTGATGGACTGATGCCGGACCTGCTGATCGAGCTGTTTTCCGAGGAAATCCCCGCGCGCATGCAGGCCAGGGCGGCGGGCGACTTCAAGCGGTTGATGACCGATGCGCTGGTCGAGGCCGGGCTGACCTATGCCGAGGCCGGGGCCTTCTCGACCCCGCGCCGGTTGGCGCTGGCGCTGACCGGGCTGACCGCGGCCTCGGCCGCTCTGCGCGAAGAGCGCAAGGGGCCGCGCGTCGATGCGCCGGAGGCGGCGCTGGAGGGGTTCCTGCGCTCGACGGGGCTTTCGCGCGAGCAGCTGGAGGCGCGTGACGACAAGAAGGGGCAGGTCTGGTTCGCGGTGATCGAGCGCCCCGGCCGCCCGGCCGAGGCGATCATCGCCGAGGCGCTGGAGCGGGTGATCCGCAACTTTCCCTGGCCCAAGTCGATGCGCTGGGGGTCGGGGTCGCTGCGCTGGGTGCGGCCGCTGCATTCGATCATCTGCCTGCTGAGCGACGAGCATGGCGCCCGCGTGGTGCCCTTCGAGATCGACGGCATCCGCGCCGGCGACGTGACGCGCGGGCACCGCTTCATGGCGCCGGGGGCGTTTCCGGTTTCCGGGTTCGAAGATTACGTGGCGCGGCTGAAGCGTGCGCATGTGATCCTCGACCCCGCCGCGCGCGAGGCGGTGATCCGCCATCAGGCCGAGCAGCTGGCCTTTGCCCGCGGGCTGGAGATCGTGCCGGATGACGGGCTGATGGCGGAACTGGCCGGGCTGGTGGAATGGCCGGTGCCGCTGATGGGGGTGATCGAGGACCGGTTCCTGACGCTGCCGCCGGAGGTGTTGCAGACCTCGATGCGCGAGCATCAGAAATTCCTGTCGGCCCGCAATCCGAAGACCGGGCGGATCGAGGGTTTCGTGACCGTGGCGAATATCGAGGCCGCGGATGGGGGGGCGGCGATCCTGGCCGGCAACCAGCGGGTGCTGGCGGCGCGACTGTCGGATGCGGCGTTTTTCTGGGATCTGGACCTGCGCGAGGCCAGAGCCGGGATGAAGAACTGGGAGGAGGGGCTTCGGTCGGTGACCTTCCAGAGCAAGCTGGGTTCGCAGGCGGATCGCGTGGCGCGGATCGCGGCGCTGGCGCGGGAGATTGCGCCGCTGGTAGGGGCGGATGCGGATCAAGCGGAGGAAGCGGCGCGCATCGCCAAGCTGGACCTGCGGTCCGCGATGGTGGGTGAGTTTCCCGAGTTGCAGGGGGTGATGGGGCGTTATTATGCCTTGGAGGCCGGAAAGTCGCCGACTGTGGCCGATGCGGCGCGCGATCACTGGAGTCCGAAGGGCGAGAAGGATTCTGTGCCGACCGAGCCGGTTTCGGTTGCGGTGGCGCTGGCTGACAAACTGGATACATTGGCCGGATTCTGGGCATTTGACGAGAAACCCACGGGGTCGAAAGACCCCTATGCGCTGCGCCGTGCGGCGTTGGGGGTTATTCGGCTAGTGTTGGGGAGTGGGGGGAGACTGCCTCTCCAAAATATCCTTCAAGAGAGAGTTCGTAGCCATATCTTTGGAGCCATTCAGAAGGGTCTGGCAGGAAAAGATAGGCGGCGCGACGAGTTGGCGGCGGATGAGGGAATCGATCCCGAGGCACTTGAGCGTTACATTGAAGATGTGCCGCCCGAAAACGTGGTGGCTTCCAATGTGGTCCTTCATCCTCAGGAAGCTGAGAGCATCTTTGCTGATTTCGATCCTGCGGGAGAGAATAAAGCCGCCAACCTCCTCGCCTTCTTCCACGACCGTCTAAAAGTCCACCTCCGCGATCAAGGCATCCGGCACGACATCATCGACGCCGTGCTGGCGATGCCCGGCAATGACGATCTGGTGCTGGTGGTGGAGCGGGCCGAGGCGCTGGCGGCCTTCCTCAAGACCGAGGACGGGGCGAACCTTACGCAGGGGCTGAAACGCGCCGCCAATATCCTTGCGCAGGCCGAGGAGAAGGACGGGGTGGAATACAGTTTCGGCGCCGATCCGAAATTCGCCGAGACCGACGAGGAACGCGCCCTGTTTACCGCGCTCGACACCGCCGAGCCGGCGATCCGTGCCGCCACCGGGGCCGAGGATTTCCCTGCCGCCATGGCTGCCATCGCCGCCCTGCGTGCGCCCATCGACGCCTTCTTCGAGGCCGTGCAGGTCAACAGCGACAACCCGATCATCCGCCGCAACCGGCTGAACCTGCTGTCGCGCATCCGCGAGGCCGGGCGCGGGATTGCGGATTTCACTCGCATCGAGGGCTGAGCCCTCCGGAACTGACGCCGAGTTGATCGGCCGCGACGCCTTGTCCCCTGTCTCCTTGGGGCGGGGCGGCCTAGGAGGGGCACATGCTGGGAATAGATCTTGCCACCGCCGGGTTCCTGTCCGCCGCCGCCATTGCCGCGCTGGCCGGAATCCTGTCTTTCCTGTCGCCCTGCGTGCTGCCGATCGTGCCGCCCTATCTGGCCTATATGACCGGGGTGAATGTCAGCGGGCTGCGCGCCCGCCAGCGCAGTGCGGTGCTGCCGGCGCTGATGTTCGTGCTGGGCCTGTCGACCGTGTTCCTGCTAATGGGCATGGCGGCCTCGGCCTTCGGGCGCATGTTCCTGCAATATCAGGAGCGGCTGGCGCAGGCCTCGGGTCTGGTCATCATCGTCATGGGCCTGCATTTCCTGCGGGTGATCCGCATCCCCATCCTCGACCGCGAGGCGCGGATGGAGACGCGCGGCGAGGCCGGCGCGCTGGGCGCCTATGTGCTGGGGCTGGCCTTTGCCTTCGGCTGGACGCCCTGCATCGGGCCGCAACTGGGCATGATCCTGTCGCTGGCCGCGCAGAGCGGCGGCGCCGAGCGTGGCGCGGCGCTGCTGGCGGTCTATGCCGCGGGGCTGGGGCTGCCGTTCCTGTTGTCGGCGGTCTTCATCACCCGCGCCATCGGGGTGATGAACCGCGTCAAGCCGCATCTGCAGATGATCGAGCGGGTGATGGGCGGGCTGCTGGTCGTGGTCGGCATCGCGCTGCTGACCGGCGCCTTCTCGGCTTTCGCCTACTGGCTGCTGGAGACCTTCCCGGCGCTGGCGCTGCTGGGCTAGGCCCAGCCCGGCTTGCGTTTGTCGAGGAAGGCCCCGATGCCCTCGGCGGTATCGGGCAGCATGATGTTCTCGCACATGGTGCCGCCGGCACTGGCATAGGCCTCGGCCAGCGACAGGCCGAGCTGGCGCCGGAAGGCCGCCTTGCCCAGCCGCACCGCGGCGGGCAGTTTCTCGGCTACCTTCCGCGCCAGGGCGAGGTTTTCCTCGGCCAGCATCTCGGCGGGCACCACGCGGTTGACCAGGCCCAGCTCGCGCGCGCGGGCGGCGTCGATGAACTCGCCGGTCACCAGCATCTCGAAGGCGGCGCGCGGCGGAATGGCACGGGTCAGCGCCACCATCGGCGTCGAGCAGAACAGCCCGATATTGACGCCGTTGACGCCGAAACGGGTGCCTTCGGCCGCCACCGCCATGTCGCAGCTGGCGACCAGCTGGCAGCCGGCGGCGGTGGCGATGCCATGCACCTGCGCGATCACCGGCTGCGGCAGCGCACCGATGCGCTGCATCATCGCCGCGCAATCGGCGAACAGCGCCTCGTAATGGCCGCGCCCGGCATCGGCCTCCGCCCGCGCCGCCTGCATCTGGCGCAGGTCGTGGCCGGCCGAGAATGCCTTGCCACTGCCGGCGAGGATCACCGCCCGCACCCCGCCATCGCCGGCAATGCGGTCGAGTTCCGCGGACAGCGCCGCGATCATCTCGACCGACAGGGCGTTGAAATTCTGCGGGCTGTTCATGGTCAGGCGGGCGACCGCCCCCAGATCCTCGCGTTCCAGCAGCACCGGCATTCTGGTCCCTCCCTTGTCTGGCGCCGGCCAGCTTGCCCGATGCCGGGGCAGGGGGCAACGCCGTCGATTCCGCCCCCGCGCCCGGCAAAATCAGGCAATGGCATGGAGGTAAATAATTACCATTGTTGCAAGTGGCTGTAATCGCGTTGATAATCCGCGCCGCGCGGCCTTGACCTATCCGCCGGCTTCGCGGATACAGCGCCATCTCTTACCGATTTGCGAACCCGAAGGGTCATCCGATGAAAACCTATACCGCGAAACCGGCGGAGATCGAAAAGAAGTGGATCCTGATCGACGCCGAGGGCGTCGTGCTGGGCCGCCTCGCCTCGATCGTTGCCATGCGCCTGCGCGGCAAGCACAAGCCGACCTTCACGCCCCATATGGACATGGGCGACAACGTCATCGTCATCAATGCCGACAAGGTGCAGATGACCGGCGACAAGCGTGACGACAAGAAATACTACTGGCACACCGGCCATCCGGGCGGCATCAAGTTCCGCACCGCGCGCCAGGTCCTGGAAGGCGCCCACCCGGAGCGGGTCGTCATCAAGGCGGTCGAGCGCATGATCTCGCGCAACAAGCTGGGCAAGCAGCAGATGACCAATCTGCGCGTCTATGCCGGCGCCGAGCACCCGCACGAGGCCCAGCAGCCCGAGGTGCTGGACGTCAAAGCGATGAACCCCAAGAATACGCGGAGCGCCTGAACATGGCCGAAGACATCAAATCCCTCGACCAGCTGAAGGCCGCCGTGTCGAGCGCGGCCCCGGCCGCCGCCGCTGCCGCCGTGACCGCCTCTGCCCCGGCCCCGGTGCGCGAGCCCCAGCGCGACTCGCTGGGCCGCGCCTATGCCACCGGCAAGCGCAAGGATGCCGTGGCCCGCGTCTGGGTGAAGCCCGGCTCGGGCAAGGTCACCGTGAACGGCAAGGACATGGCCGTCTATTTCGCCCGCCCGGTGCTGCAGATGATCCTGCGCCAGCCGTTCGAGATCGCCGGCGTCGCCGGCCAGTATGACGTGGTCGCCACCGTGACCGGCGGCGGCCTCTCGGGCCAGGCCGGCGCGATCAAGCACGGCATCAGCCAGGCGCTGCAACTGCACGAGCCCAGCCTGCGCGCCGCGCTGAAGGCCGCCGGCTTCCTGACCCGCGATTCGCGTGTGGTCGAGCGCAAGAAATACGGCCGCCGCAAGGCCCGCCGCAGCTTCCAGTTCTCGAAGCGCTGATCGGCGTCACCGCCAGTCATGGAAATCGGGAAAACGCGCCTTCGGGCGCGTTTTTTCGTTTCCGGCCCCGGCGTGAAGGGGGGTGCCGCGGGTGGTGCAGGCGAAAGGCGGGCGAATCGCGAGGAAGGTGCCGATTCCCCGGGGGGCGAGTCGGGCCGGCCATGAAGCGGCGGGAATCGGGGCGGGGAATCGGTTGCCGGGTGCCGCCGATTCTCTGCGCCGAGAATCACGCCTGCGCTCCGGCGGGTGGGTGGCGGAGGCCGAGAAGGCCCAGCCGGGGCTGGCCGAAACCGGCTTTCCGGGGCGGTTGGGCGGGCCGGGGCGGTTGGGTCTGTTCCAGGCTGGCGGCTGGCACCAGACCGCCCCGGTCTGTTTGGAGAGATGGCGGGGTTTCTATAATATTATAGCGATATCAGTACGATATAAAAAAATTTCGGCAATCTAATTTTTTGGACTTGCCCTCTTGGTTCGGCGGTTCTAAACACCGCTTCACCGAGACGGCGAGGCCGGGTCGGGGCGGGGAAGCCCGGGTT
>JBEBVF010000040.1:0-24196 GCA_040392885.1 Paracoccus sp. (in: a-proteobacteria) | reverse complement strand
GGGCCGCGGGCTGGTGCTTGACCTCACCGGACCCGATCCAATAGCGATAGGAAATCAGCGCGCTAGACCGGCGATCCAGGACATGACGAATTTCCCCGATATTCTGGATCTCTACTCCCCCGCGAGGATTTCCAAACATGTCGAGGATTACCCCGACGAGTTACTGCATGGCACTGCCCGGACGCCTTGGCCCGAGTTGCAGGGGATGGTCGGCATCTTCTTCACCTCGCGCAGCGGCAGCACCGCGCTGGCGCGGCTGGCGGAGCGGCATTTCACCGTCGAGCGCGTCGGCGAGACACTGAACGCCCCGACGCTGCAGCGCGTGGTCGGGCGCCGCTCGCTCGACAGCATGCAGGCGGCATTGAAATGGAACATCCGCACCGGCAGCCCGGCCGGCTGGTACCTGTTCAAATCCGGCGGCGCCGGCCTGCTGAACGCCGCCCGCATCGGCTTTCTCGACCAGTACGGCGCCGCCATCCGCCCGATCTTCCTGCTGCGCCAGGATCTGGTTGGTCAGGCGCTGTCGATCTTCCTGGCGCGCAACAGCGGCCAGTTCCACTCGACCCGGCCCGGGGATCGCGCGGTGACGGACGCGGATTTCGACCGCCGCCGGATCGAGACCCACATGGCCGCGATCTGCAACGGCAATGCCCGGCTGGAGCGCATCATCGGGCATTTCTCCTGGCCGCCGCGGCTGCTGCTCTATGAAAGCTATCGCGACGGCAATCACGCCGCGCCGCTGGCGGCGCTGGCCGCCACCGGCCTGCCGGCCCGCGCCTCGCCCCGGGCCGAGGATGCCCGCGCCGTGGTCCGCAACACCCATCCACTCACCGCCCGGTTCCGCGAACGCTTCATGGAGGGGCTGAGCCCGCGCGCCTCGGAGATGATCGCCCGGCATGCCGAGCTGATCGCCGCCTGGCAGGCGCGCGGCGCCTAGCGGAACACCGTCAGCACCTGCGCCAGCGGCTTCTTGCGCTTGGCGATCTCCGGCACCGTGGCCTCCGGCGCCGGATGGCCCACCGGCAGGATCATCACCCCCTTCTCATGCGCCGGCCGGCCGCACATCGCCGGCAGGAAGCGCATCGGGTTGGGCGTATGCTCCAGACAGACCAGCCCAGCCTGGTGCAGGGCGGTGATCAGCATGCCGGTGGCGATGCCGACGCTTTCCGGCACATAATAGTTCTTGTAGCGCGCACCGTCTTCGGTGAGCCCGTAGCGCTGGGCAAAGACCACGATCAGCCAGGGCGCCTCGGTCAGGTGCGGCTTGTCGGTGCCGGTGCCGATCGGCTCCAGCGCCGCCAGCCATTCGTCACCGGCGCCGCCGGCATAGAAGGCGCGCTCCTCGGCCTCGGCGGCGGCGCGGATGCGGGCCTTCATCGCCGCATCGGCGATGGCGACGAAATGCCAAGGCTGGTGATTGGCGCCCGAGGGCGCGGTGGCCGCCGCCTCGATACAGGTGCGGATCACCGCCTCGGGCACCGGCTCGGCCGAGAACTGCCGCACCGAATGGCGCCGCCGCATGTGGTCGCGAAACGCCTCCGCCGCCGCCAGCGCCTCGGCATCGGGCCGGCGCACCCGGTCCGGCAGCGGGATCGGCCGATAGCTGACTTCGCCCTTGCGATACATCCCGTTCCCCCTCCGCCGACGGCGCCGCTCGCCGCCCCCTACCGCATCCGCCCGGCGGCTGGCAACGGTCGCCGCGCCGGGCAGGAAGTCAGGAGTGATGTTTGATATATCACCGCTTGACGGATCAGCGATCATGCATCATGGTGAGTCGCAATCTGCTTCCCGGGGAGGGGGATGCGATGCTGACGCCCATCCGCATGAAAAGCCTGCGCGAGCATGTCCATGACGTGCTGCGCAAGGCGATCATCTCCGGCAAGCTGGCCGCCGGGCAGCGCCTGAACGAGCGCCAGCTGGCCGCCGACATGGAAATCTCCACCAGCCCGCTGAAGGAGGCGCTGCGCCAGCTGGAGAACGAGGGGCTGGTGCGCACCGAGGCCCGCCGCGGCACCTATGTCACCTTCTCGGCCCGCCAGGCCGAGGAGATGAGCCTGGCCCGTGCCGCGCTGGAAAGCATCATCACCCGCCAGGCCGCCCGCCATGGCAGCGAGGCGCATTTCGACGCCCTGCGCGCCATGATCGCCCGCATGCGCGCCGCGGTGGAATCCGCCGATCCCGACGAGCTGATCGCCCTGAATGAGCAGTTCCACGAGGCCATCCACGAGGCGTCGGGTTGCGACTACCTGCGCCGGCTCCAGAACGCCCAGCGCATGTATGACCACGCCACCCGCATCACCGTGCTGGCCGATGCCGAGACCCGGCGCAAATCCTTTCTGGAACACGAGGCCATCATGCAGGCGGTGGTGGCGCGCGACGCCGACCGGGCCGAACGGCTGATGCGCGAACATATCGTCAAGGCCGGCACCCAGCATATCGGGCTGGTCTTCGGCACCGCCGACTGAGGAGAAAACCATGGATCTCGCCGCCTACCGCCACGCCCTGCACGGGATTTCCGGCGTCCACGCCACCGCCTATGGCGCCGATGGCGAGATCGACGCCGCGCTGACCGGCCGCATCGTCGCCGGCATCGCCGCCGCCGGCATCCACAACATCGTCACCGGCGGCAATACCGGCGAGTTCTACAGCCTGACCACCGACGAGGTGATCCGCCTGCAGGCCATCGCCGCCGAGGCCAATGCCGGCCGTGCCGCGCTGACCGCGGCGGCCGGGCGCTCGCTGCGCGAGGCGATCGCGGTGGCGCGGGCGGCGGCGGCCAACGGTGCCGACGGGGTGATGGTCCACCATCCGCTCGATCCCTTTGCCGCGCCGCACGAGCAGGTGAACTATTTCATCGGCGTGGCCGAGGCCACCGACCTGCCGGTGGTGGCCTATCTGCGCTCGGACGCGGTGCCGCTGGCCGAGATGGTGCGGCTGGCCACGCATCCGCGCATCGCCGGGGTGAAATTCGCCTCGCAGAACACGCTGTTCTTCGCCGATTGCGTGCGCGAGACCCGGGGCGAGGATGCCACCTGGATCTGCGGCCTGGCCGAGACCTGGGCGCTGCCCTTCTATGCGCTGGGCGGCAAGGGCTTCACCTCCGGGCTGGTCAATGTCGCGCCCGAGCGTTCGCTGGCGGTGTGGACCGCGCTGGAGGCCGGCGATTACGCCCGCGCCCGCGCTGTGGTCGACAGCATCGCCGGTTTCGAGACCCTGCGCACCAAATACCGCAACGGCGCCAATGTCACCGTCGTCAAGGAGGCGTTGCAGATCAGGGGCCTGCCGGTCGGCGCGGCCCGCATCCCCAACCTGACCCGGCTGGAGCCTGCCGACCGCGCCCGGCTGGAGGACATCACCGCCGGCTGGGCCACGGACGGCCTGGTCTGAGCGGCCGAACCATCACCCGGCGGCAGGAGGAGGCCGCCGGCAACAACGGACTGCATGACAAGGGAGGAAACGTCATGAGGAAACATCTGTCTCGCCGCGGCTTCATCGGGGCTGCGGGGGCGGTGGCCGGCTCCGGCCTGCTGCTGCCGCATGGCCGCGCCTGGGCCCAGGCCGCCAAGCTGCCCGGCAAGCCGGTGGCGCTGAACGTCATCGACGCGGCCGGCAACCTGGCGCTGACCCAGCCGATCTTCGACAATTTCATCAAGGATCACCCCGAGCTGGTGTCGCGCTTCACCTTCAACAAGGCGCCCTCGCCGGAACTGCCCGGCAAGATCAAGGCCCAGCAGCGCGCCAACCGCATCGACATCGACATGGTCATCATCGGCCCCGATGCGCTGTCGGCGGGCCTCGCGGACGACATCTGGCTGGACATCATGGCCATCCCCGATTCCGGCCTGCCCGACCTCGAGCAGATCCTGCTGGAGCCGGCCTGGCGGATGCAGGGCCTGACCCAGGGCAAGGGCGTCACCTGCGTCTATTACCCCTCCGGCCCGCTGCTGGAATACAATCCCGCCAAGGTGCAGACGCCGCCCTCGACCCCCGAGGAGCTGCTGCAATGGGCCAAGGACAATCCCAACCGCTTCATCTATGCTCGCCCCGCGAATTCGGGGCCGGGGCGCACCTTCCTGATGGGCCTGCCCTACCTGCTGGGCGACAGCGACCCCAAGGACCCGCAGAACGGCTGGGACAAGACCTGGGCCTATCTGAAGGAGCTGCACCAGTATATCGAATACTACCCCGCCGGCACCGGCGCCCTGATGAAGGAGCTGGGCGAGGGTTCGCGCGACATGACCGTGACCACCACCGGCTGGGACATCAACCCGCGCGCGCTGGGCGTGGTGCCCGAGGAGTTCAGGGTGGCGCGCTTCAACGACTTCACCTGGGTCTGCGACGCGCATTACTTCTCGATCCCGAAAGGCGTGTCGGAGGAGAAGGTGGCGGTGCTGATGGAGTTCATCAAATACGCCCTGCAACCCGAACAGCAGGCCTATACCTATGACGAGGGCTATTTCTATCCCGGCCCGGCGGTGAAGGACGTGCCGATCGAGATGGCCCCCCAGGCCAGCCAGGACACCATCGCCCGCTTCGGCCGCGAGGAATATGCCGGCTGGATCGCCGATTTCCCGGTCGAGCTGCCGCTGGGCCCGGAGGATCTGGTCACCGCCTTCCGCCGCTGGGACGAGGAGGTCGCGGCCAGCTGAGGCCAGGGGGCCGGGGCCGCGGATACCTGCCGCGGCCCTGCCCGGCACGGGCGACGGCGGGGACGGGCCGGGAACGGCCGGCGGGGCGGGCGCGACAGGCGCCGCCTCGCCGTCGCTCCCGCGCCTCTCCCCCACCGCGCCGGCCCGTGCCCTGCCCCGTCTCCGCGCCGGCTTCCCGCCCGCGCGCCGGCCCGGTCCCGCCTCGCCGCCCCCGATCCTGACCCCGATCAAGGGAAGCTCTGCATGTCATCCGCCATCCAATTCAACGAACTGCGCCTGTCCAGGGTGAGCCGGGCCTTCGGCAGCTTCAATGCGCTGAAGGAGATCGACCTCACCATCGGGCGGGGCGAGTTCATCGCCCTGCTCGGTCCCTCGGGCTGCGGCAAATCCACCGCGCTGAACTGCATCGCCGGCCTGCTGGGCACCACCGGCGGCGGCATCTATATCGACGAGAAGCGCATCGACCAGCTCAAGCCCGAGGATCGCGGCTTCGGCATGGTGTTCCAGAACTATGCGCTGTTCCCGCATATGAGCGTGCGCGACAATGTCGGCTTCGGGCTGAAGATGCGCGGCGTCGCCAGGGCCGAGATCACCCGCCGCGCCGACGAGGCGCTGGCCATGGTGCATCTGCAGGGCCAGGGCGACAAGCTGCCCGGCCAGCTTTCCGGCGGCCAGCAGCAGCGCGTCGCCATCGCCCGCGCCATCGTGATCGAGCCGCCGCTGGTGCTGATGGACGAGCCGCTCTCCAATCTCGACGCCAAGCTGCGGCTGGAGATGCGGGCCGAGATCCGCCGCATCCACAACGAGCTGGGCTCGACCACCATCTACGTCACCCATGACCAGGACGAGGCGCTGTCGCTGGCCGACCGCATCGTGGTGCTGCGCGCCGGCGAGATCCGCCAGGTCGGTACCCCCTCGGAACTCTACGAGACGCCGCGCTATCTGGACGTGGCCGAGTTCATGGGTTTCCGCAACCGCCTGGCGGGCGAGGTGCTGCGGGTCGCCGACGGGCACGCGACCCTGCGCGTCGCCGGCGCCGAACTGACCGGGCGGGCGATGAGCGAACTGCGCCCGGGCGACCGGGCGGTGCTGACCGCGCGCGGCGACGATGTCAGCGCCGGCGACGGCAGCGGCAACGAGGTTCCGGCCACGGTCGAGACCATCGAATATCGCGGCCGCGAATTCGTCGGCACCGCCCGCGCCGGCGACGGCATGGAGATGATCTTCCGCGACCGCCGCCGGCTGGAGCCGGGCACGCCGGTGACGCTGGCCGTCGCCCCCGACCGCGCGCTGGTCTTTGCCGGAGAGACGCCATGACCGCCCCCGCCATCACCGCCGCGCCCCGCGCCGCGTGGCAAGGGCGCCCTGCCCCGGCCTTCACCCCCGCCCTTGCACCTCGCCTTGCCGCCCCCGCCCCGTCCGGGCGCACCGGGCCTTGCCCGGAGCAGCGGCGCGCCAGCGGCGAAGGAACCCGCCCCGTGGGCTTCCGGTCGCCGCGGGCGCCTGCCATCCTCACCACCGGGAGCGCCGCCCTCGCCCCGTCCGGGCATGCCGAGCCTCGCCCGGAGCGGCGATGCGCCAGCGGCGAAGGAACCCGCCCCGCGGGCTTCCAGCCGGGGCGGGCGCCCGTCACCTTCACTGTCACCGCCGCGGACACCACCCCCGCCCGGTCCCGCCATGGCCGGAGGGCGCGCGATGCCGCCCCGGGCCTCTGCGGCCCGATCCGGGCGCGCGCCGGCCTTTCCTTCGGCAACGAAAAAAACGCCCCGAGCGTCCCCGCGTCGTCGGGCCGTCCCGGCCCGTGCCGGGCACGGTGGAACCGCGTCGCGGGGGCCGGCATCGCCAGCGTATCGCCCCGGGCCGAGGGAGGCACGCCATGACCGCCTTCGACACCACCACCACCGCCCCGGCGCCCGAGCGGCCCGGGCTGCGGCAGCGGCTGGCCAATCGCGGCATCGACGGGGTCACACTGCTGATCCTGCCGGCGCTGCTCTTCGTCGTCTCCGTGTTCATCTATCCCTTCCTCTACGGGCTGGTGCTGTCCTTCAGCCCGCTGGAGGGCGGCGGCTGGCTGGCGAATTACCGCCGGTTCTTCTCGGACCCCTATCTCTACACCACCATCGCCAACACGCTGTGGCTGGCGATCCCGGTCACCATCCTCAGCGTCGCCATGGCGGTGCCGATCGCCATGCGGGTGCGCCTGATGCGCAACCAGCGGCTGCTGACCACCATCCTGGTGCTGCCGATCACCCTGGGCACGGTGCTGATCGCCGAGGGGCTGCTGAACTATCTGGGCCCGCAGGGCTGGTTCTCGCGGCTGATCGTGCTGACCGGGCTGTTCGACAAGGCGCCGACGCTGACCCACAACTACTGGGGGGTCTTTGCCTCGCTGCTGATCACGGTGTTTCCGTTCACCTTCCTGCTGACGCTGTCCTATGTCAGCGGCATCGACCCGGCGCTGGAGCGCGCGGCCGCCACCCATGGCGCCAATGCCTGGCAGCGGTTCCGCCATGTCATGCTGCCGCTGCTGGTGCCGGGGCTGATCATCGCCGCCTGCCTCAGCTTCATCCAGGCCTTCGCGGTGTTCCCCTCGGCCGTGCTGCTGGGCGCGCCGCAGGGGCCGACGCGGGTGATCTCGATCGCGGCCACCCAGGCGGCGCTGGAGCAATATGACGACCCGATGGCCTCGGCGATCGCGATGATCATGGCGGTGGTGCAACTGCTGGTGGTCGCGGCGCTGCTAGGGCTGCGGCAACTGTTCTATCGCGGCTCGACCGCCGGCGGGAAAGGATAAGCCATGATCCGCGACACGACCCCCCTTGCGAAACTGTGGATCGCCCTGGTCTGGGTGGTCACCGGCTTCTTTGTGCTGAACGTGCTGGCGGTGATCGCCGCGGTGATCACCTCCTCCTTCGGCACCCGCTGGCTGGGCACCTGGCTGCCCGAGGGGCTGACCTTCAAGTGGTATGCCGCCTCCTGGGCCGAGTTCCAGCTGGGCCAGGTGCTGCTGGTGACCTTCCAGATCGTCGGCCTGGTGGTGCTGTTCGCCGGCATCCTCGGGGTCACCGCCGCCTATGCCATGGCGCGGCGGGACTTTCCCGGCAAGAAGCTGGTGATGCTGGTCTTCCTGCTGCCGCTGCTGGTGCCGCCGATCACCTTCGGCATCCCGCTGGCCACGGTCCTCTACCAGACCGGGCTGGGCGGCACCTTCTGGGGCGTGGTGGTGGCCAATCTGGTGCCCACCGTGCCCTTCGTCATCCTGGTCATGATCCCCTTCATCGAGCAGATCGATCCCAAGATCGAGGCCGCCGCCCGCGTCTTCGGCGCCGGCACCTTCAAGCTGTTCCGGCATGTGCTGCTGCCGCTGCTGGTGCCGGGCATCCTCGCGGCCATGCTGCTGGTGCTGGTGCGCACGGTGGCGATGTTCGAGCTGACCTTCCTGACCGCCGGGCCGACCAGCCAGACGCTGGTGGTGGCGCTCTACTATTCGGTGTTTGCCGCCGGGGTGCGCACGGTGCAGTCGATCGACGCCATGGCGGTGATCTACATGGTCAGCTCGCTGGTCTGGCTGCTGATCGCGCTGCGCTTCGTCAACCCGACGCAGATCGTGGCGCGCGAGCGCAGCAGCAGCGCCGGCCAGCATTGACACAAGCCGGGGGCGGCCACCGCCCCCGGCCCCTTCCCCCGGAGCCATCATGAAGATCACCGCAATCGAGACCGTCCAGCTGCCGCACCTCAACAACATCATCTGGGTGCTGGTGCATACCGACGAGGGCCTCACCGGCCTGGGCGAGACCTTCCGCGGCGCCGATGCCGTCGCCACCCATATCCATGCCGAGATCGCCCCGCAGCTGATCGGCCGCAACCCGCTGGAGATCGACCGCATCTCCAAGCTGCTGCTGGAGCCCTATGTCGGCTTCCGCTCCTCCGGGGTGGAGATCCGGGCGGCCTCAGCCATCGACATCGCGCTGTGGGATCTGTTCGGCAAGGTGGCCGGCCAGCCGGTCCACCAGATGCTGGGCGGGCTGTCGCGGCCGTCGATCCGCACCTACAACACCTGCGCCGGCTATACCTACAACAAGGCCGGGGCGCGGCGCTATATCGGCGACGGCGACGAGGCGGCCGAGGGCCCCTACGAGGACCAGATCGCCTTCCACCGCGATGCCGGTGCCCTGGCCGAGAGCCTGCTGGCGCAGGGCATCACCGCCATGAAGATCTGGCCCTTCGACCCCTATGCGGTGGCCAATGGCGGCAATTTCATCCATGCGGGCGAGCTGGAGGCGGCGCTGACCCCGTTCCGCCAGATCCGCGAGGCGGTCGGCAACCGCATGGAGGTGATGGTCGAGCTGCATTCGATGTGGGACCTGACCTCGGCGCTGGCCATCGCCCGCGGCCTGCGCCAGTTCGAGCCGTTCTGGGCCGAGGACCCGATCAAGATGACCAACCCGGCCGCGCTGGCGACCTATGCGCAGCGCTCGGGCATTCCGGTCTGCGCCTCGGAGACCATGGCCACCCGCAGCCAGTTCCTCGACGTGCTGCGCGCCGAGGCCGCCGATTACGTCATGCTGGACATCTCGTGGTGCGGCGGACTGTCGGAGGCCAAGAAGATCGCCACCATGGCCGAAACCTTCCAGCGCCCGGTGGCACCGCATGACTGCACCGGGCCGGTGGTGTTCGCGGCCTCGATCCACCTGTCGCTCAACGTGCCCAATGCCGTCTTCCAGGAATCGGTGCGCGCCTATTACACCGGCTGGTATCGGGATCTGGTCACGGTGATGCCGCGGATCGAGAATGGCGTCATCCACCCGTTCGCGGGGCCGGGCCTGGGGCTGGAACTGTCGGATGCCGTCCTCGGCCATCCCGAGGTCATCCGCCGCATCAGCAGGGGAGCATGATGGAGTTCACGCGTCTGGGCGACCTGCGCGGGCAGCTGCTGGAAAGCCCGGTCTGGGACGACCGGCGCGGCGTGCTGTTCCTGTGCGACATCGAGGCCGGCACCATCCACGAGGTCTCGCTGGCCGAGGGTCCGCTGCGGCAATGGCAGATGGGCGACAAGGTCGGCAGCCTGGGGCTGTGCGACAGCGGCAGGCTGGTGGTGGCGCTGGCGCGCGGCGTGATCCTGTTCGACCCCGAGACCGGCGCGCGCGAGGCGCTGTGGACCGGCTATGACGAGCCCGCCACCTCGCGGCTCAACGATGGAAAGGTCGGGCCAGACGGCGCCTTCTGGGTCGGCAGCATGGACGGGCGCGACCCGCGCGAGCCGATCGCCAGCCTCTATCGGGTGACCGCCACCGGCACCCTCACCGCCATCGCCGGCGGCATCCGGGTCTCGAACGGCCTCGCCTGGTCGCCGGACGGGCGGGCGATGTATCACAGCGACTCGCGCGGGGTCTGGATCGACCGCCACGATTTCGACGCCGAGACCGGCGCGCTGGGTGCGCGCCACCGCATCGCCACCCCGAGCGAGGCCGAGGGCCGCCCCGATGGCGGCGCCTGCGATGCCGAGGGCGGCTACTGGAGCGCCGGGGTCTCGGCCGGCTGCCTCAACCGCCTGTCGCCCGAGGGCGCGCTGATCGCGCGCTATCCGGTGCCGGTGCCGGCGCCGACCATGCCCTGTTTCTGCGGGCCGGGGCTGCGGCTGCTGGCGCTGACCTCGCACCGGCTGGGCGATGACGGGGCGCAATCGGGCGGGCTGTTCATCGCGTCCGCGCCGGTTCCCGGCGCGCCGGTGGCGCGCATGAAGGGGGTGTGAGATGGGCCGGCACCTGCTGCTAACCGGGGCCTCGGGCCAGCTGGGCCGCTGGCTGGCGCCGGAACTGGCGGCGGGCGGCCATGCGCTGCGGCTGTCCGACATCATGCCCTTCCCCGACCCGCTGCCGGCCGGCGCCAGCTTCGTCTCCGCCGATCTGGCCGATGGTGCCGCCGTCACCGGCCTGGCCGAGGGCATCGACACCATCCTGCATTTCGGCGGCATCTCGGTCGAAAGGCCCTGGCCCGAGATCGTCGGCCCCAACATCGTCGGCACCACCCATATCTTCGAGGCCGCCCGCAAGACCGGCGCCCGGGTGATCTTTGCCAGCTCCAACCACACCATCGGCTTCTATCCGCGCGGGCAGCGGATCGACACCGACGCCCCCTATCGCCCCGACGGCTATTACGGCCTGTCCAAGGCCTATGGCGAATTGCTGGGCCGGATGATGTTCGACAAGCACGGGGTCGAGAGCGTGCATCTGCGCATCGGCTCGGCGCTGCCGGCGCCGGGCGAGGCCCGCCACCTCGCCACCTGGCTGTCGCTGCCCGACCTGCTGCGGGCGCTGCTCGCCGCCATCGATGCGCCGCGCACCGGCTTTGCCGTGGTCTGGGGCGCCTCGGCCAATCGCGACGGCTGGTGGCAGGGCGGCGACGGGCCGCGCCTGGGCTATCACCCGCAGGACGATGCCGCGCGCTTTGCGCCGCTGCCGGAACCGGGCGAGGCCGAGGCCCGGCGCTGGCAGGGCGGCAGTTTTGCGGCGCTGGGCAAAGACCATGGTCCGGCTTGAGGCCCATGGCTGGCGCGCGCAGCTGGCCCCCGATCACGGCGCCAGCCTGACCGCGCTGGAGGTCCGGCACCCCGCCGGGACCGGGGCCTGGCTGCCGGTGCTGGCGCCGCTGGCCGATCCCGGACAGGGGCTGCGGGCGGGCTGCTTCGTCATGGCACCCTTTGCCAACCGCATCGACGGCGGCCGCCTGGCCGTCGACGGGCGGCACTGGCAGATCCCGCTGAACCGGCCCGAGGAGGGCATGGCCATCCACGGCTTTGCCCGCGACCGCACCTGGCGGATCACCGGGCACGGCCCCGATCGCGTCAGGGCGGAGCTGCTGGTCGAGGACCCCGGCCTGCCCTGGCAATTCGGCCTGGTGCAGACCGTGACGCTGGCCCCGGCCGGAATGCGCATCGGGCTCGAACTCACCAATCGCGGGCCGCGGCCGATGCCCTTCGGCCTCGGCCTGCATCCCTGGTTCCCCAAGCGGCCCGGTACCCGGCTGACCTTCGCCCGCCCGCAGATGCAGCGCCGCGACACCCGCGGCCTGCCGCTGCCCGGCACCGACCCGCAGCCGGGCTTTGCCCCCGGCAGCGCGCAGCCGCTGGAGGCGATGCCCTGGCTGGACGGCAGCTTTACCGACTGGTCGCCGCGCGAGGCCGAAATTCTGTGGCCCGATGCCGGCCTGCGCCTGACCCTGCGCGCCGAGGGGGCGCTGCGCCACCTGCATGTCTTCGTCCCCGACGACCGGCCCCTGTTCTGCGCCGAACCGGTCAGCCACCTGCCCGACGCCATCAACCGCCCCGCCCTGCCCGGCGGCATGGACCGGCTGGCGCCCGGCGCCGTTCTGGCCGGCGCCATGGCCCTCGCCGCCGCGGCCGCGACCGACCGCAGCCCCTCAGCAACGGAGACCTTCCCATGACCCGCAAGAGCTATGCCGAGCTGCGCTCGGCCCGGTGGTTCCTGCCCGACGACCAGCGATCCTCGGGCCATCGCTCGCGCACCCTGCAGATGGGCTATGACCCCGGGGACTGGGAAGGCAAGCCGGTCATCGGCATCATCAACACCTGGTCGGATGCCCAGCCCTGCCACGCGCATTTCAAGGACCGGGTGGAATGGGTCAAGCGCGGCGTGCTGCAGGCCGGCGGCTTTCCGGTGGAGCTGCCGGCGATGTCGCTGTCGGAAAGCTGGGTCAAGCCGACCACCATGCTCTATCGCAACCTGCTGGCCATGGAGACCGAGGAGCTGCTGCGCTCGCACCCGGTCGACGGCGCGGTGCTGATGGGCGGTTGTGACAAGACCACGCCGGCGCTGGTCATGGGCGCGATCTCGGTCGGGCTGCCGTTCATCTACATGCCGGCCGGACCGATGCTGCGCGGCAATTACGCCGGCCGCTATCTGGGCTCGGGCACCGACATGTTCAAATACTGGGACGAGCGCCGCGCCGGCACCATCACCCAGAAGGAATGGCAGGGCATGGAGGCCGGCATCGCGCGCTCCTACGGCCATTGCATGACCATGGGCACCGCCTCGACCATGACCGCCATCGCCGAGGCCATGGGGCTGAGCCTGCCGGGCGCCTCCTCGATCCCGGCGGCCGATTCCAACCATCAGCGCATGGCCACGCAATGCGGCCGCCGCGCGGTGGACATGGTCTGGGAGGACCTGACCCCCGACCGGATCATCACGCCGAAGGCGGTCGAGAACGCCGTCACCGTGGCCATGGCGACCGGCTGCTCGACCAATGCCATCATCCACCTGATCGCCATGGCACGGCGGGCCGGGGTGCCGCTGGACCTCGACGACCTGGACCGCATCGGCCGGCACACGCCGGTGATCGCCAATATCCGCCCCTCCGGCACCGACTATCTGATGGAGGATTTCTACTATGCCGGCGGGCTGCGGGCACTGATGCGCCAGCTCGGCGACAAGCTGCATCCCGAGCCGGTCACCGTCACCGGCCGGCCGCTGGTCGAGGGGCTGGAAGAGGCGCCGATCTGGAACGAGGACGTGATCCGGCCGCTGTCGAACCCGGTCTATCACGAGGGCTCGCTGGCGGTGCTGCGCGGCAACCTCGCCCCCGACGGTGCCGTGATCAAGCCGGCGGCCTGCGACCCGAAATTCCACCGCCATACCGGGCCGGCGCTGATCGCCGACAGCTATCCGGCGCTGAAGCGGATCGTCGACGACCCCGATTACCCGATGACCCCGGACACGGTGCTGATCCTGCGCAATGCCGGGCCGCAGGGCGGGCCGGGCATGCCGGAATGGGGCATGCTGCCGATGCCGAAGGCGCTGATGAAGCTGGGTCTGCGCGACATGCTGCGGATCTCGGATGCGCGGATGTCGGGCACCTCCTTCGGCGCCTGCGTGCTGCATGTGGCGCCGGAAAGCTTCGTCGGCGGGCCGCTGGCGCTGCTGCGCGACGGCGACATGATCGCCATCGACATTCCCGCCCGGCGGCTGGACGTGCTGGTCACCGAGGAGGAGCTGGCCGCCCGCCGCGCCGCCTGGACCCCGCCGGAGCCGAAATACGAACGCGGCTATGGCTATGTGTTCAGCAAGCATATCGAGCAGGCCGACAAGGGCTGCGACTTCGATTTCCTGCGCACCGAATTCGGCCGTCCGGTGGACGAGCCGGTGATCTACTGACCCCGGAGGCTCATGATGGGCGACTACATCCTTTCCGACGAGACCCGCGCCAGGCTGATGCGCGTCTCCACCGCCTCGGTGGCGACGGCCCTGTTCAAGCGGGGCCTGCGCAACCAGTTCGTGCAGGGCGTGCTGCCGGTCGCACCGAAGGCCGGCAACATGGTCGGCCAGGCCTTCACCCTGCGCTACATCCCGGCGCGCGAGGACCGCAATCCGATCGGCGTCTTTCGCGACCCCGAGCATCCGCAGCGCGTCGCCATGGAGACCTGCCCGCCCGGCTGGGTGCTGGTCATGGATGCGCGCAAGGACCGGCGGGCGGCGACCGCCGGCTCGATCCTCGTCACCCGGCTGGCGCTGCGCGGGGCGGCCGGGCTGGTCTCGGACGGGGGGCTGCGCGACGTGGACGGCATCGGCCGGCTGGACATGCCGGCCTATTGCGCCTGCCCCTCGGCGCCCACCAACCTCACGCTGCACGAGGCGCTGGACATCAGCGTGCCGATCAGCTGCGGCGACGCACCGGTGTTTCCGGGCGACGTGATGCTGGGCGACCGCGACGGCGTGATGGTCATCCCGGCGCATCTGGCCGACGAGATCGCCGAGGAATGCCTGGCCATGGAGAGCTACGAGGATTTCGTGCTGGAGCAGGTGCAGGCCGGGGCCTCGATCATCGGCCTCTATCCGGGCACCAGGGACGAGAACCTGGAAAAATATCGGGAATGGCGGGAGAGGACGGGGCGCTGACGCCCCCCTATCGACGCAAAATCAGTTGGTTAGGGAAACATCGGGGAACGTTTCGAGACGGAGCGCCCCGCCCGTCCGGCCCATACGCCTCCCGCTTACGACACCAAGACAAGCGCAATCAGACAGTTGCGCCGGATTCCCCGAATCCGCCGGGCGGGTGCATCCCTTCCGCCCGGCAGGTGACAATCCCCGCCGGATTGCGCATAGTCGCGGCTGATGCCGGCCCGGCGCCGGCGGCGGCTTTCATTCCAACAGCAGGACGACACCATGGCCCAAGCCTCCTCCTTCACCCCTCACGGCAAGCATCTGATCGCCGGCGAATGGGTTGCGGGCGACACCACCTTCCGCTCGGACCCGGCGCATGGCCCGGCGCATGATTTCGCTGTGGGCACCCCGGCGCTGGTCGATCGCGCCTGCGAGGCCGCCGAGGAGGCGTTCTGGACCTATGGCGATACCACGCGCGAGCAGCGGGCGGCCTTCCTCGAGGCCATTGCCGACGAGATCGAGGCCCGCGCCGCGGCGGTGACCGAGATCGGCACCCAGGAATCCGGCCTGCCCGCCGCCCGGATGGAGGGCGAGCGCGGCCGCACCACCGGCCAGCTGCGCCTGTTCGCCGACCATATCCGCAAGGGCGACTATCTGGACCGCCGCCATGACGCCGCCCTGCCCGACCGCCAGCCGGCGCCGCGCCCCGAGATCCGCCTGATCGAGCGCCCGATCGGCCCGGTGGCGGTGTTCGGGGCCTCGAACTTCCCGCTGGCCTTCTCGACCGCCGGCGGCGACACCGCCGCGGCGCTGGCCGCCGGCTGCCCGGTGGTGGTCAAGGGCCATTCCGCCCATCCCGGCACCGGCGAGATCGTGGCCGAGGCCATCCTTGCCGCCATCGAGAAGACCGGCATGCCGAAGGGCGTGTTCTCGCTGGTGCAGGGCGGCGACCGCCATGTCGGCGCGGCGCTGGTCCAGCATCCGCGCATCAAGGCGGTGGGCTTCACCGGCAGCCTCGCCGGCGGCCGCGCGCTGTTCGACCTCTGCGCCGCCCGCCCCGAGCCGATCCCCTTCTTCGGCGAGCTGGGCAGCGTCAACCCGATGTTCCTGCTGCCGCAGGCGATGAAGGCCCGCGCCGAATCGCTGGCCAGGGGCTGGGTGGGCTCGCTGACCCAAGGCGCCGGCCAGTTCTGCACCAATCCCGGCATCTCGGTGGTGATCGACGGCGCGGATGCCGACCGCTACACCGCCACCGCCAAGGCGGCGCTGGCCGAGGTCGGGCCGCAGACCATGCTGACCCCCGGCATCGCCCAGGCCTATCGCAAGGGGCAGGAGCGTTTCGACAGCCGCAACTCCGTCCGCCCGGTTTACCGGACCGAATCGGAGGGCCGCGAGGCCAATCCCAACCTCTACGAGACCAATGGCAGCGACTTCCTCCAGGACAGCGCGCTGGGCGAGGAGGTGTTCGGGCCGCTGGGGCTGATCGTGCGCGTCGGCTCGGTCGACGAGATGGTGCAGCTGGCCCGCGGCTTCGAGGGGCAGCTGACCTCGACCCTCCACATGGATGCCGGCGACCTGGCCGATGCGCAGCGCTTGCGCCCGATCCTGGAGCGCATGGCCGGCCGGGTGCTGGTCAACGGCTATCCGACCGGCGTCGAGGTGGTCGATTCGATGGTGCATGGCGGGCCCTATCCGGCCTCGACCAATTTTGGCGCCACCAGCGTCGGCACCCTGGCGATCCGCCGCTTCCTGCGCCCGGTCAGCTACCAGAACTTCCCGGCCGAACTGCTGCCGGAAGACCTTCGGTAACGAAAAGCGACAAGGGCCGGGATCTCCCGGCCCTTTCCGTTTCGCCGGCCTTCACCCCCACAGCCGCAAGACGCGATCCATGCGGGCGGCAAGCTCGTGGTTATGGGTGGCGATCAGCGCCGCCATGCCGGTCTCGCGCACCAGCTCCATCAGCACCGCAAACACCCGCTCCGAGGTCTCGGGGTCGAGATTGCCGGTGGGCTCGTCCGCCAGCAGCAGCGCCGGGCCATTGGCCAGCGCCCGGCAAAAGGCCACCCGCTGCTGCTCGCCCCCCGACAGCGCCGCCGGGCGGTGGCCGGCGCGCCCGGCAAGGCCCACCCGGTCCAGCAGCATCAGCGCCCGCTCGCGCGCCGCGCGCGGGGGGCGGCCATCGGCCAGCTGCGGCAGGGTGATGTTCTCCTCGGCGGTGAATTCCGGCAGCAGGTGGTGGAACTGATAGACGAAGCCCAGCTCGCGCCGCCGGGCCACGGTGCGGGCGCGGTCCGGCAGCCCGGTCATGTCGCGGCCCAGCAGGATCACCCGCCCCGAATCCGGCGTGTCGAGCAGCCCGGCGATATGCAGCAGCGTCGATTTGCCGCTGCCCGAGGGCGCCACGAGGGCCACCACCTCGCCGCGCTGCACGGCCAGGTCGATGCCGGTCAGCACCCGCACCGGCGTGGCACCGGGATAGGTCTTGGTCACAGCCTCCAGCCGCAGCACCTCACTCATAGCGCAGAGCCTCCACCGGGTTCATGCGCGCGGCGCGGCGGGCGGGGAAATAGGTGACGACGAAGGACAGGAACAGCGACAGCCCGACGGCGCGGGCCAGATCCCACCACCGCAGCACGCCATAGAGGCGATAGACGCCGCGCAGCTCCGGCTGCCAGGCACCGCCATTGCGCACCGCATTCAGGAAATCCATGATATTGCCGACATTCAGCGACAGGATCACCCCCAGCGTGACGCCGAGCGCGGTGCCGATCACCCCGATGAAGGCCCCGCAGAGGAAGAACACCCGCAGCACCGAGCCCTCGGTCAGGCCCATGGTGCGCAAGATGCCGATATCGCCGCCCTTGTTCTTGACCAGCATGATCAGGCCGGAGGTGATGTTCAGCGAGGCGATCAGCACCAGGAAGCCGACGATGAGGAACATCACGTCATCCTCCATCTCCAGCGCCGCCAGCGACCGGCCCCAGGCCTGTTTCCAGGTCCAGCTGTAGCCCTTGCCGTCGAGCAGCGCGTCGATCTGCGGGGTCAGCTCCTCGATGCGCTCGGGATCGGCCGAGAATACCTCGATCACGTCGGCCGCGCCCTCGCGGTTGAAGAAGCTCTGCGCCTCGGCCAGCGGCAGATAGACCCGCAGACTGTCCTCGGTCGGGCGGCCGAGGCTGAAGATATAGGTGACCTCGTAGGCATTGACCCGCGGCGTGGTGCCGAAAGCGGTGCGCGCCCCCTCCGGCGCGATCAGCCGCACCCGGTCGCCGACCTGCAGGCCCAACTCGTTGGCGATGCCGACGCCCACGGCGATGCCTTTGCCGAAATCCGCGATATCGCCTTCGGCCAGGTCCGACGAGGCCATGCGCGGGATGGCGCGGAAATCCTCGTCCGAGACGCCATAGACCTGCGCCACGTTCGAACGCTCGCCAAAGCTGAGCATGGCCTGGCCGCGCACCACGGCAACGGCCTGCGTCACGCCGGGAATCGCGGCGATTTCTGCGGAAAGTCCCTGATAATCCTCGATCTTGCCGGGATTGATATAGACCTCGTTGGTGATCGGGTTCCGGAACTCGGTCGGGTTCATGTAGACGGTAGAATGCGCATAGGCGCCGAGGATCGTGTCCACGAATTCGGTGCGGAATCCCGCCCGCACCGCCAGCGTGGCGACCAGCGCCGCCACGCCCAGCATGATGCCGACCAGGCTGATCCAGGTCATGACGCTGACCCCGCCCTCGGAACGGCGGGCGCGCAGATAGCGCCAGGCGATCATGACCTCGAAGCGCGAGAACGGCCGCGGGCCGGCGGCGGGTTGGTCAGTGGGCATGGGGGCTTTCGCTACCGTGTCGGGCGGCGTCACCCTCGCCCCTGCCACCGGCGATGGCAAGGCGCGGGGCGACGCGGATACGGGATCGTGACCGTGCGGCTCAATGCGCGTCGGCGGCTCCGGCGGCCAGCACGAAGCGCTTGTCGCAATAGCCGCAATCGACAAAGCCGATTTCCGGCGTGATCGCCAGCCAGACGCGGGGATGGCCGAGGCCACGGGCCTCGTCGCCGTCGCAGGCGACCTTCAGGCTGGTGACCTCCTGCACCACCGGCGCCGGGCGGCTGGTCTCGGGCAGCAGGAAACCGGGATAATGCGGATCGGGATGTTCGGAGGCGGCGGCTTCGCTCATTGGGGGGCCTTTTCGTGCTGACGGCAGGTTCTGTCTGTCGGCTGCACATGATAGAGGATTGGTCCAGTACGGCAAGCCACGGAAATCCGCCCGCCATGACCCAAGCTCCACCCGCCACCGCCATCCGAATCGAGGGGCTGCGCAAGACCTATGCCGCCCAGGGCGCTGCCCCCGCCAAGGAGGCGCTGAAAGGCATCGACCTCGACATTCCCGCCGGCTCGATCTTTGGCCTGCTGGGGCCGAACGGCGCCGGAAAATCGACGCTGATCAACATTCTGGCCGGGCTTGTTCGCAAGACCTCCGGCCGGGTGGAGATCTGGGGCTTCGATCAGGACGTGAATCCGCGTCAGTCGCGGGCCTCGATCGGGGTGATGCCGCAGGAGCTGACCATCGACCCGTTCTTCACCCCGCGGGTCAGCCTGGAGGTGCAGGCCGGGCTTTACGGCGTACCGCGCGGCCAGCGCTGGACCGACGAGCTGCTGGAGATGGTCGGCCTGACCGAACAGGCGGAAAGCTATGCCCGCCAGCTTTCGGGCGGGATGAAGCGGCGGCTGCTGCTGGCCAAGGCGCTGGTGCACCGGCCGCAGATCCTGGTGCTGGACGAGCCGACGGCGGGCGTGGACATCCTGCTGCGCGACATGCTGTGGCGCAATGTGCGCAAGCTGAACGACCAGGGCATGACCATCATCCTGACCACGCATTACCTGGAGGAGGCCGAGCAGATGTGCGACGAGATCGCCATCGTCAATCACGGCGCCCTGGTCGAGCGCGCGCCGACCCGCGACCTGCTGGCCCGCGCCGACCGCCGCACGCTGGTCATCGACAATGGCGCGGCGCCGCTGCCCGACAGCCTGACCCTGCCCGACGATGTGCGCGCCGAGCGCCGCGCCGACGGCCGGGTGGCGCTGACCTATGCGCCCTCGCATATGCGGGCGGATTCGGTGCTGGACGCGCTGCGCGGCGCCGGCGTGCCGATCCTCGACGTGGCCAGCGAGGCCCCGGACCTGGAACAGGTGTTCCTGCAACTGACGCGGGACTGAGCCGGCACCCGGAGGCGGCCGTGATGCCTCCCCCCGCAGGGCCATGAAAAAGGGGCCGTCCCTGCGGACGGCCCCTTTGCTGTCCCGGCTGCCGGGGCGCGGCCCGGCGCCGCGCTCACTCCACCGGCAGGGCCACGAACATGGGCTGGCTGCCGCGGCGGACCATGGCCAGCACGGTCTTGTGCCCGGCCTCCTGCGCCTCGCTCACCAGCCGTTGCAGATCGGCGAGGCTGGTCACCGGTTGGCGGTTGATGGTGGTGATGATGTCGCCCGGCATCAGCCCCTGATCGGCGGCCTTGCCGGTCGGATCGACCTCCTCGACCACCAGGCCGCTGCTGTCGGGCGATACGCCCAGCTCGCCGGCCAGTTCCGGGGTCAGCGGCGCCAGCCGCATGCCCAGCAGGTCCTCGGCCCGACCCTTCTCGGCCTGGTTGCTGGTATCCGGGCCGCCCTGCGCCCCGCCGCTCTCGGCGGTCTCGCGCCGGCCCAGCGTGATCTCCAGCGCCACCTCCTTGCCGTCGCGCAGCACGGTCAGCGGCACCGCCTCGCCCACCGGGCTGTCGGCCACCCGCCGCACCAGGTCGCGGATATCGGCCACCGGCTGGCCGGCAAAGCGCACGATCACGTCGCCGGCCTGGATGCCGGCCTCCGCGGCCGGACCCTCGGGCACGTTGTTGACCAGCGCGCCCTCGGCCTTGTCCAGCCCCAGCGGCTCCACCATCTCCTCGGTCACGTCCTGCACGGTCACGCCCAGATAGCCGCGCCGGGTCTCGCCATAGTCGCGCAACTGCTGGACGACCTTGCTGACCACGTTCGAGGCCATCGAGAAGCCGATGCCGATGCTGCCGCCATTGGGCGACAGGATCGCGGTATTCACCCCGATCACCTTGCCGTCCATGTCAAAGAGCGGCCCGCCCGAATTGCCGCGGTTGATGGCGGCATCGGTCTGGATATAGTCGTCATAGGTGCCCGACAGCTCGCGGTTGCGGGCCGAGACGATGCCGGTCGAGGCCGAGAAGCCTTGGCCGAGCGGGTTGCCCAGCGCCAGCACCCAGTCGCCCACCCGGGCCTGGTCGGAATCGCCGAATTCTACGAAGGGCAGGTCGGTGGCATCCACCTTCAGCAGCGCCACATCGGTTTTGGGATCGGTGCCGACCACCTCGGCCTTGCGCCGCGCGCCGTCCTTGAACTCGATCTCGATCTCGTCGGCGCCCTCGATGACGTGATTGTTGGTGACCACATAGCCGTCCGGCGCGATCACGAAGCCCGAACCCAGGGCCGAGGAGCGTTGCGGACCGCGCTGGGCGAAGGGCGGGCCGCCGCGGCCGCCGGGATGGCCGTCGAAGCCGAAATCGCGGAACAGGTCGCCGAAGGGCGAGCCGTCGGGGAACATCGGAAAGCCCTGCGCCGGGGTCGAGACCGTCGCCGTGGTGGTGATCATCACCACCGCCGGACTGACCTCGTCCACCAGGTCGGCAAAGCTGTTGGGCATCACCTGCGCCCGGCTGGCGGGGGTGTCCGGCGCACTCAGCGGGGCGACATTGTCATTGGCCGCCGGGGCGGCGGCGCCCGGGGTCTGGGCCATCAGCGGCGCCCCGGCCAGTGCCAGTGCCAGCGCGGAGGCCGCCCACAGGCTGCGATGCAGGGAGGATTTCATGCGCACGTCTCCTCAGCTTGGTGCGAATACGGGCCGGGGCACCGTGAGAACTGTGCGCGGGTCCCGGCCGGACAGGCGTAATGAAAGCCGAAACCGCGGCTGTTGCAAATAAATCACCTGTCGCGGGAAATGAACTGATCGTGACGGGAGCCGCGGCGCAGCGCGCAGGAAAAGGCCGCCCGGAGGCGGCCTCTCGCCGATGTATCGGCGCCGTCCTGCTGCCGGGATCAGTTCCCGGCGGCGGGCGGCGTGGGGCCGGGTTCGGTGGCCTCCGGCGCGGCCGCGGGATCGGCGGCGGGTGCATCCGCATCGCCCGCCCCGGGCGCCGCCGCATCCGGCGCCGCCGGTGCTTCGGGCACGACCGCATCCGGCGCGGACTCCGCCCCGGTGGCGGCATCCAGCCCCTGCCCGCCCAGCGACGGGATGCGGGCCGGGTCCAGCCCCGGGATCTCGTCGGTCAGGTCCTGGACCGAGGGCGCGCGCAGGTTGGGGTCGCTCAGCTCCGGCATGTCGGTCAGGTCGCCGCTGGGCGATTCGGGCGACACGCCGACGGCCTCCATCTGCGCCTCCAGCGCCTTCTGCACCTCGGCCGCGCGCTCGACCCCTTCCGCCGGCTTGCCCGGCGCCCGCAGATAGTCGAAGAACTCGCCGGTCGGCGACAACACGAAGGAGGTGTTGCCGGCCGCGAACGAGGTCTCGTAGGCCGAGAGCGAGCGGGTGAAGGCGAAGAATTCCGGGTCGCGGCCATAGGCCTCGGCAAAGATGGCGTTGCGCCGCGCCTCGGCCTCGCCGCGGATGATCTCGGCCCGGCGGCGGGCCTCGGAGGTCAGCTCGACCACGGTCCGGTCGGCGGCGGCACGGACCCGCTGTGCGGCCTCGTTGCCGCGGCCGATCTCGTCGGCCGCCTCGCGCTCGCGCTCGGCCCGCATCCGTGCATAGGTGGCGGCGAGGTTCTGCCCGGGCAGGTCGGTCCGGGTCAGCCGCACGTCGATGATCTGCACGCCCAGGGCATCGGCCTCGGTGCGGGCGCTGTCGCGGATCTGGTTCATCAGCATGGTGCGGTCATCCGACAGCACCGTGGTCGAGGGCACCGAACCCAGCGCGCCGCGGATGGCGTTGGTCAGGATCGGCTCCAGCAGCTGATAGGCGCCGTCCTCGCCCAGCCGGCCGACGGCACGGCGGAAGCGCACCACGTCGGTGATCTGCCAGCGCGCGAAGGCGTCCACGACCAGCCGGCGGTCGTCCAGCGGCGTGACCTCCATCGGCTGGGTGGTCAGGCCGAGGATGCGGGCGTCGTATTTCACCACATCGTCGATGATCGGCAGCTTGAAGCGGATGCCGGGGGTGTCGGAGACCGAGACCACCTCGCCGAAGCGCAGCACCAGCGCCCGCTGGCGCACGTCCACGACATAGATCGAGCCGATCAGCACGATCGCCACCACGGCGACGACCGGCACCAGCACATAGGGAAGAATCCGTTTCATCAGTTGCTCCCCCCAGTGGTCTGCGACGGGTTGTTGCTGCCGGCGGTATTGCCGGCGCCGGCGCCCTGCTGCGGGGCGGGGCTGCGCGCCGCGCCGGGCTTCAGCGCATCGAGCGGCAGATAGGGCAGCACGCCCTGCGCGCCCTCCGGCTGGTCGATCAGCACGGTGGAGGAGCCGCCCAGAACCCGCTCCATCGTCTCCAGATACAGGCGTTCGCGGGTAACCTCGGGCGCCTTGACATATTCGGCATAGACCGAGTTGAAGCGCGCCGCCGCACCCTCGGCCGAGTTCACGGCCCGGGCGCGGTCGGCCTCGGCGCCTTCCAGCAGCGCCGCCGCCTCGCCGCGCGCGGCGGCAAGGACGCGGTTGGCATAGGCATCGGCCTCCTTCTCCAGCTGGTCGCGCCGCTGCTGGGCGGCCTGCACCTCCAGGAAGCTGTCGATGACCTCGCGCGGCGGGTCGGCACGGTCGAGGTTGACGCGGACGACATGGATGCCGGACTGATAGCCGTCCAGCGTGCGCTGCACGGCCTGGGTCAGTTCGGTGGCGATGGCCAGACGGTCGCGGTTCAGGATCGGCGCCAGCTCCGAACGCGCCACGATGTCGCGCATCGCGGACTCCGCCACGGCGCGGATGGTGCCCTGCGGATCGGCGAGGTTGAACAGGAATTTTTCCGGGTCGGAGATGTTCCAGACCACCTGATATTCCATGTCGACGATGTTCTGGTCGCGGGTCAGCATCAGCCCGCTATCCATGGCGCCGGCCTCGCCCTTGCCGATGGTGACGGTGCGTTCCTCGGTCACCCGCACGATCTCGTAGGTGACGACCGGCCAGGGGGCAAAGTTCAGGCCCTCGCCGACCACGGCGATGGGGCGGCCGAACAGCAGCTCGACGGCCTCCTCCTCGGTGTTGACGGTATAGAAGCTGTTGAAGGCCCAGAGCGCGGCCGCGGCCACCGCCACCAGACCGAAGGTGCCCCGCGACATGCGCGGCATCTGCGGCACACCGCCGCCGGGGCCACCCGGGCCGCCGGGGCCGCGGCGGCCATTGTCCTGCCGCCCGCCCATGATGGCGCGCAGGCGCTCCTGGCCCTTGCGCACCAGCTCGTCGATCTCGGGGATCTGCTGATTGCCGGGGCCGCCGGCCGGCGGCCGGCCCGGGCGCTGGCGATCGTCCTGTGGCGGCTCCGGTCGCCTGCCGCCCCGCGGGCGCTCGCCGTCGCCCCCACCGTTTCCGCCCCAAGGCCCCTGTGCCATCCCCGCGTCTCTCCTTGTCGTTTGGTCGTCGTC
>JBEBVF010000039.1:0-24463 GCA_040392885.1 Paracoccus sp. (in: a-proteobacteria) | reverse complement strand
CTCCCTCGGGTCTCCGGGCATGGACAAGTCTCGCGTGGTCACGGCAGGCGCCACCAGTTTTCGCGGCGGCCCTCTGGCAGCGAGGCCGCGCGGAGGTGCGGACAGTGAAGTCGCGGGGGCGGCCTCAACGGCGCCTTCCAGCCATGGCATGAGCCGACGGCCCGACTGGCTTGGCCAATCCGGATTTTCCGGGCGTGGACCCATCTCGCGTGATTACGGCAGGCGCCCGCCGGGGCAGTTTTGGCCACGGCCTTTCCCGGCAGCGAGGCCACGCGGAGGTGCGGACAGGCGAAGTCGCGGGGACGGGCTTCAACGGCACCTTCCAGTCCGAGCATGAACCCGATGGCCCGACCGGCTCGGCCAATCCGGATTTTCGCGGCCTCCGGGCGCAAACACGCCTCGCGTCGTCACGGCAGGCCGCCGGATCAGCCTTTCCCGGCGTCGGAGTGCCGCTTAGAGTAGAACTCGCCCCACCGGACCAGCTCGATCCATTGCCATGACCGATGCCGCCTCCTTCGCCCTCGCCCCGGCCATGAGCGCCGCGCTGGATGCGTGGCTGGAGGGGGAGGGTGCGTTGCGCGGCCGCTCGCCGCATACCCTGACCGCCTATCGCAATGACCTGCTGGCCTTTCTGGGTTTTCTGGGCGGCTATCACGGCAGCCCGGCTTTGCCCGCCCGCCTCGGCGCCCTCACCCAGACCGAGATGCGCGCCTTTGCCGCCGCCGAGCGCAAGCGCGGCTATTCCGCCCGCTCGCTGGCGCGGCGGCTGTCGGCGGTGCGCAGCTTCCTGCGCTGGCTGGCCGATCGCGAGGGCTTCGACGCCTCGGTGGCGCTGTCCTCGCGCGGGCCGCGCTATCGGCGCAGCCTGCCGCGCCCCATCGCCCCGGGTCAGGCCCGCGCCCTGCTGGATGCCGCCGCCGCCGGCCACGAGACCGCCTGGATCGCCGCCCGCGACGTGGCGGTGCTGACGCTGCTCTATGGCTGCGGGCTGCGGATTTCCGAGGCCCTGGGCCTTTGCGGCCGCGACTGGCCGATGGCCGAAAGCCTGCTGATCCGCGGCAAAGGCGGGCGCGAGCGGGTGGTGCCGCTGCTGCCGGTGGCGCGGCAGGCGGTGGCGGATTACCTGCGGCTCTGCCCGCATCCGCTGTTGCCCGAGGGCCCGCTGTTCTTCGGGGCCCGCGGCGGCCGGCTGGGGCAGCAGGCGGTCTCGGCGGCGATGATCCGGCTGCGGGCGCAACTCGGCCTGCCGCCTTCGGCGACCCCGCATGCGCTGCGCCACAGCTTTGCCACGCATTTGCTGGCTGCGGGCGGGGACCTGCGCACCATCCAGCAATTGCTGGGCCATGCCTCGCTGGGCACGACGCAGATCTATACCGGCGTGGACGAGGCCCATCTGCTGGCCGTCCACCGCGCCGCGCATCCGCGGCGATAGGCCGCGACGGGGGCGGCGCTGCGGACAGTGCGGGTGGCGGGAGGGGTGGTATCTGCCCTTGCGGCGAGGGCGGGTGCGGGACGGGTGGTGCGTGCAAGCACGCACCCTACGGTTAGCGGCAAAGCTGTCGGGTGACGGTGGCTACCAGCACAGAGCGGGCGGCGGGGCCCGGCGAGGGACGGAGGGCGATCCTGTCTTGGGGGACGGGTGGTGCGCTCAAGCACACACCCTACGGCTGAACGTAAAGCTCTCGGGTGACACCCGCTACCGGCGTAGAGGCTGCGGTGGCGGCGGCACCGGAACCGCGAGGAAAGGGGCCGGGGCGGAGCCGCATCCGAGGTCAGTTGCCCGGTCATCGTCGGCGCGACGAGGCGCCTGTCGGCCGGGATCGCATTGCCATCGCGACCGTCTCGGGGCGTGAGAGTATCGGCAAGGGAGCGCCCCTCGCGGGCCTTCGGCGTCCGCCGGGGCGTGTGCCCGCCGGCGCGGTCCTTTCGCCCATCCGCCGCACCGCGCCATGCCCCCCGCAGGCGCCCCCTTCCCCTGCCCGAAATTCCCGCTATGCTGGCTGCCGCCTCGGGGGGCCCCGCTTGGGGGGCTGAGATGCGGTCGATCCGCAAACCCGTCGAACCTGAACCGGGTCATGCCGGCGGAGGGAAGGCTGGCCCGCGCCACGACCCCCTTGCCCGTCAGACCCCAACAACCGCAAGGAGTCCCGCATGTCGGCCCGCCTGATGCCCGCGATCCTCACCCTCGCCACGCTTGCCGTGCCGGCCGCGGCTGCCGACAGGCCGCAACTGACCGTCTATGCGCCGGACTATTTCGCCTCGGAATGGGGGCCGGGCCCGGGCATCGAGACCGCCTTCGAGGCCGAATGCGGTTGCGACCTGGTCTATGTCACCGGCGACGTGCTGCCGCGCCTGCTGCTGGAGGGCAAGGCCAGCAAGGCCGACGTGGCCATGGGCCTGACCATCGACCAGACCGCCCGCGCCCGCGCCACCGGCCTGTTCGCGCCGCATGGTCAGGACACCACCGGCATGACCCTGCCCATCGCCTGGGAGGACGACACCTTCCTGCCCTTCGACTGGTCCGAGATGGCCTTCATCTACGACACCACCCGCCTGCCCGAGCCGCCGGCCAGTTTCGAGGCGCTGCTGGATGCGCCCGAGGACCTGAAGATCATCATCCAGGACCCGCGCGCCTCGGCCTCCGGGCTGGGCCTGCTGCTCTGGGTCGAGGCGGTGTTCGGCGACCGCGCCGAGGAGGCCTGGCAAAAGCTGGCGCCGCATGTGCTGACCGTGACCAAGGGCTGGTCCGAAGCCTATGGGCTGTTCACCGATGGCGAGGCCGACATGGTGCTGTCCTATACCACCTCGCCCGCCTATCACATCATGGTCGAGGAGGACCTGACCAAGCAGGCGGCGATCTTCCCGGAGGGGCATTACCTCTATACCGAATCGGTGGCCCGGCTGGCCGGCGCGCCGCAGCCAGAACTGGCCGACCGCTTCATGGCCTTCATCCTGTCGCCGGAATTCCAGCGGCTGATCCCGGAAGGCAACTGGTCCTTCCCCTCCCGCCTGCCCGAGGCCGAATGGCCGCAGGGCTTCCGCGACCTGCCACGGCCTGAAAAGACGCGGTTCTTCTCGGAGCCGGAGGCAGAGGCGCTGCGCGGCCCGGCGACGGAGCGGTTCCTGCGTGCGCTGGCCCGCTGAACCCGGGCCGGTTGCCGCCACGGCGGACGGTGCCGGCCGGGCGCCGCGCAAACCCGGCGTGACGACCGCTGCCGCCGGGAGCGGCGACGACCCGGCATCGGCCGCAATCGCGGCGGGGCCGGCAAACGCCGGACCCGCGGGCGCTGCCGCCGGACAGACCGCGGACCTGCGCGAGGCGACCAACCCCCTTGCTCACGGGAAGGCCATCAAGGCCGCGCCGCGGCCGCCCATATCGGCCGGCCGGCACGAGCGGCCGCCGCTGGCCGGCACCCTGGTCGCCGCCGCGCTGGCGGTGCTGATCCTCGGCACGCTGGCCGTGGTCGCCCTTGCCGCCGGCGGGCTGTCGGCGCTGGGGCCCTGGGACCTGCGGGCGCTGTGGTTCACCATCTGGCAGGCCGCGCTCTCGGCCACGCTGTCGGCGGCGCTGGGCGTGCCGGTGGCCCGCGCCCTGGCCCGGCGCCGCTTTCCCGGTCGGCAGGCGCTGATCCTGCTGCTGGGCGCGCCCTTCCTGTTGCCGGTGATCGTCGCCGTCATGGGGTTGATCGCCGTCTTCGGCCGCTCGGGCTGGCTGAACGAGGCGCTGGCCCTGCTGGGCCTGCCCCGGCAATCGGTCTATGGCTGGCATGGCGTGGTGCTGGCGCATGTGTTCTTCAACCTGCCGCTGGCGACGCGGCTGATCCTGCAGGGCTGGCAGGCGATCCCGACCGAGCGTTTCCGGCTGGCCGAGGCGCTGGGCCTTGCGCCCCGCGACATCGCCCGGCACCTGGAGCGGCCGATGCTGCGCGAGGTGCTGCCGGGGATCTGGCTGGCGGTGTTCCTGGTCTGCCTGACCTCCTTCGCGGTGGCGCTGACGCTGGGCGGCGGGCCGCGTGCGACCACGGTGGAACTGGCGATCTATCAAGCGTTCCGCGTCGATCTGGACATGGGCCGCGCCGCGACGCTGGCGCTGGTACAGGTGGCGCTGTCGCTGGCGGCGATGGCGCTGGCGGCGCGGGTGGCGGTGCCGGCGGGCTTCGGCGCCGGGCTGGACCGGCCCCGCGACCTCAGCGGACTGGCGCCGGGTCTCGCCTCGCGGCTGGGCGACGGGCTGGCGATGGCGCTGGCCGCCGCCTTCCTGCTGCTGCCCATGCTGGCGGTGGTGCTGTCGGGCCTGCCGCGACTGGCGGCGCTGGACCCGGCGACCTGGGCGGCGGTGCTGCGCTCGCTGTGGATGGCGCTGGCCTCCAGCCTGCTGATGCTGGCCATGGGGCTGGCGCTGGCACTGGCCGCCGCCGCCAGCCGCCGCGGCCGCGGACTGATCGAGGCGGCGGGGATGCTGCCCATCGTCGCCTCGCCGCTGGTGCTGGGAACCGGGCTGTTCCTGATCTTTCGCGGCCGGGTGGCGCCCGAGGATCTGGCGCTGCCGGTGACCGTTGCCGTCAATGCCATCATGGCGCTGCCCTTCGGCCTGCGCGCCCTGATCCCGGCCGCCCGCGCGGTGGAGGCCGATTACGGCCGGCTGGGCGCCAGCCTCGACCTGCGCGGGGTGGCGCGGCTGCGGCTGCTGGTGCTGCCGCGCATGGCCCCGGCCCTGGGCTTTGCCGGCGGGCTGGCGGCGGCGCTGGCCATGGGCGATCTGGGGGTGATCGCGCTGTTTGCCTCCGAGCGCACCGCCACCCTGCCCCTGCGGCTCTACCAGTTGATGAATTCCTACCGGATGGCGGATGCGGCGGCGGCCTCGGTGCTGCTGATGGGGCTGGGCTTTGCGCTGTTCTGGGCCTTCGATACCGCCGGCCGCCGCATCGGCCGCGCCGCGCCATGACCCGCCATCCCCTGCACAGGAGCCCAGGCCGCCATGGCTAGCGAGCTGTTCTTCGACCGCGCCCGGATGCGGGCGGGCGATTTCACCCTGGAGGCCGATTTCTCGCTGCCCGCCGGTGCGCCAGTGGCTGTGATCGGGCCCTCCGGTTCGGGCAAGACCACGCTGCTCTCGGCGGTGGCGGGTTTCGTGCCGCTGGAATCGGGGCGCATCCTGTGGGAGGGCAGGGAGATTTCGGGCCTGCGGCCGGGGGCGCGGCCGGTCTCGACGCTGTTTCAGGACCAGAACCTGTTCCCGCATCTGACGGTGGCGCAGAATGTCGGACTGGGCCTGCGCCCCGACCTGCGGCTGGACCGCCGCCAGCAGGAGGCGGTGGCGCAGGCGCTGGCGCAGGTCGGGCTGGAGGGACTGGGCCGGCGCCTGCCCGGCCAGCTTTCCGGCGGCCAGCAGGGCCGGGTGGCGCTGGCGCGCATCCTGCTGCGCAAGCGGCCGCTTCTGCTGCTGGACGAGGCGTTCTCGGCGCTGGGCCCGGCGCTGAAGACCGAGATGCTGGACCTGACCCGCCGCATCGCCGCCGGGAGCGGCGCCACCATCCTGATGGTCACCCATGCCCCGGCCGACGCGCTGCACATGGCGCCGCTGACCGTGGCGGTCGAGGGCGGCCGCGCGCATCCGCCGCGCGACACCGCGCAGCTGCTGGCCGATCCGCCGCCCGCGCTGGCCGCCTATCTGGGCAGCGGCCGGCTGGCGCATCTGGTCAAGCCGCCGCCGGGCGCATAGACCGGCGCGGAACAGCCGGAAAGGAGCCGGGCATGGAGGTTTTCACGCTGGTGGTCGAGCTGGGGCGCAAGCCCGATGACGGGCTGCCCGAAGGCGCGACCGGCGCCGGCCTGCTGTGCTATGCGGCCGGCAAGGACGAGGCCGAGGCGGTGCGCGAGACGGTGGCGCTGCTGAAGCAGGCCGGCATGTCGGTGCTGGAGGTGACCGGCCTTGGCACCTTGGCCGAACGCAAGGCCGAGGGCCACGACATCCCCGCCGAGGAGCGCGCCCTGATGGACCGCGCCTTGGCCGAGAATGCGGTGATCGTCGCGCAGATGGAGCCGGTTTTCGAGGACTCGGCCGAAACGGATAGGTGAAATCCCGGCCCCGGCGGGTCGGTCCGCCTGCCGGGCGCCATGCCACATTGCCGTTCTTCACTGCCGGGGGATGGGGGAATGGTGCGTGCAAGCACACACCCTACGGATCTCCCGCGAGGGCCCGTTCCGCGAAGCCATGCGTCGGGCATAGCCAAGAACGCACCATTCCTGTGCCACATCAGCCGGAAACCGCCATGGAAACCCGCGGCAGAAAAGCCCGCCGCATAGCCATGCGCAATGCATCGCAACCACACCGCCGCCGGTAGGGTGCGTGCTTGCACGCACCACCCCTGCGCTCAGTTCACCACCATCATCGGCCGCGGGGCCGGGCGGGCCGAGAGCCCGCTGGCCGCCGGCAGCGCCGCAGCCGTCGCCATGCCCGGCAGCACCGTAACCGGCGCGACCGGGGCCGCGGCGGCCGGGACCGGCGCGGCGGGCACCGGGACCACCGGCACCGCCGGTGCCGCCTCGGTCGCCGCATCCAGCGCCGCCGCCAGCGGATCGGCCGCTTGCGCCACCTCCTGCGCGGCCAGCGCCGCCGCCTGACGCGCGGTCTCGGCGGTGATCGCGGCCTCGGCGGTCAGCGGGGCCGGCGCCACCGGCGCCGGCGCCGGGGCCTGCGCGACCGGCACCGCCGTCGCGGCCTGCGCCACCTGGGCCACCGACCGCAGCGGCGGCCGCGCCGAGCGGGTCAGCGGGCCGGCGGCAGCGGCCAGGGCGGCGGGCGGCGCCACCTTCTCGGTCACGTCGGCGATCGAGGTGCCGGGCTCCAGGAACTCCACACGGGTCAGCCCGGCGCGGACCATATGGGCCAGTTCCTCGGCATCCCAGTTGGTCAGCCGCACGCAGCCGAAGGACTGGTTGTGGAACAGCCGGCTGGGCGTCGCTGTGCCGTGGATGCCGTAGGTCGGCTTGGACAGCGCAATCCAGACCGTGCCCACCGGCCCGTTCGGCCCCGGCGGGATCTTCAGCACGCTGTCATTCTCGCCCTGCTTGAAGTTCACCTTGGGATTGTAGGTGTATTCCGGGTTCAGCGCCGTCGCCGTCACCGTCACATGACCGGAGGGCGAGGGCGTGCTGTCCGAGCCGATCGTCGCCGGATAGTCGACCAGCATCCGGCCCTTGTCGTCATAGCCTGCGACCCGGCGCGAGGCCTTGTCGATGACGATGCGGGTGACCACGCCGCGCGCACGCTTGCCCGGGGCGGTGACGGTGATCGTCGCCCCCGGCCGCAGCGCCACGCCGGGATTGAGGAAATGCACGAATTTCTCGTCCATGTGGAACCGTTCGGCCAGTTTCTCGGCCACCGAGGTATAGCCCAGGAAGACCATGTTGGCCTTCATCAGGTAGTCGGTGGGGATCTCGGCCACCAGTTCGGCGGCATCGGCCTCGGTGATGGTATAGCTCTGCGTGGCCGGGGCGTCCGCCCAGGGTTGCAGCGCCGCCCAGACCTGCGCATCCAGCACCCCGTCGATGGGCAGGCCCATGCGGCGCTCGAAGGCCATGATGGCCGAGCGGCTCATGGCGCCCTTGAAGCCGTCGGTGACCCCGGGCGAGGTGCCGGCGCGGTCGAGCAGCACCTGCACCTTCGCCGTCAGCGGCGAGCGGCCGGGCGGCAGGTCCTGGCCGGTGAAGGTGGCGGCCTCGATCTCGGCGCCGGTGAAGGGCGGGTCGGGCAATTCGGCGACGGCCGGCGCGGCCAGCATCGCGCCGAGGGCGGCGCCCAGGAGGATACGGAACATCTGCTCGGTCTTTCGTTGCGCACCCCTTTTGGCGGGGCGTTCGGGCCGCATATTGCCACAGAGGCGGCGGGCGGGGAATCCCCCATGGCCGCGGCCGGCGTCACGCTTCCGTGCCGCGACGCGGCGGAACGATGACCTTGCCGCGAGGGGGTGATGATGGCGCGGGGCGGTGGTGGCGAGGGGCGCCGGGCGGCTCCCCCCTGCCGTCGCGCGCCAGGCCCCCGGGGGGCGCTTGCAGCCCGCGGTCGGCCCCCGCATAGTCGCGCGGTGACAATCAAGCGGGGTCCGATGACAGGCGACGCAACCCACCCGCCCGGCGGCAAGGCCGGGGCCAGCGCGCACGACGAGGCGGCCGGAGCCAAGAGCGGCGGGACGGTCGGCAGGACGGCCGGCACCGATTCCGGCGACGGGCCGGGCATCATCCGCGACGAGACCGGCGCGCAACGGCTGATCGGCTATGTCCTCGACGTGGGCGCGGGCGACGGTACGGCACGCTGCTGGCTCGACCTCGACCACCGCCATCTCAACCGCCATGACCGCCTGCATGGCGGCATCGCTGCCACAATGCTCGACAATGCCTCCGGCGCGGTGTGCAGCCTCAGCATGGACCCGACCGGGCGCCATCCCTGGCTGACGCTGGCGATGAACGTCAACTATCTCGCCCCCGGCCTGCCGGGCCGCATCACCGCCACCGCCCGCATCAGCGGCGGCGGGCGGCGCACCAGATTCGTCGAGGCCGAATTGCGCCACGAGGACGGCACCCTGATCGCCACCTCCACCGGCGTCTTCCAACCCATCCGCAGCGCGCCCGGAGAGACCGCATGACCGAAAGCCACATCATCACCGAGGATCACGGCGACCATCTGGTCGTGATCAACGACAATCCCCGCCGGCGCAACGCCCTGACCGACAGCTTCCAGGACGGGTTCCGCGAGGCGCTGGCGCTGGCCGCGCGCGAGCCGCGCATCGGCGCCGTGGTGCTGACCGGGGCCGAGGGCTTCTTCTGCGCGGGGGGCGATCTGTCAAAACTGCAGCGCGGCCCCGACCTGCCCTTCGCCGAGCGCAAGCAGATCATTCAGGACCTGCAGAACCTGATCCGCGCCATGATCGCCTGCCCGCGGCCGGTGATCGCCGCGGTCGAGGGCGGCGCGGCCGGCGCCGGGGCCTCGATCGCGCTGGCCTGCGACCTGATCGTGGCGGCGCGCGACGCCCGGTTCACCGCCGCCTATGTCAATGCCGGGCTGGTGCCGGATGGCGGGCTGACCGCCTCACTGACCGCGCTGCTGCCGGCGCCGGTCGCGGCCGAGATCTGCCTGCTGGGCCAACCGATGCCGGCCGAGCGCCTGCACCAGCTGGGCGCCCTCAACGCGCTGACCGAACCCGGCGGGGCGCTGGCCGCCGCACGGGCACTGGCCTCGCGGCTGGCCGCGGGGCCGGCCGAGGCGCAGGCGGCAATCAAGCGGCTGCTGACCGATGCGCGCGCCGCCATGGTGGAGGGCCGGCTGGAGGCCGAGGCCGAGGCCATGGCACATGCGCTGGCCGCACCGGAAGCGGCCGAGGGCATTCGCGCCTTCCTGGGCAAGCGCGCCCCCGATTTCGCCGCACTGCGCCGGGGCTGAAAGGAAAAAGGGGGGCGGTCCGCCCCCCTTCCCGATGCGTCACCGCCGGGCGGTGATTGTCACCACGCCACCCAGGTCGCCTGTCTGTCGCACCGCCGCCGCAGGGCAGGCCGGGCGGCAGGCTGCCCTGCCCCTCAGCCGCGCCAAGCCAGCAGGCGCTTTTCCGCGAGACCGATCAGCCAGGCCACGCAAAGCCCCAGCGTCGACAGGATCATCACCCCGGCGATCAGCTGCCCCAGCGCGTAATTGGCGCCGGCGAACAGGATATAGGCACCGACACCGTTCTGGGCGCCGATCATCTCGGCCGCGATCAGCAGCACGATGCAGATCGACGAGGAAATCCGCATCCCCGACAGGATCGAGGGCGCCGCGCCCGGCAGGATGATCTTGCGGGCGATGGCGGCGCGGGTCAGGCCAAAGCTCTGCCCCATGCGGATCAGCCCGCGATCGACGCTGTCCACCCCGGCCAAGGTGTTGATGACGGTAGGAAAGAAGGCGCCGAACAGGATCGTGGCGACCTTGGAGCCCTCGCCCACCACGCCGAACCAGACGATGAACAGCGGCAGCAGCGCGATCTTGGGCACCGGAAACAGCGCCGCGACCAGCGGGCCGACGCCGCCGCGCATGGTGCGGCTCAGCCCCATCGCCAGCCCGACGCTGATGCCCAGCAGCGAGCCGAAGAACCAGCCCATCCCCAGCCGGTAGAGCGAGGCGCCGAGATGGTCCCAGATCTTGCCGGTCACGAACAGGTCGCGGAACGCCTTCACCACATCCTCGGGCGGCGGCAGCGCGATCGGGCTGATCCAGCCGCGGCTGCTGCCCAGCCACCACAGGCCCAGCAGCGCCGCCATGACCACCACGCCGACCCATCGGCGCGGACGGGTGCCATAGCCGCCGCCGCGGAAGGGAACATCAGCCATGGACAGGCCCCCCTTTGCGCGGCGCGCAATGCCGGCGGGACCGGCCGGGCCGGCCTGCGGATCGGGGCGCCGGCAGGCAACCCGCGCCGCGCCCCGTCGTGCCCGGCCGGGCGCCGCGATGGCGTGCTGTCTCAGGCATCGGCAAGCTCCCTGTCGGCGGCCTCGGCCTCGTCGCGCATCATTTCCCACAGCCGGCGTTGCAGCAGGGCCAACTCGTCCATGCGGGCGGCGCGCTCCTGCAGCGGCATGTCGATCTCGACCATCTCGCGCACCTGGCCGGGGCGGCGCGACAGGATGACGATGGCATGGCCCATGCGCACCGCCTCGGCCAGGTTATGGGTGACATAGACCGCCGAGAACGGCTGGCGCACCCATAGGGCCACCAGATCGTCCATCAGCAATTCCCGCGTCTGCGCATCCAGCGCCGAAAGCGGCTCGTCCATCAGCAGCACCTCGGGCGAGACCGCCAGCGCACGGGCGATGGCCACCCGCTGGCGCATGCCGCCTGAGAGCTGGCGCGGCAGGGCATTGGCGAAATCCGACAGGCGGGTGCGGGCCAGCACGTCGGCGATGATCGCCTCGCGCCGCGCCCGAGGCAGGTCATGCCCCTCCAGCACCAGCGAGACATTGCCCGCCGCCGTCCGCCAGGGCAGCAGGGCAAAGTCCTGGAAGATGTAGGTCAGCGGGTTGAGGCTGTCGGCATTGGCCGCGCCCTCCATGCGGACGCGGCCCTTGTCGGGGCGCTCCAACCCGCCGATCATGCGCAGCAGCGTCGATTTCCCGCAGCCGGACGGCCCGATCAGGCAGACGATGCGGCCCGGCCGGACCTCCAGGCTGACATCGCGCAGCACCTCGGTCTCGCCGTAGTGATGCGAGATATTCTCGACGCTCAGCCGCATGGATCAGTTGGTCTCGACGAATTGCGGATCGACCAGCATCTCCATGGTGATGCTTTCCGGCACCATCCCCTCGGCCTGGAACCATTTCAGCTGGTCCTCGACCGAGGCGACGTTCAGCGCCGCGCCGGGCGCGATCTCCATGGCGCCGACCTCGATCTTGGCCGCCACCTCGTCGGCGGGGGTGTCGGTATAGACGTATTTGTGGATCATCGAGACCACCTCGGCCCGGTCGGAATCGCCGGTCGAGCGCGCCACCAGCGCGGCGTTGTAGTCATCCACGCCCTTCGAGAAGGCGGCGAGGAAATGGCGCACGCTGTCGGGATTGTCCTGGATGCGCTGGGTCGAGGTGAACACCGTGGTCACCTGATAGCCGGGAATGCAGTCGGCGACCTTGCCGATCTCGACCGCATCGCCGGCGGCGACCAGCGGGTCGGCGATATTGGGGACCACGCCCCAGGCATCGACCTGGCTGGTCTTCAGCGCCGCGGCGATGGCCGGCACCGCGTTCAGCGGCACCACCTGGATGTCGGAGGCATCGGCGCCGCCGCATTCCGCCGCCTTGCTGGCCATGTAATGGAAGGACGAGCCCGGCGTGGTCACCCCGAACCGCTTGCCGGCCACGCCGGAAAGGTCGGTCAGCCCGGCGGCGTGGGCCTCGTTCGAGACGATGTATTTCTGGCCCTCGATGCCGGGCACCTCATGCAGCGCGCCGCCGATCACCTTGACCGCGCCCTTTTCCGACAGGCTGATCAGGCCGCCGCTGATCGCGGTGATGCCGAAATCCACGTCGCCCGCGGCAATGGCCACCGCCATCGGCTGCGCGGCCTGGAACATCACCATCTCGACCTCCAGCCCCTCGTTGGTGAAATAGCCGCGCTCGTCGGCGATGATCGAGGGCGCATGCGAGACCAGCGACAGCAGGCCGACGCGGATCTTGTCGCCCTCGGCATGGGCGGCGAAGGGCAGCGTGCTGACCGAGGCAAAAAGCGCGAGACCCGCAAGGCTGCGGCGGCTGAGAGTGAGCATGGTGAGGTTCCCCTGTTGAACGGCTGGGATGGGGCGACAGGAGGCCGCCCGGACCAGCCGACAGCTTTGGGCGCCGCCTTGCGCAGTGTCAAGTTTCCGTGCCCCTCTGCGACGCCGTGGACGGGCCGCGTTGACAAGCGGCGGCCGGCGGGGCCAGACCGGGGCGATCGGCAGCGAAAGGCCCCCGCGATGCGTCCGACCGGCACGGCACCAACCCAGACGAACCGGCATGGCCGGGGCTGAGGCGGCGATGGGCGGGGAAGGCGAAGGCCGGGGCGAGGCCGCCGGCGCGGGCGCGGGCCTGACCGCCTCGGGCTGGCTGCGCGGGCCGCGCATCTTCGACCTGTCGCCGCCCGGGCTGGGCGCCGACTGGCTGGCGCGGCTGGCGCGCGCCAACCGCATCGAGCCCTTCGAGGACCAGCCCGGCAGCCTCGCCATCCGCATCGAACATGGCGTCGCCCGGCGCGAGGCGCCCGCCCTCGGCCCCGGCAATGCCCGCTTCTTCACCGGGCTGGACTGCACGCATCGCTATCCGCTGCCGCCGCTGCCGGCCTGGCGGCGCTTTCGCTATCTGCGCCGGCATTTCCGGCAGGCGGTGTTCCTGCTGGTGATCCGCGACCCCGACGAATGGGTGGCGGCGCGGATGGCCGAGAATGGCGGCCACGACGCCCGCACCGCCGCCATCATCCACGGCACCGGGCTGGCGGAGCTGCCGGGCCTGTGGCGGGCGGATTATGTCGCGCATCTGGCCGCGGCGCGGGCCTTCTTTGTCGACGATCCGCGCTATGTCGAACTGCCCTTTCCCGATCTGTCCTTCGCGCTGCTGCGCGAGGCGCTGGCGCCCTGGTATGCGCTGACCGTGCCAGTGCCGCCGCCGACATCGCCCGACGGGGCAGTGGAGGGGGCGGCGGATGGGCAGGCAGGCGACCCCGACGCCCCGGAGCCGGGCAGCACCCCCCTGCCGATGCCGGTCCCCTACCCGCCGCCCGGACGGATCGCGCCGCCGCTGACCGGCGCGGCCGCGCGCTTTGCCGATGCCATGGCCGCGGCCTGCCTCGGCACCTGGCAGCCCGACGACGCCGGCAACCACAATGCCTCGCGCATCTATGCCTTCCATGACGGCGCCGGGCGGGTGCTGCGCAAGAGCGGCAATCCCTGGCCGATCCTGCGCCACCCGGACCTGCCCGGCCGCCCCTTCCTGATGCCGCCCGGTAATGACAAGGCCGACCGCACCGTCGGCGTGCTGAACGAATGCCTGCGCCTCGGCCGCAGTCCGGTGCTGCACATGGACATGCAGGATGCCCGCCGATTCGGCGCCGCTTGCCCGGTCGGCGTCCCCATCCTCACCTATAACCGCCGCCGCGGCGCCGCCAATGTCACGCTCTGGCCGCTGCCCGGCTATCACACGCCCGGCGCGCCGAATTTCGTGCATGCCGCCAGCCCCGACCCGATCCCCTGGGGGCAGAAGGCCGACCGGGTGGTATGGCGCGGCGACCTGTCGGGCAACGTGCCCGAGGCGGATGGCAGTCCCGGCACCTCCAGCTTCGACCTGCTGACCCGGCTGGACCGCATGCCGGTGGATGACGATGCCGGCCTGGAGGCGGTCATGGCGCAGCTGGCCCGGCTGCCACGCCTGAATGCGGTGCGCCGCCTGCAGGGGCCGGATTACGACCTGGCGCTGGCGCTGACCCCCTATCTGCAACCCTATCAGGACCTGCCGATGCTGGCGCCGCATGTCGGCCCGCGCCGGCCGCGCGAATGGTTCCACGGCTTTCGCTATGTCCTCAGCCTGCCGGGCTATGATACCGGCTCGAACTTTCTGATGGCGGCGAATTCCGGCAGCCTGGTCATGAAGGCCGAGGACGGGTGGGAGCTGTTCTATTCCCACCTGTTCCGGCCTTGGGAGCATTATGTTCCCATCGCCGTGGATTGCGCCGACGTGCCCGAGAAGCTGGACTGGGCCCGCAGCCATCAGGCAGAGTGCCGGGCCATGGTGCGGGCGGCGCAGGCCGCCTGCGCCGCGCTAGCCGACACGCGGCTGCGGGCGGCGGCGCTGCACCTGATACTGGACGGGCTGGAGGAACGGACATGACGGCCATGCGCCCGCATTGGGGTTTCGAGGATGCCGCGCAGGCCGCCGGCGCCGGGCGCGTCTTCGGCGTCGACGAGGTCGGGCGCGGGCCGCTGGCCGGGCCGGTCACCGCCGCCGCCGTGCTGCTGCCGCGCGACCTGCCCGAGGAGGTGTTGATCGTCATCGACGATTCCAAGCGGGTTCCGGCCGCCCGGCGCAGCTGGCTGGCCGCGCGGCTGGAGGCGCTGGCCTTCTGCTGCGTCGCCCATGCCAGCGTCGCCGAGATCGAGGCACTGAACATCCGCCGCGCTGCGCATCTGGCCATGTGCCGCGCGGTCGAGGGGCTGGCCGCCCGAATCGGCGGTGCCGGGATGATTCTGGTCGACGGCCACGAGATTCCCGAATCCCTGCCCCGCCCGGCCCGCGCCGTCATCAAGGGCGATGCGCAAAGCCTGTCCATCGCCGCCGCCTCGATCATGGCCAAAGTGGCGCGCGACCGCATCATGGTGGATTTGGCGCAACAGCATCCCGGCTATGGCTGGGAAAAAAACGCCGGCTACGGCACCGCGCAGCACCTGGAGGCGCTGCGAAATCTGGGCGTGACCCCCAACCATCGTCGCAGCTTCGGGACCGTCCACAAGATATTGTATCAAGACCTATCCACAAACCCTTGATTCAATAAATCTTTTGACGGCGAATCACCCCTCGGGCAAACTCGGCGCATCAACACCGGCACAAGACCGGGACACGAGCAGACGGCACCAGACCGAGGGGCACCATGACGAGCACGAGCAAAGCCGTGCCGGCGAAAGCCGCGCGCAGCCTTCCGTTGAATTCCATCCTTCAGGGCGATTGCGTCGAGATGATGCGGACCCTGCCCGATGACAGCATTGACCTGATCTTCGCCGACCCGCCCTATAACCTGCAACTGAAGGGCACCTTGCACCGGCCCGACAATTCCACGGTGGATGCGGTCACCGACCATTGGGACCAGTTCGACAGCTTTGCCGCCTATGACCGCTTTACCCGCGCGTGGCTGGCCGAGGCGCGCCGCGTGCTGAAGCCCGACGGCGCCATCTGGGTGATCGGCAGCTATCACAACATCTTCCGCGTCGGCGCCGCATTGCAGGATGCCGGTTTCTGGCTGCTCAACGACGTGATCTGGCGCAAGGCCAACCCGATGCCGAATTTCCGCGGCAAGCGGCTGACCAATGCGCATGAGACGCTGATCTGGGCCAGCAAGTCGGAAAACTCGAAATACACCTTCAACTACGAGGCGCTGAAGACGCTGAACGACGATGTGCAGATGCGCTCGGACTGGCTGCTGCCGATCTGCACCGGGCATGAGCGGCTGAAGACCGATGCCGGCTCCAAGGCGCATCCGACGCAAAAGCCGCAATCGCTGCTGCACCGGGTGCTGGTCGGCACCACCCATCCCGGCGATGTGGTGCTGGACCCGTTCTTCGGCACCGGCACCACCGGCGCGGTGGCGAAAATGCTGGGCCGCGACTGGATCGGCATCGAGCGCGAGGACGGCTATATCGCCGCCGCCACCGCCCGCCTGTCGCGCATCCGCCGGCTGGATGCCGAGGCCCTGCAGACCACCACCCCGCGCCGAGCCGAGCCGCGCGTGCCCTTCGGCCAGGTGGTCGAGCGCGGCATGCTGAACCCCGGCGAGGTACTGTTTTCCTCCAACAGCCGGCACCGGGCGCGGGTGCGCGCCGATGGCAGCCTGATCGGGGATGACGTGAAGGGCTCGATCCATCAGGTCGGCGCGGCGCTGGAAGGCGCGCCCTCCTGCAATGGCTGGACCTATTGGCATTTCAAGCGCGAGGGGCGGATGGTGCCCATCGACGCGCTGCGCCAGCAGATCCGGGCCGAGATGGCCCAGACCGACGCCCGCCACGCCTAGAATTCCTTTCGCCGCGTCCCGGCCCGCCGCTCGGGGGCCGGGACCACCTTGTCCCGCCATGACCGGGGTTCCGGCCATGGCGGGATTTTTCCCTGCCGGAGCTAGCCGACCGGCGCCCAGAGCACGGCGTCGATGCGCGGCGCGCCGGTGGCCAGCATCACCAGCCGGTCGAAACCCAGGGCGATGCCGCTGGCCGGCGGCATCAGCGCCAGCGCGGCCAGGAAATCCTCGTCCAGCGGATAGGTCTCGCCATAGACGCGCTGTTTCTCGGCCATCTCGGCCTCGAAGCGGCGGCGTTGTTCGGCCGGGTCGGTCAATTCGCCGAAGCCGTTGGCCAGTTCCACCCCGCAGGCATAGAGCTCGAACCGTTCGGAAAAGCGCGGATCGTCCGGGCAGCGCCGCGCCAGCGCCGCCTCGATCGCCGGATAGCGGTCGAGGATGGTGGCGCGGCCCATGCCCAGTTCCGGCTCGACCCTCGCCACCAGCACCCGGCTGAACATGTCCGACCAGGTGTCGTCGGGGCTGGTGCGCAGGCCGGCGGCATGCACGGCCTCGCGCATGGCCTGGGGATTGGCGCTGCCATCCTCGTGCAGGGTCGCGGCCAGGTCGATGCCGGCATGACGGGCAAAGGCTTCGGCGACCGACAGCCGCTCGGCCTGCGCCTGCGGATCGCAGAGGCGGTCGCGAAAGCGCAACGTTCCCGCCCCCGCCTCATGCGCCGCCAGCGCCAGCATCTGCGCGCAATCCTGCATCAGCACGGTGTAGTCCTCGCCGGCGCGATACCATTCCAGCATGGTGAATTCCGGGCTGTGCAGGGCGCCGCGCTCGCGGTTGCGCCAGACATGGGCAAAGGCGGCGATGCGGGTTTCCCCGGCCGCCAGCAGCTTCTTCATGGCGAATTCCGGCGAGGTATGCAGATAGAGCCGCCGCGAACCGCCGCTTTCGTCCAGCGCCTCGCAGGCAAAGGCGTGCAGATGCGCCTCGTTGCCGGGCGAGACCTGCATCCCGGCCGGGTCGACCTCGGTAAAGTCGCGCGCGGCCAGCCAGTGGCGCAGACCGGCCTGGATGCGGTTGCGCGCCAGCAGCAGCGGGCGGCGGTCAGCATGGGTTTGCGGGCTCCACCAGGGTCGGTCGGTCATGGCTCTCTCGGGTTTGAAGGCGTGCAGGCACTGGCGCAATTGCGGTTTGCGCGTTATGCGGGTTAGGAAAGCGCCCTTAGGCCGCACCCGATCCGTCCGCAAGGAGTTCACTTTTGAAAGTCATCGCCTCCTCCATCCGCAAGGGCAACGTCATCGACATGGATGGCCGCCTTTATGTCGTGCTGACCGCGCAGAACCTGCATCCGGGCAAGGGCACGCCCGTCACCCAGGTCGACATGCGCCGCATCTCGGACGGGGTGAAGGTGTCGGAACGCTGGCGTACCACCGAACAGGTCGAGCGCGCGCATGTCGAGGAGCGCGAATACGATTTCCTCTATGAGGATGGCGAGGGCTTCCACTTCATGCAGCCCGAAAGCTACGAGCAGGTGACGGTCTCGCCCGACGTGATCGGCGACAACCGGCCCTATCTGCAGGACGGGACGCGGGTGTGGCTGGCGCTGCACGAGGGCGTGGCGATCTCGGTCACGCTGCCGCAGAAGATCACCGTCGAGATCACCGAGACCGAGCCGGTGGTGAAGGGCCAGACCGCTTCCTCCAGCTACAAGCCGGCGCTGGCCGATAACGGGCTGCGGGTGATGGTGCCGCCGCATATCGGCGTCGGCACCCGGGTGGTGATCAACACCGAGGACAACACCTATGTCGAGCGCGCCAAGGACTGACCGGGCCGCGCCCGGGAATTGATGCCAGGGAAGCGCCGGGGTTCGCCCCGGCGTTTTTCATGCGGTGGGCGGGTCGGGGAGCCATGCTCCCTCCAGGTGGATACCACGCCACCCCCCGCCGGATCGCGGCGACTGGCCCGGCGTCGGGCGGGATTGCCCGAACCCCGCCCCCTAGGCGGTGCCGCGCGGCAGCGGGTTTTCGGCGCGGTTATAGGGGGTCCAGTCGGTGATGTCGGGATAGAACTGCCGCCGCCAGGCGCGCACGCGCGGGTTCATCCGCCGCCGCCACAGCGGCGGGATCATCGCCATCAGCGTCATCGCCGGATAGCCTTGCGGCAGTTGCGGCGCCTCCTCCTCGGCATAGGTCTGCAGCAGCGGGAACCGCCGGCTGGGCTTGTAATGGTGGTCGGAATGGCGCTGGAGGTTGATCAGCAGCCAGTTCGACACCTTGTGGGTGGCGTTCCAGCTATGGCGGGGCAGCACATGCTCGTAACGGCCGGCGCCCAGATGGCGGCGGGTCAGGCCGTAATGCTCGACATAGTTGGTCAGTTCCAGCTGCCAGACCGCGACCAGCGCCTGCCAGACGAACAGCACCAGCCCGAACCAGCCGCCGATGCCGAAGGCCAGCGCCAGCATGGCCAGTTGCAGCGCGCCATAGCGCCAGAACGGGTTGCGCCGCGCCGTCACCGGCAGGCCGGCACGGCGCAGGCGCGCGGCCTCGGCCCGCCAGGCGCTGCGCGGCTGCTCGCGCAGCACCCGCCAGAAGAACCGCCAGAATCCCTCGTTGTAGCGCGCCGTCACCGCATCGCGCGGCGTGCCGACCCAGGAATGATGGACCAGAACATGTTCGGTGCGGAAATGCGAATAGAGGACGGTAGCCAGCAGCAGGTCGCCCAGCCAGCGCTCCAGCCGCGTCTGCTGGTGCAGCAGTTCATGCGCATAGACGATGCCGATGGTGCCCGACATCACGCCGACGCCAAAGAACAGCCCCAGCGATTCCCAGCGGGTCAGCCCGCCCTGCGTGGCCGCCCACAGGCTGCCGAAGATCGCCGCGAACTGGATCGGAAACCAGAGCAGGGTGATCAGGCGATACCAGAACAGCTCCGAATCCGGAGTGTCGGTATCGGGATTGCCCTCCTCGTGGCCGAGGGCGGCGTCGAGGCCGGTGACCAGCCACCACGCATAGACCGGCAGCAGCAGGAACCACCACCCGCCCAGCCGCGCCGCGATCACGATCAGCGGCACCATCCCGAGGGAGAGCCAGAAAGGGGCGGCCTGGAGGAATCGCTTGTCCATGCCCGGAACATAACGCGAATGAGCCGCCCGCGCCAAGCCCGCGACCCTGGCTAAATTTCCGCAGATACGTCGAATTTTACAGGGAAATTCAAGGAATTCTTAACCCCTCCCAAGCAAGCTGGGCCCGAGGGCAGCGCGAATCGGCTGCGGCGAAGGGAGGGCTCAGGACGATGCGATCTTCCAGACTTTGCGGAACAGACCCGGCAGGGCGCCGGGATCGAAATCCTCCGCCCTGATCCAGCTGCCGCGGCGGGGATTGGCCTCGGCCTCGGCGGCCAGCACCGCCAGCTCCAGCGAGAAATGGGTGAAGACATGGGTGACGGTGCCGGCTTCGCGCCAGGCCAGGTCGGCGGGCGGCGCGACGCCGCTGCCATCCCAGCCGGCCGAGGGAAAGGCCAGCATGCCGCCGAGCAGCCCGGTCTCCGGCCTGCGCTCGGTCAGCACGTCGCCGCGGGGGGTGGTCAGCACCCAGACCACGCCCTTGCGGGCCGGGCGCGGCGCCTTCGGCTGGCGGCGCGGCAGTTCGGCGGCGACGCCCTGCGCGCTGGCGGCGCAATGCGGGCGCAGCGGGCAGATCACGCAGGCGGGGTTGCGCGGGGTGCAGATCGTCGCCCCCAGATCCATCATCGCCTGGGCGAAATCGCCCGGGCGCCGCGCCGGGGTCAGCCGCCCGGCCAGTTCGCGCAGCCGCCGCCGGGCGGCGGGCAGCGGGGTCTCGACGGCAAAGAGCCGGGCGGTCACGCGCTCGACATTGCCATCGACCACGGTTTCGGACCGGTCGAAGGCGATGGCGGCAATGGCGGCGGAGGTATAGTCGCCGACCCCCGGCAGGGCGCGCAGCCCCTCGCGCGTGTCGGGAAAGCCGCCCAAAGCCGCCACCTGCCGCGCGCAGGCGATCAGGTTGCGGGCGCGGGCATAATAGCCGAGGCCGGCCCATTCGGCCATCACATCGGCCTCCGAGGCCGCGGCCAGCGCGGCCACATCCGGCCAGCGCCCGGTAAAGCGGGCGAAATAGCCGCGCACCGCGGCCACCGTGGTCTGCTGCAGCATCACCTCCGACAGCCAGACCCGATAGGGGTCGGGCCGCGCCGGATCGCCGGGCGGGATGCGCCAGGGCAGGTCGCGGGCGTGGCGGTCATACCAGGCCAGCAGGTCGCGGGCGACGGCATCGCCGGCGGGACCGGCCTCCGGGGAAGGGGAGGGTTTCGACATGACCGCCTGATTAGCCGCATCTGACGCGCTCGTCACCGGAATTTCACCGCACCGGATCGGGCTGCCCCTTTCCCATTGCGCCACAGTCGATAAGAATGCGGGCATGAGCGCCACCGTTCCCCATCAGCCGGTCCCGCCCCGGACCCCGCCCGCCCCCCGCCGGCGGATGCGCGGCTTCGAGCCGGTGGCGCGGCTGACCGAGGGCGCCATCCGCGACGCCGCCGGCAAGCGCGGCTTCGCCGTCGCCCGGCTGCTGACCCATTGGCCGGAGATCGTCGGCGAGGACATCGCCGCCATCTGCCGCCCGGTGAGCATGAGCCATGGCCGCGGCTTCGGCGCCACGCTGGTGCTGCTGACCACCGGCCCGCAGGCCCCGATGCTGGAGATGCGGCTGCCCGCGATCCGCGAGCGGGTGAATGCCTGTTTCGGCTATAACGCGGTGGCGCGGATCAGCCTGACCCAGACCGCCGCCACCGGCTTTTCCGAGGGCCAGGCGCATTTCACCCCGGCGCCCGGCACCGCGCAACCCCAGGCCCGCCCGCCGGCGCCGGAGGTGCTGCGCGAGGCCGCGGCCTCGGTGGCCGGGGTCCGCGACCCGCATTTCCGGCAATCCCTCGAACGGCTTGCCATACAGATCCTGTCCCGCAAGGACGGGGCATCCCCGACATGAAAGGTCCCTGCATGCATTTCCGCGCGCCCCTGCTCGCCCTCGCCCTCGCCGCCACCGCCCTGCCGGCCGGCGGCTGGGCCCAGACCACCGGCACCGAGGCGCCCGCCACCGCCGCCCCCTCGGAGCGCGCGCAGCGCGCCGCCCAGGACATCGTGCTGGGCAGCGAGGACGCGCCGCTCACCATCGTCGAATATGCCAGCTTCACCTGCTCGCATTGCGGCGCCTTCCACCGGGACGTGTTCCCGACGCTGAAGGCCGAATATATCGACACCGGCAAGGTCCGCTTCATCCAGCGCGACGTGTATTTCGACGCGGTCGGCCTCTGGGCCGGCATCCTCGCCCGCTGCGAGCCGGAGAAATTCTATGCCGTCGGCGGCATGGTCATGGACGAGCAGGCCGATTGGCTGAAGCCCGACTCGAGCGGCGAGGCGCTGGCCGACAGTCTGCGCAAGATCGGGCTGCGCGCCGGCATGGATGCCGACGCCATCCAAGCCTGCTGGGACGATCGCAGCTTTGTCGAGGCGCTGGTCGGCGCCTACCAGACCAATGCCGAGGCCGACAAGATCGACGCCACCCCCAGCTTCATCATCGGCGGCGAGAAGGTGCCGAACCAGAGCTGGGACAGTATGAAGACGCTCATCGACGCCAAGCTGGCCGAAGCGGAAGGGGCGAAGGAATGAGGCCGCTTGCCGGGCTGAAGGTCGTCGAACTGGCGCGGATCCTGGCCGGGCCGTGGTCGGGCCAGATCCTCGCCGACCTGGGCGCCGAGGTGATCAAGGTCGAGGCGCCGGAGGGCGACGACACCCGCCGCTGGGGCCCGCCCTTCATCGAGCGCACCCGCCCCGACGGCACGACCGAGCGCACGGCGGCCTATTTCCACGCCACCAACCGGGGCAAGCAATCGGTGACCGCCGATTTCCGCACCCCGGAGGGGCAGGAGAAGGTGCGCCGGCTGGTCGCCGATGCCGATGTGCTGATCGAGAATTTCAAGGTCGGCGGGCTGAAGAAATACGGCCTCGACTATGACAGCCTGTGCAAGGTCAACCCGAAGCTGGTCTATTGCAGCGTCACCGGCTTCGGCCAGACCGGGCCCTATGCGCATCGCGCCGGCTATGACTATATCATCCAGGGCATGTGCGGGCTGATGTCGGTGACCGGCGAGCCGGACGGCCAACCGCAGAAGGTCGGCGTCGCCGTCACCGACGTGTTCACCGGCATCTATGCCGCCGTCGGCATCCTCGCCGCGCTGCGCCAGCGCGACATGACCGGCGAGGGCCAGCATGTCGACATGGCCCTGCTGGACGTGGGCACGGCGATCATGGCCAACCAGTCGCTGAACTATCTGGCCACCGGCACCGCCCCGCAGCGGATGGGCAATGCGCATCCCAACCTGGTGCCCTATGCGGTCTTCGACTGTTCGGACGGCTGGGCGATCATCGCGGTGGGCAATGACGGGCAATTCGGGCGGCTGTGCCGGCTGCTGGGGCTGGAAGGGCTGGCCGAGGCGGCGGAGTACCGGACCAATGCCGACCGCATCGCCAACCGCGCCGCGCTGACCGAGGCGATCAGCGCCGCCACCCGCACCTGGACCCGCGACGACCTGCTGGCGGCGCTGGAGGCCCAGGGGGTGCCCGCCGGGCCGATCAACGATATGGGCGACGTCTTTGCCGATCCGCAGGTGGTCGCGCGCGGGTTGCGGATCCAGCCGCAGGGCATCCCCGGCGTTCGGCTGCCGATCAGCTTTTCGGGGTCGGAACTGGCGCTGGATCAGCCCTCGCCGATGCTGGGCGAGCATGACTGAGGCAACAACAGCTTGCGGGATGCCGGCGGCGACCCGCTATATCTTGCGGTAAATCCTTGACCCGAACGGCGCGGCGGGCGACAGTCCGGGTCAGCCGACCCCAAGGGATGGACCGCCCGCCTTGCGCTTCGACCGCCTGCGCCTCAACGGTTTCAAAAGCTTCGTGGACCCCACCGATCTGGTGATCCGCGAGGGGCTGACCGGCGTGGTCGGCCCGAACGGCTGCGGCAAGTCGAACCTGCTGGAGGCCCTGCGCTGGGTGATGGGCGAGAACCGCCCCTCGGCCATGCGCGGCGCCGGCATGGAGGACGTGATCTTTGCCGGCAGCGGCGCCCGCACCGCCCGCGCCCATGCCGAGGTCTCGCTGACCATCGACAACCGCGACCGGCTGGCCCCGGCCGGCCTGAACGATTCCGACGCGCTGGAGATCACCCGCCGCATCACCCGCGATGCCGGCAGCGCCTATCGCATCAATGGCCGCGAAGTGCGCGCGCGCGACGTGCAGATGCTGTTCGCCGATGCCTCGACCGGCGCGCACAGCCCGGCGCTGGTGCGGCAGGGGCAGATTTCCGAGCTGATCAACGCCAAGCCCAAGGCAAGGCGGCGGATTCTGGAGGAGGCGGCGGGGATTTCCGGCCTCTATCAGCGCCGCCACGAGGCCGAGCTGAAGCTGAATGGGGCCGAGCAGAACCTGGCCCGGGTCGACGATACGCTGGCGCAGCTGGCCGCGCAGGCTGCCAGCCTCACCCGGCAGGCCCGCGCCGCCGCCCGCTATCGCGAGATCGGCACCGCGCTGCGTCTGGCCGAGCGCATGGCCCTGTGGCGGCGCTGGACGGAGGCGGCGGCGCAGCATCAGGCCGCCAGCGAGGCGCTGCGCACCGCCACCGCCGCCACCGCCGCAGCCGAGGCCGGCGCGCGCAAGGCGACCGAGGCGCGGCTGGCCGCCGAGGCCGCCCTGCCGCCGCTGCGCGAGGAATCGCAGATCGCCAATGCCGTGCTGGCCCGCGCCACCACCGCCCGCGAGGCCGTCGATGCCGCCGAAGCCCGCGCCCGGGCGAGTGCCGCGCGGCTGACCGCCGAACTGGCGCGGCTGGACAAGGACATCGCCCGCGAAACCGCCCTCAACCGCGATGCGGCCGAGATGGTCGAGCGCCTGCAATGGGAGCGCGGCGAACTCGACAAGGCGCAATCCGGCCATGGCGACCGGCTGGCCACCGCCACCCGGGCCGCCGAGGAGGCCGCCGAGGCCCTGCAACAGGTCGAGGCGGGGCTGAGCCATCTGCAGGCCGAGGCCGCACGGCTGTCGGCGCAGGCGCAGGCGGCCGAGCGGCTGGTTGCCGATCTGCGCCAGATGCGCGAGCGCGCCGCCCGTGCCGGGGCCGAGGCCGAGGCCCGCGC
>JBEBVF010000038.1:0-24533 GCA_040392885.1 Paracoccus sp. (in: a-proteobacteria) | reverse complement strand
GGCGCGGGGTGCGCGCTTGCACGCAGCTTCGGGCGGCGATGAAGGGCGCAGGCCCCTCACCCCATCAGCCGCGCCTTGACCATCGGGCCGACGGCGCCGAAATCCATCTGGCCGGCATGGCGGGCGCGCAGCTCCGCCATCACCTTGCCCATGTCGCGCAGGCCCGAGGCGCCCAGATCGGACACCGCCCGGTCGATCGCGGCCTCGACCTCGGCCGCATCGAGCTGGCGCGGCAGGAAGGACTGGATCACGCCGATCTCGGCCTCCTCCTTCTCGGCCAGTTCCAGCCGGCCGCCCTCCTCATAGGCGCGCGCCGATTCCTGGCGCTGTTTCACCATCTTGGCGAGGATGGCGACGATATCAGCCTCCTCCAGCACGGCATCGGCGCCCTTTTCGCCGCGCAGGCCGATCTCGCGGTCCTTGATGGCCGCCGAGATCAGCCGCAGCGTCGAGGTACGGGCGGCGTCGCGGGCCTTCATCGCCTGGTTGGTGGCGGTCTGGATACGGGTTCGCAGGTCCATGTTGCGGCCTCCTTTCAGGTCACGCCCTCGCGATCTAGGCGCGAAGCCGGCGCCGCGCAAGGCGCCAGCCGCTTGACCCGGCGGCGCGTGGTGCTTACTGTCCGGCCGATTTCCCAGCACCGGACCCAGACCATGACCAGCCCCCAGCACGTCGAGCCGCATGCGGGCGCGGCGGCGCGCGCCCAGACGGGCGCGACCGCCACCGCCCCCTCCCGCGCAACCGCCTGCCTCGTGCTGGCCGATGGCCGCGTGTTCCACGGCCGCGGCTTCGGCGCCACCGGCAGCGTGGTGGCGGAACTGGTCTTCAACACCGCCATGACCGGCTATCAGGAGGTGATGACCGATCCCTCCTATGCCAGCCAGATCGTGACCTTCACCTTCCCCCATATCGGCATCACCGGCGTCACGCCCGAGGACGACCAGGCCCCCGACCCGGTGGCCAGCGGCATCGTGGTGCGCTGGGACCCGACCGAACCGTCGAACTGGCGCGCCGCCTCGGACCTGGCCGGCTGGATGGAGCGGCGCGGCCGCATCGGCATCGGCGGCGTCGATACCCGCCGGCTGACCCGCGCCATCCGCGAGGGCGGCGCCCCCCATGTGGTGCTGGCCCATGACCCGGAGGGGAATTTCGACATTCCCGCCCTGGTGGCGCAGGCCCGCGAATGGAAGGGGCTGGTGGGGCTCGACCTCGCCAAGGAGGTGAGCTGCCGGCAGAGCTATCGCTGGAACGAGGGCGTCTGGCACTGGCCCGAGGGCTTCGCCGCGCCGGCCGAGGAGCCGGGCGGCCGGCTGCGGGTGGTGGCGGTCGATTACGGCGCCAAGCGCGACATCCTGCGGGCGCTGGCGCAGACCGGCGCCGATGTCACCGTGCTGCCGGCCACCGCCACCGCCGAGGACGTGTTGGCCCATGACCCGGAGGGGGTGTTCCTGTCGAACGGCCCCGGCGACCCGGCCGCCACCGGCGAATATGCGGTGCCGATGATCCGCGAATTGCTGGCCCGCGACCTGCCGATCTTCGGCATCTGCCTCGGCCATCAGATGCTGGCGCTGGCGCTGGGCGCGCAGACGGTCAAGATGGCCCATGGCCATCACGGCGCCAACCACCCGGTGCGCGATGTCGAGACCGGCAAGGTCGAGATCACCTCGATGAATCATGGCTTTGCGGTGGATGCGGCCAGCCTGCCGGAGGGCGTGGCGGAAACCCATGTCAGCCTGTTCGACGGCAGCAATTGCGGGCTGCGGGTCGAGGGGCGGCCGGTGTTCTCCGTGCAGTACCACCCCGAGGCCAGTCCCGGCCCCACCGACAGCCTGCACCTGTTCACCCGCTTTGCCGAGGCCATCCGCGCCCGCCGCGGCCGCTGATGCCGGGTAGCCGGCGGTGACGGGGCGGAATTCTCCGCCCCTCGCCGCGGCTTAACCTTGTCTTAACATCTCCCGTGCCAGTTTCGCCCCATCACGCGGGCGAATCTGCTGGGGGTGGCTATGGCGAGGGCCGATCTGCATGTCGTCGAGACCGGGGCCGGGACGCGCCCCGATGCCGAGGATCTGTTCGCCGCCAGCCTGCGCACCCGCCGGCACGAGATGCGGGTGACGGATGCCGGCAAGGTCACCCGCCTGCCGGCCCCGATCCGCAGTGCGCCGCCGGCCGCCGCCCGGCCCGATACCGGCGCCACGCCGCGCGACCCGCGCCCGCTGGGGCAGATCCTGATCGAGCTGGGGCTGGTCGATCCCGGCCGCCTGCTGCAGGCCGTGGTCATGCGCCGGCGCGAACAGGCACGGCTGGGCGAGATCCTGCTTGCCCGCGGCTGGGTGGCCGAGGCCGACCTGATGCGGGCGCTGTGCCTGCAATGGCGCACCAGCCAGGTCGACCCGCGGACCGCGCCCCCCGATGCCCGGCTGATCGACGCCATCGGCACCGCCGAATGCCTCGCCCGGGGCATCCTGCCCTGGCGCCGCGTCGGCTCGGTGACCTTCGTCGCCACCGCCCGGCCCGAGGAGTTCGAGGCCCTGCGCGCGCACCTCCCCGCCGGCTTCGGCCCGGTCAGGATGCTGCTGGCGACCGAGGCGCAGATCCGCGCCGCGATCCTGGCCGCCCGCGGCCGCCAGATGCTGCACCAGGCCGAGACCAGCGTCGAGGCCGGGCAGAGCGCCCGCCAGCGGCACACTATCCGGGTCTGGGCGGTGGCGGCGGCGCTGGTCCTGGCGCTGCTGGCCGGGCTGGTCCATGCGCCGGCGGCAACCATCGGCGGGCTGACCCTGCTGACGGCACTGATCCTCGCCGCCAATATGGGGCTGCGGCTGCTGGCCTTCCTCGCGCATCTGCGCCTGCGCCGCCGGCCATCGCCGCCGCCCCTGCCGCTGCCGGAGCGGCTGCCGGTGATCTCGGTCATGGTGCCGATGTTTCGCGAGGCCGACATCGCCCCGCGGCTGGTGGCGCGGCTGGCGCGGCTGACCTATCCGCGCGCGCTGACCGACATCCTGCTGGTGGTCGAGGAAAGCGATTCGGTCACCCGCGACGCGCTGGCCGGGGCGCGGCTGCCGCGCTGGATGCGGGTGGTGACGGTGCCCGACGGGCCGGTGCGCACCAAGCCACGGGCGCTGAACTATGCGCTGAACTTCTGCCGGGGCGAGGTGGTCGGCGTCTGGGATGCCGAGGACGAGCCCGAGCCCGACCAGCTGCTGGAGGTCGCCCGCCGCTTTGCCCATGCCGCGCCCGAGGTGGCCTGCCTGCAGGGCAGGCTGGATTTCTACAACCCGCGCACCAACTGGCTGGCACGCTGCTTCACCATCGAATACGCGACGCATTTCCGCGGCGTGCTGCCGGGAATCGCGGCGCTGGGGCTGGTGGTGCCGCTGGGCGGCACCACGATCTTCTTCCGCCGCAAGCTGCTGGAGGCGGTGGGCGCCTGGGACGCCTGGAACGTGACCGAGGATGCCGATCTGGGCATGCGACTCGCCCGTTGCGGGTTGCGCACCGAGATGCTGGACAGCACGACCTTCGAGGAGGCGAATTGCCGCACGCTGCCCTGGATCAAGCAGCGCTCGCGCTGGCTGAAGGGGTTCTTCATGACCTGGGCGGTGCATATGCGCCGGCCGCTGCGGCTGTGGCGCCAGATCGGCACGGCGCCGTTCCTGGCCTTCCAGGTCCAGATGCTGGGCTGCGTGGCCGGATTCCTGCTGGCGCCGCTGCTCTGGGCCTGCTGGTCGATGGCGCTGGGCGCGCCGCATCCGGTGGCCACGCTGCTGGGCGGCTGGGGCAGCCCGGCGCTGTTCGCGCTGTTCCTGTCCTCGGAGGCGGTGAACCTGGCGATCGGCGTCTTCGCCACCCGCGCGGCGCCGCGCCGGCACCTGCTGCGCTGGCTGCCGACCTGCATGCTCTATTATCCGCTGGGCTGCTTTGCCGGCTGGAAGGCGATCTGGGAGGTACTGCACAAGCCGTTCTACTGGGACAAGACCACCCATGGCGTGTTCGATGCCGCCGGCGAGCCGGCGGCGGCCCCCGCGGCGGCGGCCCCGGCCGGCGTGGCGCTGCACCGGCAGGTACAGGCCGCGGCTGGCGCGCGCAGCCCGGAGGCCGACAGCCTGATTGCCACGGCCCGCCACCGCGCCCGGCCGCCGGAGCCACCCGAAAGCCGCCGGGTCGAGGTGATTGGCAAGATCGAGTGAGCGCACCGCCGCGATCCGGCGGGCGAATCGCCCACGCTTCGACCGGCGGCGGCAGCGCGAATCGGGTGCCGCAACCCGTCTCGGGCGCGGGTGGCGATTCGCCCTTGGCCCGCGTTGCCTCGGTTGACCGACAATCCGGCGAGTCCTCGCGACCTCCACCCAGATCGCCGTGCCACCGCACCCCGCGACCGCCCGCCCAATCCCTCGGCGTCGGCGCCGCCAGCCGGTCGACAACCGTCGCCGCCGTGGTGGTCGCCGCCTCCAGCCGCACCGCCGCACCTCGGGGCCGCGCCCCGCCTTACTCGGCGGGGGTGCCCACCAGCCGGTCGATGATCGCCGCCGCCGTGGTGGTTGCCGCCTCCAGCCGCGCCGCCAGCGCCGCGAGGTCGGCACATCCGGCCTCGCGCAGCAGGAAGGCGCGGCCGCCCTCGCCGATATGTTCCATGTCCAGCGGCAGGTCGGTCAGCAGCCGCCGCGCCGCCTGGAACTGCCACAGGAAGCGGTGGCTGGACAGCAGCGCCTCGGCCTCCGCCGCCGCGACCAGCCCGGCCCGGCGACCGGCGCGGATCTGGGCGGCGACGGTGCGCCCCGGCGCCCCGGCACGCAGCGCGAAACTCTGCGCCAGCAGCTCGATATCCTGCAGGCGGCCGGGGCCGATCTTGGCCTCCCAGGCACCGTCGGGGGACTTGGCGGCAAAGATGCGCGCCCGCATCGCCGCCAGGTCGGGCAGCACCCGCGCATCCCGGCCGCGCCGCGCCAGCACCTCGACGCGCAGCGCCTCGACCTCGCCGGCCAGCGCCGCGCCAGCCTCGCCCAGCCAGGCCAGAGCGCGGCCGCAGGTCAGCGCCAGATGCTCCCAGACCCAGGCCTCCTCGAACTGGTAGCTGCGAAACGAGGCCAGGGCGCTGGCCACCGGCCCCTGCCGGCCGGAGGGGCGCAGCCGCATGTCCACCTCGTAAAGCGGGCCGGCGGCGGTGGGCACCGACAGCGCGGTGATCAGCGCCTGGGTCAACCGCGTGTAATAGGGCCGTGCCGTCAGGGGTCTGGCCCCGTCCGAGACCGCCTCCTCGCCAGCATCGAAGATCACGATCAGGTCCAGATCCGAGGAGGCATGCAGCCGCCGCGATCCCAGCGAGCCCATGCCCAGCACCACCGCCCCCTGCCCCGGCGGCGGCCCGTGGCGGCGCGCGAACTCGGCCACCACCACCCCGGTCAGCGCCGCGATCACCGCATCGGCGAGGTCGGCATATTGCCCGGCCGCCTCCTCGCCGCCGATCAGCCCGCGCAGGTGATGCACGCCGATGCGGAACTGCCATTCATGGGCAAAGCGGCGGGCGGCATCCAGCGCACGCTCGTAGCCGCCATCCGGCGCGGCCATGGCCGCGGCCAGCGTCGCCTCCAGCGCCGTGCGCAGCCCCGCCGCCCCGGGCCAGCGGGAAAAGAAGCTGCCGGCGATCACCGCATCCAGCACCCCGGAATGGCGCGACAGGTAATGCGCCAGCCGCGGCGCGGTGGCGCAGATGTCGACGATCAGGTCGATCAGCTGCGGATTGGCCTCGAACAGGGTGAACAGCTGCACCCCCGAGGGCATGCCGCGCAGGAAGCCGTCGAACCGGGCCAGCGCCTCACCGGGGCTGGCGGCGCGCTGCATTCGCGCCAGCAGGTCAGGCTCGATGCGGCGAAAGATCCGCCGCGCCCGGTCGCTGCGCAGCGCCGGATAGGTGGGCCAGCCCTCGATCAGCGCCTCCTGGTCGGGGGGCAGCGCCGGGCGCGCGGCGGGCGCCTCGCCGGGGGCGAAGAAGGCGTCGGTCAGCGCCTCGACCCGCACCAGCCGGCGGGTGATCGCCTCGGCCCAGGGGCCGGTCTCGGGCGCGCCGTCCAGCCGCGCCACCGCATCCAGCGCCGGGCCGCCGGCGGGCAGGCGATGGGTCTGGGTGTCGTCGACCATCTGGATGCGATGCTCGATACCGCGATGCAGCCGGTAGGCCGTGGTCAGTTCCTGCGCGATTTCGGGCGGCACCCAGCCGGCCGCGGCCAGCGCCGCCAGCGCCGGCACCGTGCCACGCAGGCGCAGGCCGGGATCGCGGCCGCCGGAGATCAGCTGCCGGGTCTGGGTGAAGAACTCGATCTCGCGGATGCCGCCGCGGCCCAGCTTGATGTCATGGCCGGGCGCGGCGATGGCGCCATGCAGGCCCTTGTGGTCGCGGATGCGCAGCCGCATGCCATGCGCATCCTCGATGGCGGCGAAATCCAGATGCCGGCGCCAGACGAAGGGCCGCAATTCGCGCAGGAACCGCTCGCCCGCGGCGATGTTGCCGGCGCAGGGGCGGGACTTGATATGCGCCGCCCGCTCCCATGTGCGGCCCTCGGCCTCGTAATAGGCCAGCGCCGCGGCGGCCGAGATGCAGACCGGCGTCACCGAGGCATCCGGGCGCAGCCGCAGGTCGGTGCGGAACACATAGCCCTGGTCGGTGATGTCCGACAGCGTCGCCGCCGCCTGCCGGGTGACGCGAATCAGCCCGGCGCGGGCCTCGGCACGGTCGGCCGGGTCATAGGCCTCGTCGTCGAACAGCACGATCAGGTCGATGTCGCTGGAATAGTTCAGCTCATGCGCGCCCATCTTGCCCATGGCCAGCAGGATCAGCCCGCCGGCATCGGCCTCATGCGCGGGGATGCGGCCACGGGCGGTCTCGCGGCGCAGATGGGCGCGGAAGGCGAGGTCGACGGCGGCATCGGCCAGCCCGGTCAGCGCGCCGGTGACCACCTCCAGCGGCCAGACCCCGCCCAGATCGGCCAGCGCCACCAGCAGCGCCACCCGCGCCTTGGCCCGGCGCAGGCCGGGGCCGAGCGCATCGGGCGCGAGGTCGGCCAGCCCGGCCAGCACCCCGGCCACCAGCGCCTCGGGGTCGGGAACCGCCTCCAGCCGCGGCACCAGCCAGTCGGCCTCGCGCGCCACCAGCCGCGCCAGATAGGGCGAGGAGCCGGCCGCCCCCGCCACCAGCCGCGCCACCGGTTCGGGCAAAGGCGGCAACTGCGCCAGCGCCGCCGCGCCCCGCGCGGGGTCGAGGGCGATCGGCAGGCGGGTGATGCGGTCGGCGAGGCTCATGGCGCAAAGCGTAACGGTGCCGGGGCGGCGGTCAATCGGGCGCGGCCGGGCGCCCGAGGAAAAATCCGCCGCATTGTCGTGATTGGCTTGGCGCAACCGGCCGGGGTTGCTAGGCTGGCGCAACCTGCCATGCCACCGGCTGCGCCCGGCCGCCGGCCCCCGTTCCGTCATCCCCACTGGACCGATGCGCCACAGCCCGTCGAACGCCCCGCAATTCTATGTGACCGCGCCGCAGCCCTGCCCCTATCTGCATGGCCGGGCCGAGCGCAAGCTGTTCACCGCCCTGACCGGCGACAACCCGGTGGCGCTGAACAACACCCTGTCGCGGCAGGGCTTTCGCCGCAGCCAGAACGTCCTCTACCGGCCCAGCTGCGATACCTGCGTGGCCTGCATGTCGGCGCGCATCCGGGTGGGCGACTTTCGCCCCTCGCGCGGGCAGGCGCGGGTGACGCGGCGCAACCGCGACCTGCAGCGGGTGACCACCTCCGCCTGGGCGACGGAGGAGCAATATGCCCTGTTCCGCCGCTATCTGGACACGCGCCATGCCGATGGCGGCATGGCCGACATGGACGTGCTGGAATTCGCCGCCATGATCGAGGAGACCCCGATCCGCACCCGCGTCATCGAATACCGGCTGCGGGACGACGGCGCCGATGCCGCCCCCGACGGCACCCGGCTGGCGGCGGTCTGCCTGACCGACATCCTCGATGACGGGCTATCGCTGGTCTACAGCTTCTACGACCCGGCCGAGACCCGGCGCAGCCTCGGCACCCATGTCATCCTCGACCATGTCGATCTGGCGCGGCGCGCCGGGCTGCCCTATGTCTATCTGGGCTATTGGGTCCCCGGCAGCCGCAAGATGGAATACAAGGCGAAATTCGCCGCTCTGGACATCTACAAGGGCGGGATCTGGCGCGACATCGGCAACCCGGCCGATCACGACGGCGACGCGCATCCGCTGTCGGTCGCCCCGATTGCCGAGCAGGTGACGCGCATTACCCTGCCCTGAATCGCGAAAGTTTCCGGTTGGCTCATGGGCACGCAATTATCTTGCATTTTTGCGACAGTTCCGGTCACAATTCGCGCGATCAGGCATTGACGCTGCCGCGCGGCGGGCCTAGTTTGCCGCGTCGCCGCATGACGGTGAAGTGATGACGATGAGGATGGCATGTCCGAAGTGATGACGGGTGCGAAGATGGTGGTTCAGGCTCTGCGCGATCAGGGCGTGGACACGGTATTCGGCTATCCCGGCGGCGCCGTCCTTCCGATCTATGACGAGCTTTTCCAGCAGAACGACATCCAGCACATCCTGGTCCGCCACGAGCAGGGTGCGGTGCACATGGCCGAGGGCTATGCGCGCTCGACCGGCAGGCCGGGCGTGGTGCTGGTGACCTCGGGGCCGGGGGCGACGAATGCCGTCACCGGGCTCACCGATGCGCTGATGGATTCGATCCCGGTCATCGTGCTGTCGGGTCAGGTGCCGACCTTCTTGATCGGCACCGACGGCTTTCAGGAGGCCGATACCGTCGGCATCACCCGGCCCTGCACCAAGCACAACTGGCTGGTCAAGGACACCGAGAGGCTGTCGCAGACCATCCACCGCGCCTTCGAGGTGGCGACCTCGGGCCGGCCAGGCCCGGTGCTGATCGACATCCCGAAGGACGTGCAATTCGCCACCGGCACCTATCACGGCCCGGCGCCGAAGCCCGAGGCCGCGGCGGCCCCGGCGCTGGACGAGGCGGCGATCCTGCGCGTGGTCGAACTGATCGAGCAGGCCGAGCGGCCGATCTTCTATACCGGCGGCGGCGTGATCAATTCCGGCCCCGCCGCCTGCCAGGCGCTGCGCGACCTGGCCGAGTCCACCGGCTTCCCGGTGACCTCGACGCTGATGGGCCTGGGCGCCTATCCGGCCAGCGGCCGGCTGTGGCTGGGCATGCTGGGCATGCACGGCCTCTACGAGGCCAACCTGGCCATGCATGACTGCGACCTGATGCTGACGCTGGGCGCGCGCTTCGACGACCGCATCACCGGCCGCGTGGCGGATTTCAGCCCCGGCTCGGTCAAGGTGCAGATCGACGTGGACCGCAGCTCGATCAACAAGATCGTGCGGGTGGAGGTGCCGATCGTCGGCGATGTCGGCGCCGTCACCGCCGAGATCCTGCGGGTCTGGAAATCCCGCGGCGGGCGCACCAACACCGCCGCGCTGCCGAAATGGTGGGCGCAGATCGAGGAATGGAAGACGCGCAACTGCCTCGCCTATCGCGGCTCGGACACGGTCATCAAGCCGCAATACGCGCTGGAGCGGCTGCAGGCGCTGACCGCCGACCTCGACCGCTATGTCACCACCGAGGTCGGCCAGCATCAGATGTGGGCGGCGCAATACCTGCATTTCGACCAGCCGAACCGCTGGATGACCTCGGGCGGGCTGGGCACGATGGGCTATGGCCTGCCGGCCTCGGTGGGGGTGCAGGTCGCGCATCCCGAGGCGGTGGTCATCAACGTCGCCGGCGATGCCAGCTTCCTGATGAACATGCAGGAGATCGGAACGGCGGTGCAGTTCCGCGCCCCGGTCAAGCAGTTCATCCTGAACAACGAGCGCCTTGGCATGGTGCGGCAATGGCAGCAGCTGCTGCATGGCGGGCGCTATTCGCAGAGCTGGTCGGAATCGCTGCCCGACTTCGTCAAGATGGCCGAGGCCTTCGGCTGCAAGGGCCGCATGGTCTCGGACCCGGCGGAGCTGGACGATGCCATCCGCGAGATGCTGGCCTATGACGGCCCCTTCCTGCTGGACGTGCTGGTCGAGCGTCACGAGAACTGCTTCCCGATGATCCCCTCGGGCAAACCGCATAACGAGATGCTGCTGGGCGATGCCGCCACCGAGGGCGCCATCGGCGCCGGCGGCGGCGCCCTGGTCTAACGGCCGGGAACGGACGGGGCGGCCCGGCGCCGCCCCCCATTGCAACACCAATGAGGGAACCGAACATGGCCCTGACCATCCAGAAAGGCGCCTCCAGCCATTCCGCCTATGACCTGCGCGACCCGCATTCCGAGGCCGAGGAGCGCCACACCCTGGCGCTGCTGGTCGAGAACGAGCCGGGGGTGCTGGCCCGGGTCATCGGGCTGTTTTCCGGGCGGGGCTACAATATCGACAGCCTGACCGTGGCCGAGGTGGACCATGCCGGCCACCGCTCGCGCATCACGGTGGTGACCCGCGGCACCCCGGCGGTGATCGAGCAGATCAAGGCGCAGCTGGGCCGGATCGTGCCGGTGCATGATGTCCATGACCTGACCGTGGAATCGCCCAGCGTCGAGCGCGAGCTGGGCCTGTTCAAGGTCACCAGCAAGGGCGAGCAGCGGGTCGAGGCGCTGCGCATCGGCGGCATCTTCCGCGCCAATGTCGTGGATTCGACGCTGGAAAGCTTTGTGTTCGAGATCACCGGCGCCCCGGAAAAGCTGGACGCCTTTGCCGAGTTGATGCGGCCGCTGGGACTGTCGGACCAGGCGCGCACCGGCGTGGCCGCGCTGGCCCGCGGCGCCTGAGGCACCCGTCATGCGGAAAAACCGGTCGCGGCGGCGGACGCTCCGCCCAGCCGCGGCGGGTCAGCTGCCGGCGACCGCGCTGCGCGGGGCGGTCGTGCCGGCCAGCGGGCAATTCGCCACCGCCCGGTCCGAGACCAGCCGCAGATGCGACAGGTCGCCGGCGGGGATTGCCGGATCGGCCGGCTCGGCCGCGGTCTCGGCCCGCACCGCCCGCGCGCGCAGCGCCCGCGGCAGGGCGGCGCCCACGCCGGGCGAGACCAGCCGCACGTTGCGGGCCAGCCGCAGGCCGCCCTCCAGCACGCAATCCAGCTCCACCAGGTCGCCGGCGCTGGGCCAGATCGCCACGGTGGCGGCGAGGTTGGCCACCCCCTCCAGATAGGCGAGGGCGCCCTGATCCTCGCACCAGATCACCGCCTTGCTGCGCGTTTCATTGCTCCAGACGACAACACCGAGCATGGCGGACTTACCTGTTCACTCTACAACCTGAACCATTTTTCGTGGCTTGGGATTCACCTTTCCGTAAGGTTCCATGAAATTGCAAGCCTTTCGGAAATCCGCCTTCAGCATGCTTATTTCATGCAAAGGAATATCCACCAAAATCAGGTGCTAGCCACGGGCATTTTTCCGCGACCGTTGCAGAACCGCCACAAGATTCACACGAATTTCCGATCGACAGCGACGGCACGGGTTGACGGGCGCGTAAGCCTGCGCCGTGGCGCGGTCCGGCCGGCGCCGCTATTGCGCGCGGCCGGCCTGGAGGTCGCGCAGCGCCCGCGCCACCTGGGCCTTGCGGGCCTCGCGCGAGGGGTGCGAACCCAGCACCCGGTCGCCGGGATCGGGCAGCCGGTCGAAGAAGGCGGCGCCGCGCATCGGGTCATAGCCGGCCTGCCTGCTGATGATCGCGCCCAGGTAATCGGCCTGCAATTCCCAGTCCTTGCTGAAATAGCGGCTGCCGAACTGTGCGCCGACATTCTGCGCGCCGCGCACCGCCACCGGATCGCCGCCGGTGGCCGCGGCGATGGTGCCCAGGATGATCGCCCCGGTCCGCGCCGCGCCGGCCTTGGCATCCAGATGGCCGAGAATGTGGTGGCTGGCCTCGTGGCCGACGACGAAGGCGATCTCGTCGGCATTCTGGGTCTCGGCGATGAGGCTCAGGGTAAAGCCGATGATCGGGCGGCCGACATTGTCCACGGTCTGGAAGGCATTGGGCTCCAGCCCGTCGCGGTCGTCGACGACGAACTGGAAATCGCAGCGAATCGGGCTGCTGCGCCGCGACAGGCATTGCTGCTCCAGCACCGGCTCCATCCGCTGCACCACCGAGACGAAATTGCGCGCCTTCTGATCGGCCGAAACCGCGCCCGGCGTCGCGGAGACCGTGCCCTGCGGCAGGGTGCCCGGCATCTGCTGGGGCGTGGTGACACAGCCGGCCACCGCCAGCAGGCCGACCACCGCCGCCGCCCGCGCGAAACCGCGCCACAACCGTTGCCGCATCCGTAACCCCTGCCCCATCTTGACTGCCGACTTGTGCAGATTAGCCGCCGGCTTGCAAGCGGCCAAGCCATGCCCTTGCCGCACCCCCCGGCTTCACGCGAATGTTGCCCGGTGAGGGAGGAACCGCCATGTTCACCATCGAGCACGAATTCGACGCCACCATCGTCACCCTGATCGACGAGGGGCCGGCGCCCCTGGCCGAGGACATCACCATCCGCGCCTTCGACGACCGCGTGGTGGTCGAGCAACTGGCCGAGGACGGTGAGAGCCTGTCGCTGGTCACCTTCTCTCTGCGGCAGCTGGCCGAATTGCGGGCGGCGCTGAACCTGCCCGAAGGGAACTACCGCCTGTCGCCCCCCGACTGACCACGATTCCCGGCCGGCAGGGCGAACGGCGCAGGGACACCGCCTATGCCAGCCGGAACACCTTGTCGCGCGCTGCCGCCCCGCGCAGCAGCACCAGCCGCGAGGGCGCCACCCCCAGCGCCTCGGCCAGCAGCTTCTGCGTTGCCGCCGTGGCCTTGCCGCCCTCGGGCACCACGGTGACCGAGATGCGGATCTGGCCGTCGCGCAGTTCGATGCCGTTGCGGGCGGCGCGGGGTGTCACCCGCACCGCGATGGTGGCGCCGTCTTGCGCGAGGTGGGAAAGGTCGGTCATGCTGTCCTGCGTAACCGCCCTGCCGGCCGAAACCAAGCACGGAGCCACGCCATGCCCCCATCCACCGGATTCTTCCATGACGAACGCACGCTGTGGCATGCCGGCGGGCATTACGTGCTGACCATTCCGGCCGGCGGCCTGGTCCAGCCCGGCGGCGCCCTGCCCGAATCGCCCGAGACCAAGCGCCGGCTGGTCAACCTGATGGCCGTCACCGGCCTGCTGGACGAACTGGACCTGCGCAGCGCGCCGGAGGCCAGCCGCGAGGAACTGCTGCGCGTCCACCCGGCCAGCTATCTGGACGCCTTCAAGGCCGCGTCGGACGACAAGGGCGGCGAGTTGGGCCTGCGCACCCCGTTCCTGAAGGGCGGCTACGAAATCGCGGCGCTGTCGGCCGGCCTCGCCACCGCGGCGCTGCGCGCGGTGCTGGGCGGCGAGTTGCGCCGGGCCTATGCGCTGTCGCGCCCGCCAGGGCATCACTGCATGCCGGACTGGCCGAACGGGTTCTGCCTGATGGCCAATATCGCCATCGCCATCCGCGCCGCCCAGGCCGAGGGTCGCGCCGCCCGCTTTGCCGTGATCGACTGGGACGTGCATCACGGCAACGGCACCGAGGCGATCTTCCTCGACGATCCCGACGTGCTGACCATCTCCATCCATCAGGAGAACAACTACCCCCTCGATACCGGCGGCGCCGAGGTGCGGGGCGCGGGGGACAGCAACCTCAATATCCCGCTGCCGCCCGGCTGCGGCCATGCCACCTATCTGGAGGCGATGGAGCGGCTGGTGGTGCCGGCCCTGCGCCGCCACCGGCCGGATGTGATCATCGTCGCCTGCGGCTATGACGCCTCGGCCGTCGACCCCATCGCCCAGATGATGCTGGGTGCCGAGAGCTATGGCGCCATGACCGCCATGCTGGCCTTGCTGGCCGACGAGCTCTGCGGCGGCAGGCTGGTGCTGGTGCATGAAGGCGGCTATTCGGAACTGCACGTGCCCTTCTGCGGGCATGCCGCCATCGCCACACTGGCGGGCAGCGCCATTGTCGCGCCCGACCCGCTGCGCGATACCATCCGCGCGCGCCAACCCAAGGCGCGCTGGATCAACCATGTCTCGGACTGGCTGCGCGAGCTGGCCGGGGCCAGAGGATTGCAAGACCAGCCATGACCCAGACCGCCTCCGAATTCCTGGCCACGCGCCGCTCCTATCCGCGGCCGGCGCTGAAGGACCCCGCCCCCGAGGGCGAGCGCCTGAACGCGCTGCTGACTGCCGCGCTGCGGGTGCCGGATCACGGCCGCATGCAGCCCTGGCGGCTGGTGCTGATCGACCGCGCGGCGCAGAAACGCCTGGCCCCGCAGCTGCGCGAGGCCGCGCAGCGGCTGGGCCGTGACGAAAGCGGCGTCGAAAAGGCGCTGCGCAGCTGGGATTCGCCGCTGATCGTCGCCGTGGTGTTCTGTCCGGGGGAAAACCCCAAGGTGCCGCGCTGGGAGCAGCACCTGTCGGCGGGCGCCGTCTGCCTGTCGCTGCTGAATGCGGCGCTGGCCGATGGCTGGGGCGCGACCTGGCTGACCGGCCCGGCGGCGCTGGACCGGCATTTCATGGAGGGCGGGCTGGGCCTCGCTGCGCATGAGGAGATCGCCGGCTTCATCCATATCGGCACGGGCGGCGAGGTTGCGGCCGAGCGCCCGCGCCCGTCGCTGGCCGAAAAGCTCACCCGGCTCTGACAGGCAAAACGGCGGGGCCCTGCCCCGCCGTTCCGGTCGTCCGGGACGATCGCGCGCTCAGAGCGCGTCTTCGATCCAGCTTTTCAGCGCGGCCTTGGGGGCGGCACCGATCTTGTTCGAGACCACCTGGCCGTCCTTGAACAGGAACAGCGCCGGGATGCCGCGCACGCCCAGCTCGGCCGGCGAGTCGGGGTTCTCGTCCACGTTGATCTTCACGATCTTGACCCGGCCGGCATATTCGTCGGACAGGGCCTCCAGATCCGGGCCGATCATGCGGCAGGGGCCGCACCAGGGCGCCCAGAAATCCACCACGACGGGCACGTCCGCCTTGCGGACCTCGGCGTCGAAACTGGCATCGGTAACGGGAGTGGTGGGCATGATGGCATCCTTGCAATGGCGTCGCGCCGGCAACACCCGGCGCAGGGGATGAGGGTTAGCTAGGCGCGCCCCCCCGGCGGGTCAAGGGCCGGCGGGTCACCCACCCCGGGCGCCGGCATCAGCGCCACCCCCGCCAGCAGCCGGTCGGGCAGCGGCATCAGGCTGCGGCCGCGGGTCCACAGCACCGCCATCTCGATCACCCTGTCGGGGTAAATCCCTTGCAGGGCAAGGCGATAGGCCGCCATCTGCCGCAGGATGCCCGCCGGCACCTCCTCGGGCCGGGCCGGCAGTTCGGCATTGGACTTGTAGTCGATGGCCAGAACCCGCCGCGGCCCGACCAGCAGCCGGTCGATGGTACCATGCAGAAGGGGCAGGCCGCCAACCGGCGCGGTCAGCGCCACCTCGGTCAGCACCGTATCCTCGGGGCCGGGCGCGAACAGATGCGCCAGCGCCGCGGCGCCGCGCACCGCCTCGGCCTCGGCCCAGAGCGCGGCGAGGTCGTCATCGTCGGGCAGCCCGCCCTCGGCCCCGGCCAGCAGGTCGCGGGCGGCATCCGGGCCGGACAGGCCGTCCCAATGCTCCAGCAGCAGGTGCAGGCGGGTGCCGAACAGGGCGGCATCCGGAGCGGGGGCGGTGCCGGCCAGCACCTTGGCGCCGGCAAGCTGGCTGGCGGCGACGGGGCGCGGCACGGGCGCCGGCGCGGGGGCCGGGGCGCGCAGCCAGCCGGGCTCGGGCTCGGGCGGCGGGGCGGCGGCCGGAACGGTTTCGGGCAGCGCCTCGGGCCAGGTACCGAAGGCCAGCCGCGACCCCTCGCCCAGCGGGGTCCGGATCGTCACCCGCTCCAGCCCCTCGGCCCGCGCCATGCCGCCGGCGACCATGGCATGCCAGCTGGCGGATTCGTCGTCGCCCGCCTCGCCGGCGGCACCGACGATCAGCCAGCTTTCCGCCCGGGTCAGCGCGACATAGAGCAGCCGCCGCCGCTCCTCCGCCTCGGCCTGCGCGCGGGCGGCGACCAGCTCCTCCAGCGCCTGCGGCCGCTGGCCGGCGCGCCCGCGCGGCAGCGCCGGGCCGTCGGCGCGCTTGAGGATCGCATCCGGCGCCGGTGCCCGCCGCCGCGCCCCGTCCGGCACGAAGACCACCGGCGATTCCAGGCCCTTGGCGCCATGCACGGTCATCACCCGCACCAGCCCCTCGCCCTCGCCCGCCGCGCCCGGCTGGCGGCGGACCTCGACCTCGTCGCCCTCCAGCCAGACCAGGAACCCGGTCAACGAGGGCGCCTCCATCCGCTCATAGGCCAGCGCCTGCGAGAGCAGCTCGTCGATGCCGTCATCGGCCTCCGGCCCCAGCCGCGCGATCAGCCGCTCGCGCCCGCCATGGCGCAGCAGGATGCGCGAGATCAGCTCATAGGGCCGCAGCGCCGAGGACATCTCCACCATGTCCGACAGCAGCGCCCGCGCCGGTTCCGGCGCCCGCTCGCGCACCCGCGCCCACAGGAACTCGCCCTCGCCCCGCCCGGCGGCGAGGGCGTAGAGCGCGGCCTCCGACAGCCCGATCAGCGGCGAGCGCAGCGCCTCGGCCAGCGACAGGTCGTCCTCGGGGGTGGAGAGGAAGGCCAGCAGCGCCCGGATGTCGCGCACCGCCAGCTCGCCCCCCAGCTTCAGCCGGTCGGCGCCGGCGACCGGCAGCCCGCGCCGTTTCAGTGCGGCGATGATCTGGTGAAACAGCGCCGAGCGCCGCTGCACCAGGATCAGCACATCCCCGGCCCGGATCGCCCGCAGGCCGCCGTCGCGGGCCTGGATCGGCCGGCCCAGCATCTCCGCCACCGCCTCGGCCACTGCCTCGGCCAGTTGCGCGGCGGCATCGGTGGGGCGGATCAGGTCGATGGGGTCGTCCCAGGCCGCGGGCTCCGGCGCCTCGGGCGGGGTGACCACCGGCCACAGATCGACGCGGCCCGGCATGGATTCGTGGAAGGGGATATGCCGCGGCGCACCGCCCAGACCTTCGGCGCCAGCGCCCTGGAACACCGCATCCACCAGCCGCAACACCGCCGGCGAGGAGCGGAAGGAATGCAGCAGCGCCGCATCCTGCATCGGCGCCCTTGCGGCCTCGAACCCCCGGGCAAACCGGGCATGGCGGTCGTCGAACACGGCGATGTCGGCGCCCTGGAAGGAATAGATCGACTGCTTGGGGTCGCCGACCACGAACAGGGTGCGCGGCCGGGTCGGGTCAGGGCCCTTACGCCCCTCGCCGGCCATGAATTCCTCGACCAGATGCCCGATCACCTGCCATTGCAGCGGCGAGGTGTCCTGCGCCTCGTCGACGAGGATATGGTCGATGCCACCATCCAGCCGGTAGAGCACCCAGGGCGCCATGTCGGGGGTGGAGAGCAGCGCCTCGGTGCGGGTGATGAGGTCGTCGAAATCCAGCCAGCCCTGCGCGGTCTTGGCGGCGCGGTAGCGGCTGGCGAAGGCATGGCCGAAACGGTGCAGCGCCAGCGTGGCGCCGGCGAAATCGAGGCTGATGCGCTGCGCGCGCACCTCGGCCACCCGCTGCGCCAGATCGTCCAGCGCCTCGGGATCGTCCAGCCGGGCGGCCGTAGCCTTGGTCAGAACCTTGCCCAGCTTGGGACCGAAGGGATTGGCCGCCGTCGCCCCGTAAAGCAGCGCCGATTCCAGGATCTCGACTTCGGCCAGCCCCGGCGCGGCCCAGTTCCCGGCGGCCAGCTTTCCCGCCAGCTTCACATCGTTGGCGCTGCCGCCGGCGGCCAGCAAGGCCACCTGCCCGATCAGAGCCACCTCGCCCGGCCCCAGCAGGCCGCGGACCAGCCCCTCGGCATCCGTCCCCGGTGCCAGCCCGGCGAAACGGTGGATCGCCGCGGCATCCGGCGGGCCGATGCGCGCATCGGAGGCGGCCAGCGCGGCCAGCCAGCCGTCCAGCCCGGCGCCGGAATGGATCGCCACCAGATCGGCGATCTCCGGCGCGCCTTCCTCGACCATGGCATCCAGCACCTCGGCGCGCAGCAGGGCGGCGCTGCGGTCGTCCAGCTCGGCAAAGCCGTGCGGCACCCCGGCCTCCAGCGGAAACCGGCGCAGCACGGCGGCACAGAAGGCGTGGATGGTCTGGACCTTGAGCCCGCCCGGCGCCTCGATGGCGCGCGCAAACAGCCGCCGCGCTTCGGCCAGATCGGCACCCTCGCCGGCTCCGATCGCCGCCAGCCGCGCGCGCAGCTCCGGCTCCGGCAGCATCGCCCATTCGCCCAGCCGCGACAGCAGGCGGTTCTGCATCTCGGTCGCCGCGGCCTTGGTATAGGTCAGGCACAGGATGCGCTCGGGCGCGCAGCCGCCCAGCAGCAGCCGCGCCACCCGGTCGGTCAGCACCCGCGTCTTGCCCGAGCCGGCATTCGCGGTCAGCCAGGTCGAGGCGGCCGGGTCGGCGGCGCGGTTCTGGGCTAGGGTGGCGTCGTCGCCCACGCTCATGGCGCAGCCTCCCCGACCCGGACGGGCTGCGCCGCATCGGCCAGCGACCATTCGCCGAAACGCGCCAGATGCGCGTAATCGCCCTGATGCTGGGTCCGCTCCAGCTTGCTCAGCGCGGCAAAGCCGCGGCTGCCGGCCTGATAGCCGGCCAGCAGCGCATCCAGCCGCGCCCAGACCTCGGCGGCCGAGGCTTCGGTCACGTCGCGCGGCTCGGTCCTGCCCTCGCCGTCGAGCTGGATATAGGCGGCCCCGGCCAGCGGCGAGGGCGCCAGCCCGGCAAAGGCGCCGCGCAGCACCAGCGCCCCGGTCAGCGGCAGCTGCTTGTCGAACTGGGCGATCTGCCTGTCGGTGGGCAGCCGCCCCGACTTGTAGTCATAGACCCAGATCGCGCCGTCGCCGGTGCGGTCCAGCCGGTCGGGCCGCGCCGTCAGCCGCACGCCGGATTGCGGCAGCGACGCGCCGCCGCCGCGTTCGACCACCACCGGCTGCTGCGTGGCCAGCCGCGCCGCATCGTCGGCGGCCAGCCGGGCGGCGATGGCGTCCAGACGGGCGGCGAGGAACACCCGCTCGGCCGGCCAGGGCACGCTGGCCGCCAGCAGCCGCGCGGTGATGGCACGGAAATTCGCCTCCAGCGCCGCCGCATCCGGGCCGATGGCGGCGAGGTCGCGGGTCACCGCCTCGGCGATCTGGTGCAGCAGGGTGCCGCGCAGGCGTGGATCGTCGGGGCGCGGATGCAGCGGCGCCAGCGGGCGCAGGCGCAGGATCTTTTCGGCATAGACCGCATAGGGGTCGCGAATCAGGCGGCTGACCTGGGTGACCGAAATCTCGCTCAGCGCATTGCGGGGCGGGATCGGCGCCGGGCGCAAGGCGGGCGGATTGGCCAGGCGCACCGCCTCGCGCGGCTGGCCGAGCTGCGCGGCCACCGCCAGATAGCGCGCGCCCCGCGCCCGCATCCGCGCCAGCGCCTCCGCCCCCCCCTGCACGGGCAACCCGCCCAGCAGGTTGGTCAGCCGGTTCAGCCAGCGGGCGGGCACCGTCTCGGCCTCGGCATCGCGCCGCGCGCGGGTCAGCAGCACAAGCGGCGCCGCCAGCCCCTGCTGAAAGTCATGCGCCGCGAGGCCGATGGCGCGCTCGGGCAGGTTCAGCCCGGCCTGAAGGCGCATGGCGCGGCTCAGCCACGGGTCGGGGGCCGGGCTCTGCGGCCAGCCGCCCTCGTTCAGCCCGCCGAGGATGACGAAGCCGGTGGCATCGGTGCGCGCCTCGCGCGGGCCGCGGATGCGGATCAGCGGATGCGCCCCCGGCTCGGCCCGCAGCGCCTGCATGTCGAGCCGCTGAGTGATCAGCGCCGCGAAATCATGCGCGGCCAGCCGGTGGCCGGGGCGGGCGGCACGGCCCAGCCCGGCGAGGGTGGCATGGGCCAGCCGCCCGGCCTCGTCGGCCCAGAGCGCGGCGCCATCCCCCTCCGGCCCCGCGGCCAGCGCCTCGGCCAGCGCCACCAGTTCGGCCAGCCGGGTCGCGACCGGGCGCTCGCCCCGGTCGGCGGCCAGGGGCGCGATACGGGTCAGGATCGCGGCCAGCCATTCGGCCCAGGCGCCGCGATCCAGGCGCTGCCCGCCCCAGAAGCGCAGGAAACCGGCATCGGGAAAGGCCGGCCCCCGGGCGCGCAGATGCAGCTCCAGATCGCGGGCATGGCGCAGATGCTCGCCGCGATCCGCCATGGCGACCCGCTGGTTCTTCAACAGGATCAGCAGCGAATCCACCGCCAGCGCGCGACCGTTCAGCCCGGCAAGCTGGCGCAGGAACAGCCCCGTGGCCGAGAGCGACAGAGGCCGCCCGGCGCTGTCGTCGGGGATCAGCCGCCAGCGGTCCAGCGCCGCCGTCACCCGCCGCGTCAGGCCACGATCGGCGGCGATCAGGGTGACCGGCCGGCCGGCCGCCACCGCCTCGCGCATAGCCAGCGCGATGGCCTCGGCCTCCTGCTGCGGCTGGTCGGCCTCGATCAGCGCCAGCCCGTCGGTGGCGCCGATCAGGTCGCCCAAGCCCGGCCCCTCGGCCACCCATTGATCGGTCACCGGCGCCGGCCGCAGCGCCAGCCCGACCAGCCGCATCCGCGGGGTGACGGGATCGGCGCCGGACCAGAGCCGCGGCGGCCCGAATTCGGCCAGCAGCGGGGCGAACCGGGCCTGAGGATGCTCTTCGGTGCGGTCGTGCAGCAGCCGGTCCCACAGTGCCGGCGGCTCGGAGAAATCGAAGCCCGGCAGCACGACGGCGCCTTCCGGCAGCCGCGCCACCGCCTGCATGAAGGCCCGCGTCGCGCCATGCGAGCCGGTCGAGCCGGCGACGATCACCGGCCCTTGCGGCAGGTTCCGGCCCTCGGCCCAGTCCCGCGCCAGGGCCTCGGCGGCGGCGCGCTGGCGGGCTTCGCGGTCGACGGGCTCGGGGCGCAGATAGGCGCGGGCGGCAATGCGCAGGAAGGCCAGGGCGCGCTGCCAATGCGCGGCATGCTCGCCCACGTCGATACTGTCCAGCGCGTCAGCATCCACGCCCTCAAGCTGCATCTCGGCCATCAGCGCCGCCAGCGACTGCGCCAGCGCCGGCACCGACTGGCCGGCGATCATGTCGGGCTGGGCCGCGGCCGCGGCCTCGATCAGGCTGGCCAGATCCAGCATCCGGGTCAGCGGCGATTCCAGCGCCCCGCCGCCCAGATCGGCGATCAGCCGCATCCGCGGCAGCAGGCGCGGCCCGGTGGCGTCGAACGCCTCGCGCACCGCCCGCAGGGTGCGCGCGGCGTTGAGATAGAGCGTGACCTGCGCCAGCGCCTCGGGCGGGCGGTCCCGGAACCGGCGCAGCAGGCCCTCGACCAGCCCGGCGGCGAAATCCGCGCCGGGCGGCAGCGCGTAAAGCCCCCTCACGCCCCGCCCGCCAGCAGCGATTCGGCCAGCGGAATGGCCTCGGGGCGGCCGACATCGCACCAGCCGCCGGGATGGACCAGCCCATAGGCGCGGCCATCGGCCAGGATGCGGTCCCAGACGCGGTTGAGCGAGAAGGCATCCTCCTCCACCTCGGCCAGCCGGGCGGTGTTCAGGACCGACGCACCGCCATAGACGAAATCGCCCTTGCGGCTCAGCCGGTTACCGGCGCCCAGGGCAAAATCCCCCCCGCCCAGCCGCGCCCCGGCGCAGGCCAGCGGCACCAGCATCAGCAGCGCATCCATCCGCGCACCGTCCCAGGCCCCGCGCAGCGCCGCAACCGGGTTGGCACCGGTCCAGACGCAATCCGGGTTCAGCGTCAGCACCGGTCCCGGCGGCAGCAGCGGCAGCGCCTTGCGCAGGCCGCCGCCTGTCTCCAGCAGCGCCGCCGATTCGTCCGAGATCGCCACATCCGCCACCCCCGCCAGATGCGCGGCGATCTGGCTGCCGAGATGGTGGATATTGACCACGATGCGCCGCGCCCCCCCCGCCCGCGCCAGGTCCAGCGCATGATCCAGCAGCGGCCGGCCGGCGACCGGGATCAGCGGTTTCGGCAGCCGGTCGGTCAGCGGCGCCATGCGGGTGCCCTTGCCGGCGGCGAACAGCATCAGCACGTCCGGGGTCACGGCGCGATCCGGGCGAGGATGTCGGGGGTGGGCGCGGGCACGGCGGCCAGCGCGGCGGCCAGCTCGGCCAGCGCCGGATGTGCCAGGTCGCGCTGCACGGCGTCCCAGACCCGCGGCATGAAGGCCAGGTAGCGCGGCTTGCCGTCGCGCTGCGCCAGCCGGGTGAAGATGCCCAGAATCCGCAGGTTGCGCTGCGCCCCGAGCAACGCATAGGCGGCGCGAAAGCGGGCCTCGTCGGTGCCGGTGCGGGCAACATAGCGGGCGATGCAGGCCGCCTCGACCTCGGGCGCCACGTCGCAGCGGGCATCCTGCAGGCAGGAGACCAGATCATAGGCCGGATGCGCCGCCACCGCGTCCTGAAAGTCGATCAGGCCCGGCGGCTCGCCCCAGAAGATGTTCTCGGCATGGAAATCGCGCAGGGCGCAGACCGGCGCCGCATCGGCGCAAAGCCGGGCATGCAGCCGGGCAATGATCGGGCCCAGCGGCGGCAGAGCGGCGGCGCCCGCCGCCGGCGCATACCATTCGGCGAACAGCCCCACCTGCTCGGCCAGTTCCGGCCCGTCCAGCGGCCGGATGAAATCCGGCGGCGGGTGGCGGTGCAGCTCGGCCAGCAGGTCAGTGACCCGGGCATAGGCCGCCGGCGCCAGCTCCGGCTCGGCCTCCAGCCGGCGGGCCAGCAGGTCGTCGCCCAGATCCTCGATCAGCAGCAGGCCCTCGGTGGGCTCGGCAGCGAGGATCTCGGGGGCGCGGAAGCCGCGGGCGCGCAGCCATTCGGTCATCGACAGATAGGCGCCCATGCTGCCCGGCGGCGCGTCCATCAGCACGGCGCGCTGCCCGTCCGGGCGGTGCAGGCGGAAATAGCGCCGGGCCGAGGCATCGCCGGCCAGCAGCGCCAGCCAGGCCTCGCCCCAGCCGGCGCGGTCGGTCAGCGCGGCGATGGCTGGGGCGCGGGCCATGCCCGACCAGCGGGCGGGATTGCCCGACAGGGTGATCCGCCGCAGTTCCGGCGCATCGTCCAGCGGCGCGATCTGAATACGCAGCGCCTCGGCCGGGGCCATGTCGAGGCGATCCGGCCATTCGATCAGGCAGATGGCCCGGTCCATGGCCTCGTCCAGCCCCAGCTCGACCAGCTCGCCGGGATCGGTCAGGCGATAGAGATCGGCATGCCAGACCTCGCCCCCGGTCAGCGCATCCGGGTAGGTCTGCACCAGGGTAAAGGTCGGGCTGGGCACCTCGGCCGCGGGGTCGGTGGCGCGGGCGCGGATGAAGGCGCGGGCCAGATGGCTCTTGCCGGCGCCGACCGGACCCTCCAGCAGGAACACGTCGCCGGGCCGGGCCAGCGCCGCCAGCGCCCGCCCGAGTGCGGCGGTGCGGCCCTCATGGGCAATATCCACGGCAAGCTGCGTCATCGCATCGTTTCTAGCGCGCGGGCGGCGCGGTGCAAGCACCCGCTGCGGGAACCGATTCGCCGGTGGGGGCGGAATCGCCCATGACGGGAACCGCATATGGTGCATTCGCGCAACAGTTGGCGCCGGGCCGACGAAAAAATCCGTCGGCCGGTTACGCCACGTCACATTTTGTTAACCTTTTGGCAGCAGGTTCGACTTATGGTTGAGTCACAGCGACGGGAATTCGGAGGAGGACAGAATGTTTCGCACGATTGCCATTGGCAGCAGCATCCTTGTTCAGGGCCAGCCGGAGCGGATGACGCCGGAAGGGCGACTGGTCGTGCGCGTCGGCGACCGGGTGCTGCAGGGCTGGCCGGTGGATGCCGTGCCGCCGCCCGCCACCGCGACCGCCATCGCCGCCCAGGCCTGAACGCATCTGAAACGCGACCCGGCCACGGGCCACGGAAAAAGGGCGACCCCTCGCGGGGCCGCCCATCATTTTTGCCGAAAGGGCCGGATCAGAGGCTGCGCTCGACCGCCTCACGCTCGAAGATCTCGATGACATCACCCTTGCGGATGTCGTCATAGTTCTCGAAGGCCATGCCGCATTCCTGGCCGGACTGCACTTCCTTGACCTCGTCCTTGAAGCGCTTGAGCGTCTTCAGCGTGCCCTCGTGGATCACCACGTTGTCGCGCAGCAGGCGCACGCCGGCGGAACGGCGGGCCACGCCCTCGGTCACCAGACAGCCGGCGACATTGCCGACGCCGGTGACGCGGAACACTTCGCGGATCTCGGCATAGCCGATGAAATGCTCGCGGATCTCGGCCGAGAGCAGGCCGGAGGCGGCCGCCTTGATGTCGTCGACCAGGTCATAGATGATCGAGTAATAGCGGATCTCGACCCCTTTCTGGTTCGCGGCGGCACGGGCGGGCGCATTGGCGCGGACGTTGAAGCCGATGACCGGCGCCTGGCTGGCCTCGGCCAGGCCGATATCCG
>JBEBVF010000037.1:0-24572 GCA_040392885.1 Paracoccus sp. (in: a-proteobacteria) | reverse complement strand
GCGCTGTGGTGGCCCGAGCGGCGGATGCTGGTGGTCGCCGACCTGCATCTGGGCCGCTCGGAGCGTTACGCCCGCCGCGGCGGGCCGCTACTGCCGCCCTGGGACGTGGCCGACACGCTCGACCGGCTGGCGGCCGAGATCGTGGCGCTGGACCCGGCGCAGGTGGTCTCGCTCGGCGACGGTTTCGACGACGACCTCGTCCCCGGCGCCATCGACGCCGGGGCGCGGCAGCGGCTGCGGCAACTGGCGCAGGGGCGCGACTGGCTGTGGCTGGCCGGCAATCACGACCGGCTGCCGGTCGGCGCGGACCTGCCCGGCCGCTGGGCACCAGAACTGGCCGGCGCCGTCAGCCTGCGCCACGAGGCCGGGGAGGGTCCCGACATCTCGGGCCATCTGCATCCGGTGCTGGCCCTGGCCGGGCGGCGCTGGCGCTGCTTTGCACTCGGCACCGATCACCTGATCCTCCCCGCCTTCGGCACCTATACCGGCGGCCTCGAGGTCCATGCCCCACCTCTGCGCCGGCTGGTGCCGCGCGGGCGGGCGATCTGCTGTTCCGAGGCCATGTTCACGGTGCCGCTGCCGATCGGCGCCGGCTGACCTCGCCCCCCGCCACAGCGGGCAGATGCGAAAGGGGCGGCCGGTCGCCCGGCCGCCCCCTGCCCCTCACCCGCCGGGGTCAGAGCCGATAGGTCAGGCCGGCGAAGATGCGGCCCTCGTCGCGGTGGCGGCCGCCGCGCACGGCGCCGCTGACCGCCGCCACGCCGGCGATCAGCGCCGAGGCGGTCAGCAGGAAGGCCGACAGGATCGCGCTGATCCGGGCGGTCTCGGCGGCGTCGATGGCGGCCTGCCGGGCCTCCTCGGCCAGGCGCTCGGCCTCGGCACGGGTTTCCTGCACCGCAGCCACGGCCTGATCGACGCGGGCCTCGACCTCGGCCTCGCTCTGGCCGGTACGCTGCGCGACGGCGGCAATCAGGAAGGCGCGATCGGCATCGGAAATCTCGCCGCTGCGCAGGACATTGCCCAGCACCACCCCGGTCTGCCGGGCCAGTTCCGCATCATCCGCGGCGGGCATGGCCGGCGGGGCCGCCTCTGCCGCCGGTACGGCCGCATCCTCGGCCGGGGTCGGCGTGGTCGTCCCGGCCGGCGGCGTCACCCCGGAACCGGCGGGCGCGGCGGCCGGCGCCGTGGCCTCGCCCTCCTGCATCCCGGTCAGCACCGGGCGCATCAGCGTGCCGTTGATATAATCCATCGCCCCGTCATCGGCGGCCTGCGCCACGCCCTGCGCGGCATTGCCCAGCGCCGCACCGGCACCCTGGGCGACGCCGCCCACGGCCGAGCCCACCGCCTGCGCCGTGCTGCCCACCGCCGAGGCCAGCCCCCCGACCGCGCCCGCCGCCATCCAGGCGGTGACCAGCATGCCGAGGCCCCAGACCACCAGGCCGTTGATGCCGTCGCGGGCGGAAACCTCCTCGGCATCGGCATCATCCGCGCGCCGGCGCATGCGACCGGCGACATAGCCGCCGGCCAGATAGCTGGCCACCAGCGACACCACCACCCAGAGCGCGGTGACGATGGCCCAGAAGCCGAACGAGCCCTCGCCCGGCTCGGCCGAGATCGTCGACAGGCCCAGCGCCGCGCCGAAGGTGGTCAGCAGCCCGGCAATGGCCGCCGCCACCACCGCACCGCCGAGAATGGCGGGCCAGTCGATATAGGGCGCCCGATGCGCGCGCGGGGCGGCGCCGACCACGGTCACGGTTTCATCGCGTTCCATGTGCATTCCTCCTCACCGCAGGCCCAGAAAGGACAGGATGGCCAGAACCACGACCACGAGACCGACCAGATAGATGATGCTGTTCATGTGATTTTCCTTCGGATATGCCTGTTTTCCCGGCGCCGGTGGCGGCGGATGCCGACCATCCGGCACGCTGCCGCAGGACGGCGGTGGCGCATGAACATCGGGATGCCGATAATGTTCCCGGCCGGGTTCCGGTTATCCGGCAAGGGGTTGCGGCGCAGGTTCCCGCGAGACGGTCCCGAAGCGGCGCGCCGATCCCGCCATGCAGCAAACAGCGCGGGAGGTGCGGGGTCCGGTGGAAGGGGCCGGTCCGTCTCGGGCCCGGCCGCGAGTCTCTCCATGACGGCCGGTAAAACCGCATCCGGCGGCGCCGGTGCAGCGAGGTGAGGCACCTCCGGTCCCGGACAGGCGACAGGTACCGCCGCCGCATCCCATGGAATGCAGCAGGCGGAAACAGGACGAACCGGGAGCGCATACCCCGGCCCCCGTGGAACTCACGCTGCGATCAGAAGCCGCCACCGAGGCAGCCCGCCCACCCCTCCGATGCCGCAGGCGGAAACAGGCAGGGCCGGGGAGCGCACGCCTCTGGCCCGCGGAACTCACGGTGCGATCAGAAGCCGCCGCCGCCGAGGCAGCCCGCCCCACCCTTGCGATGCGGCGGGCGGAAACAGGACGGGGCCGGGCGTGCATGCCCCCGGCCCCGCGGACATCACGGCGCGGTCAGAAGCCGCCGCCGAAGGCCATCAGCAGCCCGCCGAGCAGCGCCACTGCCAGCCCGGCGCCGGCCCCGCCGCCGCCCTCGGTCAGGCCGCCATCCAGCCCGCCGGTCTCGTCGTCATCGCCATCGTCGATGATGGGGCCGTCGTCATCGTCCTCGCCATCGTCGCCCTCACCCTCGTCGCCGTTGCCGGGGCCCGGGCTCGTCGGCGGCCAGCCGGGATTGCCGCTGCCGAGGCCGCCGCCTTCCTCGTCATCGTCCTCCTCCTCTTCTTCCTCGTCCTCCCAGCCGAGGACCAGATCGCCGAGGCTCTGCGCCAGCGAGCCGCCGCCGGGGATCACCAGCCGGCCGCCGCCGGGGATCTCGACCACCAGGTCGGTGGCCTCGGGATCGTCCTGGTTGGGCTGGGTCGAGGTCGCCGCCCGCAGCGCCGCCCGGTCCTCGAAATGCTCGGCCAAGCCGAGCCGGTCGGTTTCGGGGTCAAAGTCCAGGATATGCAGGGCGGTGCCTTCGGCGACATGGAACACGTCATGGCCGGAGCCGCCAAGGGCATGGGCCAGCCCGGCCTCGGCATAGAACACGTCCTCGCCGTCGCCGCCCTCCATATGGGTGAAACCGCCCTGGGCATGCAGCTCGTCATTGCCGGCGCCGCCATAGAGCATGTCGTGGCCGCTGCCGGAGAACAGCCGGTCATCGCCGTCGCCGCCATGCAGCACGTCGTCGCCGCGGCCGCCGTCGAGGTGATCGTTGCCGGCGCCGCCATGCAGCTGATCGTTGCCGCTGCCGCCATGCAGATAGTCGTCGCCCTCGTCGCCATGCAGGATGTCGTCGTCGGTGCCGCCGAACAGCCGGTCGTCGCCGGCACCGCCATGCAGCATGTCGGCGCCCTTGCCGCCGGCGAGGATGTCGTTGCCCTCGCCGCCGAACAGATGGTCGTTGCCCTGACCGCCGCGCAGCAGGTCGTCGCCCTTGCCGCCGTCCAGCATGTCGTTGCCGCCCTTGCCGGCGATCAGGTCCTTGCCGTCGGTGCCTGCTAGATCGCGGTCGATCTTGCCATCCTCCGCGATGTTCACCGCGTCGGGCACGAAGCCGTCGATCAACTCGTCGGGCAGCGTATCCAGCGCCGGATCATAGGCGACCACCGGCAGCTCCGCCGGCAGCGGATGGTTCCAGGCCAGGAAATGCGGCTCCTCCTCCTCGCCGCCGGTGTGATTTTCGTGCCCGCCCTCGGTCTCGTGGCCGGGCTGGGCCAACCGCGCGCCCTCCAGCGCATAGAGGATGCGGCCGCCGACATCGTTGCGGATCTCCAGCCATTGCTGGTCCTGATATTCCACCACCTGCGCCTGCAGGCCGGTGATCGCCTCCGGGTGGTAGAGGTCGAGCTGCTGGCCATCCAGCCAGATCTCGTCGCTGCGCGGGTCGAAATCGTCGAGGCGGCCGACCACGGTGCCCCTGGTCTCGGCCAGCCCCTCGAACATGATGCGGTCGGCGCCATCGCCGCCGAAGACGTGGTGGCCGTGCTGGATGGTCTTGCTGGCGCCGATGCCGTCCATGTGCAGGTTGAAGGTGTCGTCGCCGCGGCCGCCATAGAGATGCGACTGGTTCGTGGTCTTGCCGTCGGTCCAGACATTGATGACATCGTCGCGGTCGGTGCCGGAGGCAATGCGGGGCGTGCCGGCCTCCACCTGGGTGGTATCGAGGTTGATGGTCCTGCCCGGCGCGGGCGAGGCGGTGGTCATGTCTTTCATTGGCTTGACTTTCTTTCGTCCGATGCGGGGGCGGAGGCAGGGGTGGCCGCCTCGCGGGCTGGTCTGGGCATGAGCAGGCCAGGCCCCCGGAATCGGAGGATGCGGCCGCATGTCGTCCTTGCCGGGGAGCGCGCCGGACCCCGCGGGGCGCGGCGCGATGGACCAGCCGACCCGATCACCCGCATCGCTGCATGATGGGGCGGTTACGGGACGGGCATCCCGCGGGGTTGCTGGTCGGATAAGGTCAGGAGGTGGGACCGCGATTGCGCGGCAACCGCCGCAGCCAGACCGGCAGCGGACAGAGCAGGAGAGGACCGGTCATGCGGAGGGGGGAGCGCGGCGGGCGTGGGGCGCGGCCAGGGAGAGCGATGGGGAAGGGAAAGGCGAGTCGTCGCGGGGGTCCGGTCAGGGCGGCGCGGGATCGTCGCGCCGGTGCGGAGAGGTCGCTGCGCCTCCGCCGATGCGACATTGCGATCTTCCCTCGCCGTCGCCGCTGTTCCGAAGCCTGATACACCACCAACCCGCTCCACACACAAAATAGTTAATATATCTAAATTTCGCGCGACACAACCTAAGGGTGATTTGAATTGGAAGAAATTCGCCTATTGCGGTGTCGATACACCCAGGCCGGCAATAGGCCGTTGAACGGAAATGAAATCTTTTTGGACCTTGGAAGGGCTTCCGGCCGCAAGACGGTATCGAGGCACCGCAATTCACCAACTGGCGGACGGAGGATCGGCGAAAGGTCGCGGGTCCGGGCGGATTGTCGATGCCGGACGCTTCGCGCGCCTGCCGGCCTGCATCGCGACCCCTCGCCCCGGCGGCGCCTTCGCCGGGAAAGGGCGACCGCCGAACGCGGCCCCGGAGCCAAACTTCGCCCGCCAGCCCTCGCCTCTCTGCGCGGAACACGACCCGCGGCGGGCCGGGCCAGCCGGGCGCAAGGTCCAGCTTCGTGACGGGTTCCCGTAGGCTACCCACGCACCAAAAGGAACGGGCCGCGGCGAGGGTGTCGCCGCGGCCCGCGATGTCAGCCTTGCGCGCCGGTCAATGCGCCATTTCGCCGTCCGGGCCTTCGTGCATCAGCTCGTCGTTATGCTCGCCCTCGACGACCAGATAGCCGGCCAGCCCGCGCTCGGCCCGCGACAGAGCGTGGTCGACCAGCACATAGTTGCCGGCCCGGTCGATCTTGAAGTCCACGATGGTCGCGCCGCCCGGCGGCACCGACACCGTCTGCACCCCCTGCAGCGGCGGCGACAGCACGCTGCCCAGCGAATAGACGTGATCGAAGATCTCGCCGATGACGTGGAAGGACGAGGTGAAGTTCGGACCGCCGACGCCGAAATAGATCCGCACCGTCTCGCCGGCATTGGCATAGAGCGGATGCGACTTGGTCAGCGAGCCGACGGCACCGTTGAACACGAAATATTCCGGCTGTTCGGAGATCAGCTTGTCGTAATCCATCTCCAGGTCGCCCTTGGTGCCGAACGGCTCGACGGTGTAGAGCTCGCCCTGCATGACGTAGAACTCGCGGTCCACCTGCGGCAGCCCGCCCTCCGGCTCGACCAGGATCAGGCCATACATGCCGCTGGTGATGTGGTGGGCAACGCTGGGCGTGGCGCAGTGATAGACATAGATGCCCGGCTTCAGCGCCTTGAAGGTGACGATCTTCTCCTCGCCCGGCGCGGCCTGGGTGAAATCGGCGCCGCCGCCCGGCCCGGTCGCGGCGTGGAAATCGACCGAATGCATCATCACGCTGTCTTCGGGGTTGGTCAGCTTGACCTCGACCGTGTCGCCGACGCGGACGCGGATGAACGGCCCCGGCACCTTGTTGTTGAAGGTCCAGTAGACATAGGTGGTGCCGTCATCCAGCCGGCCCTTGACCTCGGTGGTCTCCAGGTCGACGCGCACCACCTGCGGCGGGCGGTTGCCCAGCGGGTCGGGCAGGTCGGCCGGGTCGCGCACGATGTCGGCGGCGTCGGTATCCTCGTGCTCGCGCGCACCGGGCAGCACCTTGATCAGCCCCTCCATGCCCGCCTGCCGGTGGCCGGCGATCGAGCAGAAATAGGCGAATTCGCCGGTCTTGCTGGCGGTGAAGGAGAAGGTCGAGGAGGCGTTCTGGCCGACCACGATCGACGAGCGCGCGGCATATTGGTCGATCACCACGTCATGCTCGGCGCCCTCGCCGTTGATCAGGTTGATCTGGACGATCTCGCCCTCATGCACGATCAGGTCCGGGTTGACCTTGCCGTCGATATCGCCGCCGACCCCGATATAGACCATGCGGCCATCGGCGATGCCGGTGCGCAGGGTGAAGATGGTGGCACTGTGATAGCTGGTCGAGGCGACCGGATCGACCTTCAGCTCGGTGCTCTCGGTGGTGGCCTGGGCCGGGGCCGGCGTGGCCGCGTCCTGCGCCTGGACCGGCACCCCGAAGATCAGCAGCGCCGACAGCGCCGCCATCGTGGCACGCAGCGGCAGGCGCAGGGCCACCGGAAGGGCCGCCGTCGCCCGTGCAACCGGCTGGCGGTGGAGGTCTTTGCGTTTCACGGCTGTATCCTTTCAGCTGAATGTTTGACTCAGTCTTACGATGCGAGGCGCAGGAGAACCTTGTGCAAGCGCAACAAGCGGACGGGCGGGTCGGAATGCCGCACCCGCCAGGTCGAGAATGCCAGAAGAAACATGAACGGCGCGAGACATGCCCCCTTCCCGCAACCGGCGATGGCCGATTTCCGCCGGTCGGGCCGAGGCCGGGCGTGGGCCCGCAGAGACCCGCCCACGGGCACTTGGCCGGGCACGGACATGCGGATGCCCGTCCCGGCGCGGCGGGACGATCTTGCCTGCGGGGCGCGGGCCGGCCGCAGCGCCCTACCCCGCCACCGCCGCATCCAGCATGCGGTCGGCGCTGGCCTCGAACAGGGTGCGGGCGTAATCGGTCCGCATCCGTGCCGCGGCCAGATCCTCGTGGCGCAGCTCCTCGACCGCGCAGCCGTGCTGCATGACCAGCACCCGGTCGCACATGTGGCCGATCACCGCGAGGTCGTGGCTGACCATCAGGAAGGTCAGCCCGCGCTCGGCCCGCAGCCGGTTGAGCAGGTTCAGCGTCTCGGCCTGCACCGAGGCGTCCAGCGCCGAGGTCGGCTCGTCCAGCAGCAGGATCTCCGGCTCCAGCATCAGGGCGCGGGCGATGGCGACGCGCTGGCGCTGGCCGCCGGACAGCTGGTGCGGATAGCGAAACCGGAAACGCGGGTCCAGCGCCACGTCGCGCAGCGCCTGCTCGATGCGGCTGCCATTGTCGCGGATGCCGTGGATCGCCAGCGGCTCGGACAGGGTGCGGTCGATGGTGTGGCGGGGATGCAGGCTGGCATAGGGGTCCTGGAACACCATCTGCACCCGCTGGGAAAACGCCCGCCCGCGCGGCGTGGGCAGCGGCTTGCCGTCGATGCGGATGCTGCCGCCGGTGATCGGCGCCAGCCCGCAGATCGCGCGCAGGATGGTGGACTTGCCCGAGCCGCTCTCGCCGACGAGGCCATAGCTCTCGCGGGCCTCGACCTGCAGGGACACGCCCTCGACGGCGCGCACCACCCGGTCGCCGGCATCGAAATGCACCGACAGGTTGTCGATCTCGATCAGCGCCATGTCACGCCCCCTTTCACGCCTGTGCCCATTCGCCGGCGCGGTCCAGCGAGGGCAGCGGCTGGCGCGGCCCCCCGATGCGCGGCAGGCAGTTCAGCAGCCCCTGCGTATAGGGGTGTTTGGCCTGCATCAGGTTGCGGGCCTCGACCTCCTCGACGATGCGGCCCTTGTACATGACCAGCACCCGGTCGCAGAACTGCGCCACCAGCCGCAGGTCGTGGCTGATGAAGATCAGCCCCATGCCGCGATCCTTGACCAGCGCGTCGAGGATCTTCAGCACCTCGGCCTGCACGGTCACGTCCAGGGCCGAGGTCGGTTCGTCCGCGATCAGCAGGTCCGGGTCGGGGATCAGCATCATGGCGATCATCACCCGCTGGCCCATGCCGCCCGACAGCTCGTGCGGCCAGGCCTGCATCACCCGCTCGGGGTCGCGGATCTGCACCGCCTCCAGCGCGGCGATGGCCTTGGCGCGGGCCTCGGCCTCGCCGATGCGCTCGCGCAGGCGCAGCCCCTCGGTCAACTGCCGCCCCACCCGCATCACCGGGTTCAGCGAATATTTCGGGTCCTGCATGATCATCGCCATGCGCGGGCCGCGCAGGCTGCGCATCCGGCGCTCGGAGGCGCCGATCAGGTCGATGCCGTCGAACAGCATCTCGTCGGCCTCGATGCGGCCGGGTTTCCTGACCAGCCGCAGCACCGAGCGCCCGGTCATGGTCTTGCCCGAGCCGCTCTCGCCGACGATGCCCAGACGCTCGCGCCCCAGGCTGAACGAGACGCCACGCACGGCCTCGACCACGCCGGCCTCGGTGTCGAAGGTGACCCGCAGGTTCTTGACGGACAGCAGGGTCATCTTCCGGCACTCCTCGGGTCCAGCACGTCGCGCAAGCCGTCGCCCAGCAGGTTGAAGCCCAGCGAGACGATGAAGATCGCCAAGCCCGGCATGGTGGCGACCCACCATTGCTCGAACAGGAACTTGCGCCCGGCCGAGATCATCATGCCCCATTCCGGCAGCGGCGGCTGGGCGCCGAGGCCGAGGAAGCCGAGGCCGGCGGCAGTCAGGATCACCCCGGCCATGTCCAGCGTCACCCGGATGACGACCGACGACAGGCACATCGGCATGACATGCCCGGTCACGATGCGGATCGGCCCGGCGCCCTGCAGCCGGATCGCGGCGATATAGTCGGAATTGCGCACGGTCAGCGTCTCGGCCCGGGCCAGGCGCGCATAGGGCGGCCAGGAGGTCAGGGCGATGGCCAGCACCGCGTTCTCGACCCCCGGCCCCAGCACCGCGACCAGCGCCAGCGCCAGGATCAGCTTGGGGAAGGCGAGGAAGATGTCGGTGATCCGCATCAGCACCTGGTCGATCCAGCCGCCGGCATAGCCCGCGACGGTGCCGATCAGCAGGCCGAAGACCGGCGCCGTCACCGCCACCAGCGCCACGATATAGAGGGTCACCCGCGCGCCGTAGACGATGCGCGAGAAGATGTCGCGGCCGAACTCGTCCGTGCCCAGCAGGTGGCCGTCGGTCATCGGCGGCTTCAGCCGCCCGACCAGGTCCTGCGCGATCGGGTCATGGGTGGCGATCAGCGGCGCAAAGGCCGCCGCCAGCAGCAGCACCAGCACGATCAGCAGCCCGATCATCGCCAGCGGATTGCGGCGGAACCGCAGCCAGGCCAGCCAGGTCTGGCCCAGCCGGGCCTGCGCCCGCGATTTCGGCATGGGGTCGTGTAGCCATTGGCTCAGCGTCGTCATGGCCATCCCCCTCATTTCGCCCGCGGATCGACGAGGCGGTAAAGCACGTCGGAGAACATGTTGATGCCCACGAAGACCAGCCCGACGACCACCGTGCCGCCCAGCACCGCCGGCATGTCGGCCGAGAACAGCGCGTTGGTGATATAGAGGCCGAGGCCCGGCCAGGCGAAGACCGTCTCGGTCAGCACCGACCCCTCCAGCAGCCCGGCATAGCTGAGCGCGATGACGGTGATCAGCGGCACCATGACGTTCTTCAGCGCATGCACCCAGACCACCCGCCATTCCGGCATGCCCTTGACCCGGGCGGTGGTGACATATTCCTGGCTCAGCTCGTTGAGCATGAAGCTGCGGGTCATGCGGCTGATATAGGCCATGGAGTAATAGCCCAGCACGCCGGCCGGCAGCACGATATGCGACAGCGCATTGCGGAACATGTCCCATTGCCCGGCCAGGGCGGTGTCGATCAGGATGGTGCCGGTGCGGCGCGGCACGTCGATCTCGAACATCATCTCGTAGAGCGCGTCCAGCCGGCCCGGCCCGCCGACCCAGCCCAGATTGCCGTAAAACAGCAGCAGGCCCATCAGCCCCAGCCAGAACACCGGCATCGAATAGCCGGCAAGCCCGACGATACGCACCACCTGGTCCAGCCAGCTGCCCGGCCGCGTGGCCGCCAGCACCCCGGCCGGCACCCCCGCCAGGATGCCGAACAGCGTGGCGATGGTGGCCAGTTCCAGCGTGGCCGGGAACACCCGGCCGATATCCTCGATCACCGGGCGGCGGGTCAGCAGCGAGGTGCCCAGATCGCCCTGCAAGGCATGGCTGATATAGATCCAGAACTGGTGCCAGAGCGACTTGTCGAGCCCGTATTCGGCCCGGGCCGCGGCGATCTGCGCCTCGGAGGCGCGTTCGCCGACGACGGCCAGCACCGGGTCGATGGGCACGACGCGGCTGATGATGAAGGTAACGAACAACAGGCCGAGGAACGTGATCACCAGCGACAGGACGATGCCTGCCGCGGTGCGGACACGTCGCTCCAGCCGTGAACGGCGGCGCGGGAGGGTCGGTTCAGTGACGCTCATGGGGGACTCGCATCCGCCCCCCGGAGCCAGGTCCGGGGGGCGGCGGGGCGATTACTTCTCGGTATACCAGTAGGTCACCGAGTCGATGGTGCCGCCGGTAAAGAAGTTGCTGACATCGGCCCGCATCGCGGTCTGCGAGATTTCCTGGAACATCATCACGAAGGCCGAGTCGTCGCGGTGCTTGGCCTGCATTTCCATGTACATCTCGGCGCGCTTGTCGGTGTCGCGCTCGACCACGGCGTCATCGACCATCTGGGTCAGCTCGCCCGGGTCCCAGGCGGTGCGCCAGGCCAGAATGCCGCTCAGGCCGGAATCGTCGGCGTTGTTCGGGTTCCAGGCAAAGGTCGAGGCGTTGGTATGCGGGTCGGGATAGTCCGGCCCCCAGCTTTGCAGGGTCAGCTCGTGGTTGCGGGCGCGATAGTCGCCCAGCACCTCGGCACCGGCGCCCGGCTTCAGCGTCACGCGAATGCCGGCCTGGCCGAGGCTGTTCTGGATCGCCTGCGCCATCTCCATCCGCAGCGGGTCGTTGCGCACGGTCATGGTGATGTCGAAGCCGTCGGGATACCCGGCCTTGGCCAGCAGTTCCTTGGCCTTCTCGACATCGAGGTGATAGGGGGCCTCCTTCAGCGCGCCCATGTAATCCTCGGGCAGGAAGGCCTGGCGGACCATCATCTGGCCCTTCATCACCGTATCGGTGATGCCCTGATAGTCGATCAGCCAGCGCAGCGCGTCCATCACGTCCGGGTTGGACAGGATCTCGTGCTTCTGGTTGGCGGCGAGGTAATAGATATAGCCGCGCGGCGCGACCTCGATCTTGATGTCGGGATTGCCCTCCAGCCCGGCCACGTCGGTCGGCGTCAGGTTGCGGGCGATGTCGATGTCGCCCTTCTCCAGCAGCAGCCGCTCGGCCGAGCCTTCGGGGACGTGGCGCATGAACACGCGCTTGAGCTTGGCGTCACCGCGCCAGTAGCCTTCGCGGGCCTCCAGCAGATAGCTGTCCTGGGGCTTGTAGCTTTTCAGCACATAGGCGCCGGTGCCGGCCGAGTTCTGGCCCAGCCAGGCATTGCCCATGTCGCCGTCGACCTCGTGCTGCATCACGGTTTCCTTGTCGACGATCGACGCAAGGCCCGAGGTCAGGCAGTTGAACACCATCGACGGCGCGAAGGGCTTGTCCAGCACCAGGATGACCTGGTTGCCCTCGGCCCTGATCTTCTCCTCGACGTTTTCGGGGGTGAAGCCGAACTGGGCCAGCACGAAGGCCGGGGTCTTGTTCAGCTTGATGACCCGTTGCAGCGACCAGGCCGCATCCTCGGCCCGCACCGGATTGCCCGAGGAGAAGGTGATGCCGTCCTTCATGGTGAAGGTGAAGGTCAGCCCGTCCTCCGACACTTCCCAGGATTCGGCCAGGCCGGGAATCAGCTCGCCCGGTTTCAGCGGGTCCTGCTCGACCAGGGCGTCATAGGTGTTGTTGACCACACCCACGCCCGAGAATTCAAAGGCTTCGGCCGGGTCGAGCGAGACGATATCGTCGATCGCATCGGCCACGACCAGCGTGTCGTCGGGCGTCGCGGCGTGCAACGCCATCGGCGCCACACCCAGCATCAACGCCGCGGCAAGGCTGAGGCCGGTGCGGCGAAGGGGGGCGGAAAGGGTCATGGAATACTCCCGTGTTGTGTGCATCGTCTTTTGGTTTTGACGGGAATGGCACCCGCCTCGGCGGGTCGAACCATCCGCCACAAGGGGGCCGTTTCATCAAGGACTTGTCAAGTGTTTCGTTTCGTCAGAGGGTCGCGCCATCACGCAAGAGGTTGCCCATGACGACGCCCCCGCTTTCCGTTTTCGACGGCCATAACGACCTGCTGTGGCACCTGCACAAGGCCGGCGACCGCGACGGCACCGCCTTCCTGTCCGGGCGCGACGGCGCGCTGGATTTGGAGAAATGTCGCCGCGGCGGCTTTGCCGGCGGGATGTTCGCGATCTGGGTGCCGGACCCGTCGCATGGCGACACCGTCAGCTGCGCGCCGGTCGAGCCCGGCCATGCCCGCGCCGTGACCCTGCAGATGGCGGCGACGCTGCTGCGGCTGACCCGCGCCCGGCCGGATGCGATCCGCCTCTGCACCAGCGTGGCCGAGATCGGCGCCGCGCAGGCGGCCGGCGCCATCGCGGCGGTGATGCATGTCGAGGGCGCCGAGGGCATCGGCCCCGACCTCGAGGAGCTGGACGTGCTGCATGCCGCCGGTCTGCGCAGCCTCGGTCCGGTCTGGTCGCGGCCCAACATCTTCGGCCATGGCGTGCCCTTCCTGCACAATGCCGCGCCCGATATCGGCCCCGGCCTGACCGAGGCCGGCAAGCGGCTGGTGCGCGAATGCCAGCGGCTGGGCATCCTGGTCGATCTCAGCCACATGAACGAGGCCGGGTTCTGGGACATCGCCCGGCTGAGTTCGGGGCCGCTGGTGGCGACGCATTCCAACGTCCACACCCTGTCGGCGCAGAGCCGCAACCTGACCGAATCGCAGCTCTCGGCCATTGCCGAATCGGAGGGGCTGGTCGGGCTGAACTTTGCCTGCGCCTTCCTGCGCGAGGACGGTGCCGACGATGCCGACACTCCGCTTGCGGTGATGGTGCGCCACCTGACGCATCTGGTCGAGCGGCTGGGCGAGCGCGGCGTCGCCATCGGCTCGGATTTCGACGGGGCGCTGGTGCCGGCGGCGATCGGCGATGCCGGCGGCCTGCCGGCCCTGGTCGGCGCCATGCGCGCGGCCGGCTTCGGCGAGCCGCTGATCGAGCGCATCTGCTGGCGCAACTGGCAGGATCTGCTGGCGCGGGTGATCGGCTGACGCGCCTGCTGGCGCTGATCGACACCAGGCGCGCCACCAGCTTCGGCGAGAAGCGGGTCGAGCGTATCGGCTGGCGCGACCGGCAGGATGTGCCGGCGCGGGTGATCGGCTGCCCCGTCCCGCTTTGCAACCATGAAAAAGGGCGGCCCTCTGGCCGCCCTGTTCCGTCTCAGCCCTGCAGGGTCACTTGACCAGCCGCGGCTCGCCCACATCGGCCGCCGAGGGGTCGAGGCCGTAGGCTTGCAGGATCTCCTTCATCTTGCCGGAGGCGTGCAGCTCGGCGATCACCTCGTCTGCGGCGGCCAGCAGCGCGGTATTGTCCAGCGTGATCGGCAACCCGATCTGCGGCGGCGCCACCGAGGCCCCCACCCGCTCGTCGGGCTGGGCCACCTTGATCTGGATGCCCTTGAGCGCCCCGTCGCGCTGCGCGGTCGAGCCGACGCCATAGCCGTCGACGCCGATCTCGATGCGGCCGGCCTCGAGGTCCTGATACATCGCCACATAGTTGTTGTAGAGCGACAGGTTGCTGCCCAGCAGCGTCTTCAGCTCATCCACCCACAGATAGCCCTGCACGGTACCAACCTTGCGGCCCTCGAGGTCGGAGACCTTGTCATAGCCATCCTTGGAGAAGATGCCCATCTGGTCCAGATAGATCGGCGCCGACAGCGCCGCGACCTTGGCGCGCTCCTCGGTGCGGTAATAGGTGCCGATGGCCAGGTCGGCGCGGCCCGAGATCACATAGGGAATGGCGGTGGCATATTCGACCTGCGCCACCTTGATCTGCAGGCATTCGGCCTCGGCGATGGCCTTGGCCACGTCGGCATCGACGCCGCTGACCGCGTTCGGCCCCTCCGGGATCGAGAAGGGCGGAAAGGTCGGCGCGGCGATGGTCAGAAAGCCCTCCTCGACCGTGGTCACCTCATGCTTGGGCGTGCAGTCCTGGGCCAGGGCCGCCGAGCCAAGCAGGCAGGCGGCGGCCGTCATTGCGGCAAGGGTTTTCATGTCTTTCCTCCGTTGGACAGTTCCGATTTCAATGCGTGGACCGGGCCTCGACCCAATGCACGAACATGGTCGCCGGGATGCACACCACCAGATAGAGCAGCCCGGCCAGGGTCAGCGCCGGCAGATACTGGAAGGTGTTGGAGCCGATCTCGTAGGCGCGGCTGGTCAGTTCCGGCAGGGCGATGGCAAAGCACAGCGAGGTGGTCTGGAAGATCAGGATGGCAAAGCCCAGCAGCGCCGGAATGGCGATGCGCAGCCCTTGCGGCACGATGATGAACCGCATCATGTCGACGCGGCTGAGCCCGATGGCCAGCGAGGCCTCGCGCTGGCCCTGCGGCACCGATTGCAGGCCGGCGCGGATGATCTCGCTGGTATAGGCGGCAGTGGACCAGCTCAGCGCCACGACGCTGGCTCCGAAGGAGGTCAGCGTCAGCCCGGCATTGGGCAAGCCGAAATAGGCCAGCAGCAGCAGCACCAGCGAGGGGGCACCGCGGCCGATCTCGACCACGGCGAGGCCGAGGCCGCGCAGCGGGGCCGAGCGGCTCATCACCGCCAGCGACAGCAGAAAGCCGATGGGCAGGCCGATAGCCAGCGCCGCCAGGGTGACGATGACGCTGATGCGCAGCCCGCCCAGCAATTGCGGCAGCCAGTCGCCGCTGCGTTCCAGCAGGGTCTGGATCATCGCCGCCCCTCCTCGCGCCAGCGCAGGACGATAGGCCGGCCCGCCTCCCGCCCGCGGGGCCGGAGACCGGCGGCCGCACCGATCACGACGCGCCGCGGCGCCGGCTGCGGGCCGGATGGCCTCCCCCCCTCCCCGCGCATCTGCGTGGCGAACGGCCTGGCCTTTCCGCCTCCGGCGGGCCGCAGCCCGCGGCCCTCGCCAGCGCCCATCCCGGCAGAGCACGGCGCCGGCGCGCGCTCCCCACCCGCACCGATCGCGACGGGCCGCCACGCGGCGGCGGGATCGGTCTTGCGGCCCGGTGCCCGCGCCCTCATCGCGACACCTTCATGCGCAGCCGGCGGTCGATGCGGCGCGAGGCCCAAGCCATCGGCAGGCTCAGCGCGATATAGACCAGGGCGACAAAGCTGAACACTTCCAGCCCGCGGTAATTCGCCATGCTGAACTGATTGGCGTAGAAGGTCATCTCGCCGACGCCGATGGTCGAGGCGATGGCGGTGTCCTTGAGCAGCCCGATGGCATAGGTCGCCATCGCCGGCAGCGCCACCCGGAACAGCTGCGGGATCAGGATGTCGGTCCACATGCGCAGCCGGCCGATGCCCAACGCCGCCGCCCCCTCCCATTGCCCGACATGGATCGACAGCAGCGCGCCGCGATAGATCTCGGCCATGTAGGCGGCGGCGATCAGGCCCATGCCGGCCACCGCGGCCGGAAACGGATCGACGCGCAGATAGCCGCTGCCGAGGCCGAAGAAGATCAAAAACAGCCAGACGATCGGCGGGATCGACCGCACGAAGGTGATGATCGCCGTGGCCAGCAGCCGCAGCCCGCGATGGCGGGCGATGCGCAGCATCATCAGCGGAATGCCCAGCACCAGCCCGATCAGCAGCGCCAGCCCGGTCAGGGCGATGGTGGCCGGCAGCCCGCGCAGCACGCTGGTGGCGATCTGGGCCAGATCCATGTCAGCGGTCCCGGACGGCGTGCAGGAAGCGCTGCGCGCGCTCGGTCTGCGGGTTGCGCATCACCTGCTGGCTGTCGCCATATTCGAGGATATGGCCGTCGGCCATGATCGCCACATGGTCCGACACGCTTTCGGCGAAATGCATCTCGTGGGTGACCACGATCATGGTCATGCCGTCCTGCGCCAGCTCGCGCATCACCGACAGCACCTCCAGCCCCAGTTCCGGATCCAGGGCCGAGGTCGGCTCGTCGAACAGCATCACCGAGGGGTTGAGCGCCAGCGCCCGCGCGATGGCGATGCGCTGCTGCTGGCCGCCCGAGCAGCGATGCGGATATTCGCCCGCCTTCTCCGCCAGCCCGACGCGGCGCAACAACTCCATCGAACGGGCATCGGCCTCGGCCGGCGCCCGACCCAGCACCCGGCGCTGGGCGATGGAGACGTTCTCCAGCACGGTCATATGCGGGAACAGGTTGAAGCTCTGGAACACCATGCCGGCGGCGCGGCGCAGTTCCGTGATCTTGCGTTGCGGCGGATGGCGGTCGGCCAGGATTTCGACCCCGGCGATCTGGATGCGGCCCTTGTCGGGCACCTCGAGAAAGTTCAGACAGCGCAGCAGCGTGCTCTTGCCCGAGCCGGAGGGGCCGATGATCGCCAGAACCTCGCCCGGCTGCACGCTGAGGCTGATGTCCTTCAGCACGGCCAGCGACCCGAAACTCTTGCCCAGCGACTGGACCTCGACAAGGGGTTGTGCGGTCTTGTCCACGATCAATGGCGCCTTTCCTGCCTCGTTCGCAAGCGGGATCGCGCGGCCCGGCCGCAGGCCCGGAGGCCGGCCCGACCGCGGGCCCCATCATGCGGGCCGCACCCGGTGTTGCAAGTAAAATCTTGCCAGAACCGCGTTTTGCGCCGTGGCGGCGGCTGTTCGCGCGCGGCGGCGGCGGCTGTCGCCGCGGGTCTCAATCGACCCCGAACAGGTCGCGGGTATAGACGCGATCGGCGACATCGCCGATCTCGGCGCTCATCCGGTTGGCAAGGATCAGGTCGCATTCGGCCTTGAAGGCGTCGAGATCGGTAATGACCCGGCTGTTGAAGAACAGCGGCTCCTTCAGCACCGGCTCGTAGACCACGACCTCGATGCCCTTGGCCTTGATCCGCTTCATGATGCCCTGGATCGAGCTGTCGCGGAAATTGTCCGAACCCGCCTTCATCACCAGCCGGTAGACCCCGACCACGCGCGGCCGGCGGGCCACGATCTGGTCGGCGATGAAATCCTTGCGGGTGGAATTGGACTGCACGATGGCGCTGATCAGGTTCTGCGGCACGGTGTCGTAATTGGCCAGCAGCTGCTTGGTGTCCTTGGGCAGGCAATAGCCGCCATAGCCGAAGCTGGGATTGTTGTAATGGTCGCCGATGCGCGGATCGAGACCGACGCCATGGACGATCTGGCGGGTGCTGAGCCCATGGGTGAGGGCATAGCTGTCCAGCTCGTTGAAATAGGCGATGCGCAGCGCGAGATAGGTGTTCGAGAACAGCTTGATCGCCTCGGCCTCGCGCGGGCCGCAAAACAGCAGCGGCACGTCCTTGCGGATCGCCCCCTCCTGGAGCAGCGCGGCAAAGGCGCGGGCCCGCGGACTGTCCTCGCCGACGATGATCCGCGACGGATGCAGGTTGTCGTAGAGCGCCTGCCCCTCGCGCAGGAATTCCGGCGAGAACAGGATATTGTCCCAGTCCAGCTCCTCCCGCATGCGGGTGACGAAGCCGACCGGGATCGTGGACTTGATCACCGCCAGCGCCCGCGGATTGCGCGCCCGCACCAGCGCCAGCACGGATTCCACGGTGGCGGTGTCGAAATGGTTGCTGCGCGGGTCGTAATTGGTCGGCGTGGCGATGATGACATAGGCGGCGCCGTCGATCGCCGCCTCGGCATCGGTGGTGGCAGTCAGGTCGAGGTCGGGACGGGCCAGATAGGTGGCGATCTCGGCATCGTCGAAGGGCGATTGCCGGGCGGCGACCTGGGCCACGCGCTCGGCCGAGACATCCAGCGCGGTGACGCTGTGATGCTGTGCCAGCAGCAGCGCATTCGACAATCCGACATAGCCCAGGCCCGCCACCGCGATCTTCATGCCGTCACCCCGTCCGAAACCCCATGATTTCCTCCGTTATTCCCTCGCCCCGCCGCCGCGGCAAGCGCAAAGCGCCGCCGCCGCCCGCCAGCCGGCGCGAATCGCGGCGCGACGGAGGGTCATGCCGGGGAAGGACATCGCTGTCGGTCGGGAAGAATGGTCGGGGCGGCGAGATTCGAACTCGCGGCCTACGGCACCCAAAGCCGTCGCGCTACCAGGCTGCGCTACGCCCCGGCCGCGGCCACCTCTAGCCCAGCCGTGCCGGCCGGGAAAGGGTCAATCGCAGGGATGCAGCGCCACCGCCGCCGGCAGCGCCGGATGGGCGATGGCCATGCCCTCGCGGATGCCCAGCGCCGCCGCCTCGCCGCCGCCGATCTCCAGCACCAGCAGCCGGTCGGGATCGGGGTCGCCCTCGGCATGGCCGGGAATGGCGGTCTCGTCATGCGGCACGGCACCGGCATGGATATGGCGGATCACGCCCCGGGCGTCGATGAACAGCATGTCCAGCGGAATCAGGGTGTTGCGCATCCAGAACGCCACCGGTTGCGGATGTTCGTAGACGAACAGCATGCCGCTGCGCGACGGCAGGTGCCGGCGATGCATCAGGCCCTGCGCGCGGGCGGCGGGGGTATCGGCGATCTCGACCGCGATGCGAATCGGCGCGGCGTCCCCGGCCAGGATCTGCACGACATCGGCCCGGCAATCGGCCACCGGCGCCGCGGATTGCAGCGCCGCGGCCGGCTGCAGCGCCGCCAGCCCGGCCGCCAGAACGGCCGCGAGGCGCAAGACCCTGAAAACGCGCATGCCCATCCCGTCTGCCATCCGTTTCGCGAAACCTGCCACGGGCCGCGCCGAGCCGCCAGAGGTCCGCCGATCACAGCTACGCCACCGCATCCTCGGCATCGTGCAGGGCGCGGTCCCAGGCCAGAACCTCGGCCGCCATCAGCCCGCGCCGACCATCCACCACCCGCAGTGCCACCGCCTCGCCCGCCGCCAGATCGGCAAAGCCCGAGCGGCGCAGCACCTCGACATGCAGGAACACGTCGCCGCCCTTGCCGAACAGGTTGGCAAAGCCGAAGCCCTTCTGGCGGTCGAACCACTTGACCCGTGCCGGCTGGATGGCCAGGGCCGCGATCTCCTCGGGGCTGTGATCGGAGAGTTCCGGGATCGGGGCGCCGACCTCGGCCGGCGGCGTCACCTCCAGCACCTGCGTGGCCTGGAAGCCACGCGGCGTCGGCACCACCGCCACCCGGACATGGGTACCCTCCGATACCGCGCTCTGGCCGAAATCACGCAGCACATTGGCATGCAGCAGGATATCCGGGCCGCCGGCGTCGTCGACCACGAAGCCGAAGCCGCGCACGGAGTCGAACCATTTCACCAGACCCGTGGCGATCCCCTGGCTGTCGGCTTGATCCGTCATCGCTGGCGCCCCACCCGCTGCGGTTGGTCCCCGGATGCCGGGATCGGCCGCGGGGAGAGCAGAGGATTGCCGAGGCCCGCGGTGAAATCAAGGCGGGCACGTGCATCCGCTTGCAAATTCGCCCCGGAATTACGGGTTCAGGCGTGAAACGCCCCAGCGCACCCCGGTCCCGGCGACGATTTCGGCGCCGGCCAGCGGCGCGCGCCCCTCCTCCAGCCGGTGCCAGACAAAGCGGTCATGCAGCCGGAAGGCGCCGTCGGCCCAGAACTCGATCTGCACCGGCCGGATGCGATAGCCGCCCCAGAAGGGCGGCCGCGGCGGGTTCGGGCCGCGCCGCACGCCCTCGGCCGCCACCTTGCGCATCAGCGTCCCGCGCGAGGCCAGCGGCTGCGACTGTGCCGAGGCCCAGGCGCCGATGCGGCTCTCAAGCGCGCGCGAGCGGTAATAGGCGTCGGCCTCCGGCCCCTCCTCGCGCGTCACCGTCCCGCGCACCCGCAACTGCCGGCGCAGGCTCTTCCAGTGCATGACGAAGGCGGCGACGCCGGTGGCCTCGATCTCCTGGCCCTTGGCGCTGGTGTAATTGGTGTAGAACACGAAGGAGCCGTCGCCCCCCTGCCCCTCGATCGCCTTCAGCAGCACCATGCGCACATCCGGCAGCCCGGCGGCATCGACGGTGGCCAGCGCAATGGCGTTGGGATCGTTGGGTTCGGTGGCCTGGGCCTCGGCCAGCCAGGCCCGCGCGATGGCGAACGGATCCTCGCCTGCAAACAACCCGCTGCGTTCGCTCATCTTGAAGCACCCCGGCCTTTGTCATAATCCTCGGCGGAAGCTTGAAAACGCGAGGGGCAGGCATGTCAAGTCAGGGGCAACTGGACGGTGGTGCGGGGCGCACCGGGTTGATGGCCGGCAAGCGCGGCCTCATCATGGGGGTCGCCAACGACAAATCCATCGCCTGGGGCATCGCGCAGGCGCTGGCCCGCGAGGGAGCCGAGCTGGCCTTTTCCTACCTGGGCGAGTCGCTGGAGCGGCGGGTGCGGCCGCTGGCCGACAGCCTGGGCATGAACCAGGATCATGTCCTGCCCTGCGACGTGGGCAGCGACGAATCCATCGACGCGCTGTTCGCGGCGCTGGAAAAGGACTGGGGCAAGCTGGATTTCCTGGTCCATGCCATCGGCTTTTCCGACAAGGACCAGCTGCGCGGCCGCTATGCCGACACCACGCGCGAGAATTTCTCGCTGACCATGGACATCTCGGTCTATTCCTTCACCGCCGTGGCGCGGCGCGCCGCCGCGCTGATGCAGGATGGCGGCAGCCTGCTCACCCTGACCTATTACGGCGCCGAGCGGGTGATGCCGCATTACAACGTCATGGGCGTGGCCAAGGCGGCGCTGGAGGCCTCGGTGCGCTATCTGGCCGAGGATTTCGGCAAGGACGGCATCCGCGTCAACGCCATCAGCGCCGGCCCGATCAAGACTCTGGCGGCCAGCGGCATCGGCGATTTCCGCTACATCATGAAGTGGAACGAGCTGAACTCGCCGCTGCGGCGCAACGTGACCCAGGGCGACGTGGGCAATTCCGCGCTCTATCTGTTGTCGGATCTGGGCGCCGGGGTGACCGGCGAGGTCCATCACGTCGATGCCGGCTATCACGTCGTCGGCATGAAGGCCGTGGACGCGCCCGACATCGCCACCGCCCGGCAGGACTGAGCCCCGCGCATGACCGCCGAGCAGGTCCTGGCGCTGGTCTCGGCGCTGTCGCTGGCGATCCTGACGCCGGGGCCGGCGATCATCGCCACCGTGCAGACCGCCTTCGCGCATGGGCGCGAGCGCGCGCTGCCCTATGCGCTGGGGCTGGCCACCGGCGCCTCGCTGTGGTGCATCTCGGCGCTGCTGGGGCTGGCGGTGCTGTTCCGGCTGCATCCCGGCCTGTTCTCGGGCATGAAGATCTTCGGCGGGCTCTATCTGCTGTGGTTCGCCTGGGGTCTGTGGCGGGCCTCCACGCAGCCGCTGCCGCCGGCGGCCAGCGGCCGCAAGGGCTTTTTCGGCGGCATCGCCCTGAACCTGTCGAACCCCAAGCCGGCGCTGTTCTATGCCGCGTTGATCCTGTCGGTGTTTCCCGCGCCGATGGCGCCCTCCGGGCAGGCGCTGGTCTATGCGCTCTGTCTGGTCACCGAGTTGTTCTGGTATGCGCTGGTCGCGGTTCTGATGTCGACAGCCCCCATGCGGGCGCGCTATTTTGCCGCCAAGTTCTGGATCGACCGGGCCGCCAGCCTCGCCATGGCGGGTCTGGGCCTGTTGCTGATCGTCAACCATTAGGAGCCAGCATGAACGACCGCCTGCTGCCGCATGAACGCGGTTTCCACATCAGCTGGGACCAGCTGCACCGCGACGCCCGCGCACTGGCCTGGCGCCTGGAGGACCGCGAGTGGCGGGCCATCCTGGGCATCACCCGCGGCGGCCTGGTGCCGGCGATGATCGTCGCGCGCGAGCTGGACGTGCGGGTGATCGACACCATTTCGGTCAAGTCCTATCACGGCAAGGGCGGCCAGGACCGCGGCGAGGTCGAGGTGCTGAAGATCCCCGATCCGGCGGTGATGCAGGACGGCGACGGCATTCTGGTGATCGACGATCTGGTCGATTCCGGGCGCACGCTCGAACATGTGCGCAAGATGTATCCCAAGGCGCATTTCGCCACCGTCTACGCCAAGCCCAAGGGCCGGCCGATGGTGCAGACCTATGTGACCGAGGTCAGCCAGGACACCTGGATCTTCTTCCCCTGGGACATGGCCCTGCAATACGTCCAGCCCTATCGCGGCAAGGACTGAACGGGGCTCTCTGCTCCCCGGACTCACAAGGCGCAGACGCTGATCTCCTGTATGGGCGTCCGACCCGGCCCCGATGCCGTCCTTCCTGCGCCTCCGGCAAGGCTGCGATCCGGTCTTTGGCCGCCTGCATGCAACTCCGGCCGGGTTTGGCCGTTGTGCCGGAGGCAAGGAGAAGGAGTCCGATCATGGCGAACACGAAATTCGGCAGCGCGGTCTGGGAGGGCGGCATCAAGTCCGGCGGCGGGCATGTCTCGACCGAGAGCGGCGCGCTGCACAATGTCCCCTACGGTTTCAACACCCGCTTCGAGGGCAAGAAGGGCAGCAATCCCGAGGAGCTGGTCGGCGCCGCCCATGCCTCCTGCTTTGCGATGGCGACCTCGCTGATGCTGGAACAGGCCGGGGTGCAGGGCGTCGAGGTCGAGGCGAAATCGGCGGTGACCATAGACCAGAAGGATGGCGGCTTCGCCATCACCCGCGCCGCGCTGACCGCCACCGTCAGCGGCCGCGGCGACGAGGCCACGCTGCGCAAGGCCGCCGAGGATGCCAAGACCGGCTGCCCGATCTCCAAGCTGCTGAATACCGAGACCACGCTGGACCTGACGGTGAAGGCGTCCTGAACAGGCGCCTGCCCGGCAACCTCCGGGGCAGGACCGGGGACGAGAGAAAAGCCCAGGGTGCGTGCAAGCACGCACCCTGGGAATTCGTATGCCCTTCATTCGTCGCCAATGGGAGCCGCCCGCGGCAAGGCCGATCCGGGGCAGTTTGCCGGGTCTGGATAGGAGAGACGCATGGGGCATGCGGTCAGCTATCCTGCGCACCGCCCTTCCTCGAAGCCACCCCGGCCGCCGCGCCGCGCCCCACGGGTCGGCATGGGAGAGGGCGCATCCCACGGAATCAAACCGGCGCGGGCTGGACCTCTCCAACCCGCGCCAATTCCTTGCTCACTCTCAGCGGCTGGTCTCGGTCAGCCGGCGGCGGACGTAATCCTGCACGGTCTTGATCATCGGCGCCATATGCGCCTCGTCGTCGCGGAAGAAGTGGTCGGCACCCTCGATCACCTCATGGCTGACGGTGATGCCCTTCTGCTCGCGCAGCTTGCCGACCAGGGTTTCGGTATCCTTGGGCGGCGCCACCCGGTCGGCGCTGCCATTGATGATCAGCCCCGAGGCCGGGCACGGCGCCAGAAAGCTGAAATCATACATGTTCGCCGGCGGTGCCACCGAAACGAAGCCGGTGATCTCCGGCCGCCGCATCAGGAGCTGCATGCCGATCCAGGCGCCAAAGCTGAACCCGGCCACCCAGCAATGCTTGGAATTGGGGTTCATCGCCTGCAGATAGTCCAGCGCGGCGGCGGCATCCGACAGCTCGCCGATGCCCTGGTCGAACTCGCCCTGGCTGCGCCCCACGCCGCGGAAGTTGAAGCGCATCACGGTGAAGCCGATGCGGTGGAAGGCGTAATGCAGGTTGTAGACCACCCGGTTATTCATCGTGCCGCCATATTGCGGATGCGGGTGCAGGACGATGGCGATGGGCGCGTCGGGGATCGGCTGGGGGTGGTAGCGGGCCTCGAGACGCCCCTCGGGGCCGGGAAAGATCAGTTCGGGCATGACAGGTCCTGTCTGGGCCGCCGGCAGAGGGCGGCAATGGTCGGTCGGCAAGGGGAGGATGCGGGTCGCGGTCGCTGCTGGGGTCCACCCTCTCTGGTCAAGGCGCGCGGGGCCCGCGCGCAAGATCGTGGCGCCGCAAGGCGGGCAGGATGTTCGCGATTAGCGCATGGCCATCCCGCACGTCAAGCACACCGCCCCGCCCAGATGGGGCGCGCGGCCCGGTTTGGCAAGGCGCAGCCGGGGTTTCCGTTGCGCGACGGGGGCGGGGCGCAGCCGCCCGCCCGGCTGCTGCGGTGTCGGGCGCGGGAGGGAGGTTGCGTACGAGGGGACGCCGGCGGTGCAGTTTGGGTGACCCGCCAGACGGAGGGTGCGCGGAGGGCGCGCCTCGGTC
>JBEBVF010000036.1:0-25307 GCA_040392885.1 Paracoccus sp. (in: a-proteobacteria) | reverse complement strand
TTAGCCGCCTGACTTGCCCCTCCCTGCATCTTTCCAGCGTCTCGGGACAGGAGAAGTCTACGTGGTCACGGTGAGCGGGGCGGTGTCTCCCCGGAGCTTCCGGGCGTAGGTGCGCGTGGCCGCGGCGGGCGTGAGGTGGCACGGTTTCGGCGAGGGGTGGGTGAAACATTGTCCCGGAAAACCCCAGCTTCGGCGACCCGACTTATCCACCCCCTCCGACTCCCGAGGGTCTCCGGGCGTGGACAAGTCTGGGTGGTCACAGTGAGCGGGGCGATTGTTCCTCTCCCGGAACCTCCACACGTAAGTTCGTGGAGTCGCAGCGGGCGTGAGGTGGTGCGGTTTCGGCGAGGGGTGGGTGAAACACTGTCCCGAAGAACCCCAGCTTCGGTGGCCCGACTTATCACCCCCTCCGACTCCCGAGGGTCTCCGGGCGTGGATAAGTCTGCGTGGTCACGGTGAGTGGGGCGGTTGTTCCTCTCCCGGAACCTTCACACGTAAGTTCGTGGAATCGCAGCGGGCGGGAGGTAGCGCGGTTTCGGCGAGGGGTGGGTGAAACACTGTCCCGAAGAACCCAAGCTTTGGCGGCCCGACTTATCCACCCCCTCCGACTCCCGAGGGTCTCCGGACGTGGATAAGTCTGCGTGGTCGCGGCGGGCGATGCGGGAGAGATGCGTGCGAGCACGCAGCCTAAGGCGGCGTGGCAGGGCGGGTTCGCGTCCTTGGTTCGATTTGCCGCTCGATCCGGATCCCGCGGGGGGTTGCGGGTCTGGACAGGCCGTGTGGTCGTGATGGGCCGGTGGCCGAGAGGCTCGCCGTCCTAACGCAGGGCGGCGATGGCGGCGTCCACCTCGGCCTCGGTGGTGGCCCAGCCGCAGACCAGGCGCACGTGGCGCGGATCGACGCCCGCGGGCTGGGTGAAGGGCCAGTCGGCACAGGTCAGCCCGGCCTCGCGTGCCCTGGTCAGGCGGGCGCGGGGCACCGCGGCAAAGACCTGGTTGGCCTCGACAGGGTGGTCGAGCGTGATGCCGGTTTCCGCCAGCCCCTTGCCCAGCCGTGCCGCCATGGCATTGGCATGCCCCGCCAGTTCCAGCCACAGCCCGTCCTCCAGCAGCGCCAGCCATTGCGCGGCGAGGAAGCGGTGCTTGGACCAGAGCTGCCCGCCCCGCATCCGCCGCATGCCCAGATCGTCGGCGCGGGCGGGGTCGAAGACCACCACCGCCTCGATGGCCATCCCGCCGTTCTTGGTGCCGCCGAAGCTGAGGATGTCCACCCCGGCGCGGTGGGTCAGCTCGGCCGGGCTGCATTTCAGCGCCGCCAGCGCATTGGCCAGCCGCGCGCCGTCCATATGCACCGCCATGCCGGCGCCATGCGCGATCGTGGCCAGGCGGGTCACCGCCTCGGGGGTGTAGATGGTGCCGGCCTCGGTCGAATTGGTCAGCGTCAGCGCCGAGCGCACCCCGGCATGCACGTCGATGCGGCCATAGGCTTCCAGCGCCGCCGACAGCGCGCCGGGCGCGATGCGGCCGTGATAGCCGGGCACCGGCACCAGGTCGGCGCCGCCCGAATAGAACGGCACCGCATTGCATTCGCTGGTCTCCACATGGGCGCCCTTGTGGCAGAAGATCTTGCCCCAGGGCTTCGACACCGAGGCCAGCGCCAGCGCATTCGTCGCCGTGCCGGATGCGACCATCCAGACCTCGGCCTTCGGCGCCTCGAACACCTCGCGCAGGCGGGCGATGGCGCGGGCGGTCCAGTCGTCGGCGCCATAGGCGGGCGCATGGCCGGCATTGGCGGCCAGCAGCGCCTCCATGACCTTGGGGTGGGCGCCGGAAGTGTTGTCAGAGCCGAAATTCATGCCAGATCCTCGATCACGTAATCTTCCCAGTCCTCTTCGGGCACGTCGCGCTCGCTGACCACCCGGCCGCGCATCGAGATACCTGCCCGGTGCACCGATTCGGGGTCGCCCGAAACCAGCGGGTGCCAGTCCGCCAGCGGCTTCCCCTCGGCCCGCAGCTTGTAGGCGCAGGTCGCGGGCAGCCACCAGGCGATCTCGGCGATCTTGTCGGGCGTCAGCACCACGCATTCCGGCACATAGTCATGCCGGTTCGTATAGGAAGTGCAACGGCAGGTCTGCGGGTCCAGCAGCTTGCAGGAGACGCAGGTGAACACCAGTTCGTCATTGTCGTCATATTGCAGCTTGTTGAGGCAGCATTTGCCGCAGCCGTCGCAGAGCGCCTCCCATTCCTCGCGGTCGAGTTCGGTCAGCGGCAGCTCCCAGAAGCGCGCGCGCATGTCAGGCCAGCACGCGGCGGGTATCGGCCACGTCCTGCCGCATCTGCCGGATCAGCGCGTCGAGGTCGCCGAAGGCCAGTTCCGGGCGCAGCCAGGCCACCAGCGCCACCGACAGCTCGGCCCCGTAGAGGTCGCCGGAGAAATCCAGCAGGAAGGTTTCCAGGTTCGGCACCGCATCGCCGCCGAAGGTCGGCCGCACCCCGATCGAGGCGGCGCCGCGATGGGTCTCGCCGGCATGGGGGCCGCTGAGGATGTCGACCAGTACCGCATAGATGCCCAGCCGCGGCACATGCAGCCCGTCGAGCGCCATGTTGGCGGTGGGAAAGCCCAGCTCCCGGCCGCGCTTCTCGCCATGGATCACCGGCCCGTCGATGCGGTGCCAATGGCCGAGGATGCGCGCCGCGTCCTCGGGCCGGCCCTCGCTCAGCGCCTGGCGGATGGCGGTGGAGGAGAACGGCGCTTCGCCCGCCTCGCCGAGCAGCGGCAGGGCCGAGACGCCGAAGTCCAACTCCCGCCCCAGCCGGTCCAGCGTGGTGACGTCGCCGCCGCGCTTGCGGCCGAAATGGAAATCCTCGCCGACGGTGAGGTGGCGGATGCCCAGGCCCGCGACCAGCACGCGGCGCACGAAATCCTCGGCCTCCATGCCCGACACCTCGGCGTTGAACGGCAGTTCGTAGAGGTGGTCGACGGCCAGCCGCTCCAGCCGGTGGGCGCGCGCCGCCGGGTTCATCAGCCGGAAGGGCGGCGCGTCGGGGGCAAAGAACTGGCGCGGATGCGGCTCGAAGGTGATGACCCCCAGCGGCGCGTCCGGCAGCACCTGGCGGGCATGGTCGATCAGCGCCCGATGGCCGCGATGCACCCCGTCGAAATTGCCCATGGTCACGGAGGCGCCCCGCGCATCGGGCGGCAATCCGGTCCAGTGGTGGTGCTGCTGCAAGGGGGGCCTCGGGGTTGGCGATCTGCTGCCCGAACCTATTGCGCAGCCGCCGCCGGGTTGCAAGGCGCGGTGGTCCCGGGTCGAGGCGGCGGGGCCGAGCGGAGGCGAAGGGCGGCCCGGGCGGCGAGCACGCACCCTGCGGTTGGCTCGGGCGGCGACGCTGGCTCACTTCCCGCCACCATCAGCCCATCCAACCCCGGCTGCCCGCGCTCTCGTGTAGGATGCCTGCTCGCACGCATCACCTCGGGGTTAAGCAGGGCCGACGAGGCCGACCAATCTCTCGGCCCTCTCAGCCCCTCCAACCCCAGACGCCCCACCGTAGGGTGCGTGCTTGCACGCATCCTGCGATCAGCCCTTCAGCTTAGCCTGCTCCAGCGACCAGTATTCCATCGCGAACAGCTCCGCCTCGGAAATCGGGGTGAAGCGGCCGTAATCCTCGGCGGCATTGACGATGCGGGCGGTCTGTTCCAGCAGGTCGCCGGCGATGGCCGCCGCCTTGGCGTCCTTGCCGATGCCGTAGACGCCCAGGCCCGGCACCAGCACCGCGCGGGGCAGGGGGTCGAGGATGACCTTCTCCTCCTCGGCATGCGGCGCGTTGCGGTCGAAATAGGCGCGGTAATCCTCGCCGTAATCCAGCAGCGCCAGCCGGATGGCGGTGCTGTTGGCATCGGGCGGCAGGATCATGCCGAAGGGCTTGATGCGGATGACGTGATCGGGGGTGGCGGTGCCGCGGCGGCTCAGTTCGGCCAGGTTGCCGCGCTCCAGCCAGCGCCGGATCGAGGGCGAGGAGCGGAAATCCACCGCCGGCCGGTTGCCCAGCGCGCCATGCTCGGCCAAGGTGGTGGTTAGCGCATAGGCGAGGTCGTCGGGCGCGGCGAGGTCGGTGGCCTCCGGCCCGGGCAGGGCGACGCCGCGTTCGGCCAGATGCGCCTCGGCCAGGGTAACGAATTCGATCATCCGCTCATAGCTCTCGCGGGCGGTGGCGCCGAAGGTGAACAGGCCGTGCCGCTCCAGCCACAGCCCCTCGACCGCCGGGTCGCGGTCGAAGACCGCCATGCAGGCATGGGCGAGGCCATAGCCCGGCATCACATAGGGCACAAAGCCCAGCCGCCCGCCATAGATCTCCGCCACCGTGGCCGCCATGTCGGGCTGGTCGGCCAGCGCCAGGATCGCCGTGGCATGGCTGTGATCGACGAAGGCATGCGGCAGGCGGGCATGCAGCAGCGCCTCGACCGAGGGGTTGGGCGCCTTGGGGTCGATCAGGTTCCGGCGCAGGAAGGCCACCATGTCGGCATCCGACATGTCGGGGATGTCGCGCGTGGCCAGCAGCGGCGCCAGCCGCATCGCCGGCAGGCCGGGCGCGGCGATGTCGCCCAGGTCCCAGCCCGAGCCCTTGACATGGATCACCGCGCCGCCTTCGGCATCGGCGATCTTGACCGAGGTGTTGCCGCCGCCATGCAGGACCAGATCCGGCTCCTGCCCGATCAGGCGCGAGCTGTAGATCCGCAGCCCGAGGGCGGCGGGCCGGCCGGCGGCCTCGGCCTCGGCGGCATGGCTGGCGGCGTCGGTATCGTTCCAGCGGGACTGCATCTCGCGATTCCTTTCGTCGGGCGCGGCCCCGGACGGGATGCCGCGGAGGGCCGCGGCGCGGGGCGCGTCAATCGTTTGGGCACCGGCGGTCCCGGCGGGCGGGGCCACGTGTTGCCCCAGCATAGATGGCCCCCGGGGGGCGGTCGGCGCAAGACCTGGCTGCGAGTGGCGGGGCCAGGCAGCCTGCCGGGGCGATGATCCGCGCCTTGTGCCCGCGTCCCGCACCGGGTCGCGGGACAGGCCGCCTCAGCGCAGGCGGCCCATCGCATAGGTCGGGGATTTCTGGCGGTTGCGCAGCCAGTCCTCCAGCCGGGCCGGGTCGGGGTTCTGCACATCCGGGCCGAACTGGTCATGGGCCAGCCCGCCGGAGATGAACACCGCGTCCAGCCCCTCGCCCATCGCGCCCTCGATGTCGGTATTGATGCCGTCGCCGATGCACAGGATGCGGGCATCCTTGCGCAGGGCCAGCCGGCGCCGGGCGAGGTCGTAGATCGGCGGATGCGGCTTGCCGACATAGAGGGTGCGCCCGCCCAGCTCCTCGTAGAGCGCCGCCAGCGCCCCGGCGCAATAGATGCGCGTGTCGCCGTAATCGACCACGATGTCGGGGTTGGCGCAGAGCAGCGGCAGATCGCGCTGCCACGCCAGCATCAGCCGGGCGCGATAGTCCTCGGGCGTTTCCGTCATGTCGTCGAACAGGCCGGTGCAGACGATGCCCTCGGCCTGATCCAGCGCCACGCGCTCCACCTGCGGCGGGTCGGTCCATTCCGCCGGCAGGTCGGTGAAGAAGCGGTCGTCCTTGTCCGGGCCCAGATGCCAGACGCGCCAGCCCACGGCGCCGGCCAGCATCGCGTCCTGCGCCGCATCGCCCGAGGTGACCACCGCATCCCAGGCCGCGCGCGGCACGCCCAGCCGGTCGAGCTGGGCGATCACCACATGCGCCGGCCGCGGCGCGTTGGTCATCAGGCAGACCTGGCCGCCGCCGCGCCGGAACTCCTCCAGCGCCGCCACCGCGGCCGGGAACGGGGTGCGCCCGTCATGCAGGCATCCCCAGAGGTCGCAATAGAGCACGTCGTAATTCAGCCCGATCTCGGCCAGCGACTGGATGATCCGGGTCATGGCTCAGACGGACAGATTGGGGATGATCTGTTTCTTGCGGCTGACGATGCCGGGCAGGACCACGCTGTCGCCCCCGGCCTTGGCGCCGAACGACCTCTCCGCCACCTGGCGCACGAAATCGTTCGGGATCAGCAGGGTGGCCTCCTCGCGCAGGATGTCGACAACGAACAGCAGCACCTCGTCGGCACCATCGGCCCGGGCGACCTCCGGCATGGCGGCCATCAGCGCCGCCTTGCGGTCCAGCAGCACCTGCGGCGCCGTGGTCTCGATCACCGAGACGCGCAGCTTCTTGCCGCCCAGCTCGTATTCCTTGCTGTCCAGCGTCAGCAGCGCGGCGTCGGAGAATGCCGACACGTCCGACTTGGCCGCGAACATCTCGGCCGCATAGGCGGGGATGGAGACGCCCAGGTCGGCGGCCAGCCTCTCGGCCACGGCGCGGTCATGGGGGGTGGTGGTCGGGCTGCGGAATTCCAGCGTGTCCGACAGGATGCAGGTCAGCATGGCGCCCTTGATCCCCTCCGGCGCACGGGCGAGGTCGTCGCCGATCAGGTCGTGCAGGATGGTCGCGGTGCAGGCCAGCGGACGGATGGTGATGTTGATCGGCAGCTTGGTCTTGATGTTACCGGCCAGCAGGTGATGGTCGATGATCTCGATCACCTCGGCCTTGTCCAGCGAGGCCGGGAGTTCGGCGGCATTGTTGGTGTCGACGATGACCAGACGGTCGCCCTCGGCCACGTCGGCAATGATCTCGGGCTTGTCGAGGTTCCAGCGGGTCAGCATCCAGGCGGCTTCGGTATTCGGCTCGCCCTGCAGGACGGGCTTGGCCGGGGTGCCTCGGACCTCGTCGAGATACCAGGCCCAGATGATGGGAGAGCCGGTGGCGTCGGTGTCGGGGGACTTGTGGCCGAGAACCTGGATCATGGATGCCTCGCGGGGGAAGAAGATGCGTCTGTCGCGCGCCTTATAGGGCGGCGGCGGGGGTGGAGTCTAGCGAAGGGGCAAGACCGCTTCCCCATCGGCGGCGGGAAGGCCGGCGGGAAGCGGGCACCGGCCGCGGGGGGGCGGTGCCCCGCCGATGCGGTCGGCGGGACGCAGCCGGAGCCGGAGGCAGCGTGGGGCGGCGTCAGCCCCGCCCCTTGGGCCGGCGCGGCGCGGCATTGCCGCCGCGCGGCTGGCGGCCGGCGGGGGCGGCAGGCTTGCCGCCGGGGCGGGCCTTGGGCTTGGCGGGTCGCGCCGGCTTGCCGGTCGGGGCCGGATCGGCGGCGGCCTTCCGGGCGCGGGCGGATTTCTGCGCCGCATCCCAGCGCGGTTTCTTGCGCGCCGGCTCGACCTCTCCGGCCAGCGGCGACCAGGCCGGGGTGGCGGCGGGTGCCGGCGCGTCGGCCGTCTTGCGGGGCCTCGCCGGCGGCTTTTCGGCCGGTTTCGGCGCCGCTGCTGCCCGCTTGGGGGCGGGTTCGGGGGCGCGCTCCGCCATCCGCTCGGGTGCGGGCTCGGTCCGCGGCGGCGGCGCGTTGGCGCCCGCCTGGGCCGGGCGCGGTGCCTCGGCCGGTCGTTCCGCGGCGGGCTTGCGGGCGGGTTTCGCCGGTTTCGCGCCGGCATTCCGCGCCGCCTCGCGCTCGGGCGGGTTCTCGCCGTCGAGGCGGCGCATCACCAGGCCCGGCTTGATCTCCAGGGTGCGGCCGAGGCGCGGGGCCTCGGCGGTGGCGATCTGCACCCAGGTCTCGTGGTCGCGGACCCGGATCGCGCCGATGGAGTCGCGGGTGATGCCGCCCGCATCGCAGATCTTGGGCAGCAGCCAGCGCGCCTCGGCGCGGTCGGCATGGCCGATCGGCAGCCCGTACCAGACGGAATCGCCGAATTCGCGCGGCGCCCGCGGCGTCGCCGCCCCGGCCGAGGGCGGCTCGATCTCGGCCAGTTCCTCCGGCGGCGGCCGGCCCTCGCGCCAGAGCTGGACGAAGGCCGCCGCGACCTGTTCGGCGCCCACCCGCGCCAGCAGATCGCGGGCGACGGTCATGTCCTCCAGCGGCGTGGCCAGGGTCGGATGCTCCAGCATGCGCAGGTCGTCGCGGGCGGCGACCTCCTCGGCCGAGGGCGGCTTGCCCCATTCGGCCACCACCTTGGCCCCGGCCAGCAGCCGCTGGGCCTTGCGGTAATCCGCCGGCGCGACGATCAGCGCCGACACGCCCTTGGCGCCGGCCCGGCCGGTGCGGCCCGAGCGGTGCAGCAGGGTCTCGGAATTGGTCGGCAGGTCGGCATGGATCACCAGTTCCAGCCCCGGCAGGTCGATGCCCCGCGCCGCGACATCGGTGGCGATGCAGACCCGTGCCCGGCCGGCGCGCAGCGCCTGCAGCGCGTGGGTGCGCTCCTGCTGCGAGAGTTCGCCCGACAGCGCCACGACGCGGAAGCCGCGATTGCCCATCCGCGCCAGCAGGTGGTTGACGTTGGCACGGGTCTTGCAGAACACGATGGCGGTGCGGGCCTCGTGATAGCGCAGCAGGTTGAAGATGGCGTTCTCGCGGTCGCGGGCGGCGATGGACAGCGCGCGATAGGTGATGTCGCCATGCTGGCGGGCCTCGCCCAGCGCCGCGACGCGCAGGCTGTCGCGCTGGAAGTCGCGGGCCAGCTTTTCGATGGCGGCGGGCACGGTGGCCGAGAACATCAGCGTGCGGCGGCTTTCCGGCGCGGCGCGCAGGATCGCCTCCAGATCCTCGCGAAAGCCCAGGTCCAGCATCTCGTCGGCCTCGTCCAGCACCGCGACGCGCAGGTCCGAGAGGTCGAGGCTGCCGCGCTCGATATGGTCGCGCAGCCGGCCGGGGGTGCCGACGACGATCTGGGCGCCGCGGGCCAGCGCCCGGCGCTCGGTGCGATAGTCCATGCCGCCGACGCAGGTGGCGATGCCGGCGCCGGTGGCGGCATAGAGCCAGGTCAGCTCCGCCGCGACCTGCAGCGCCAGCTCGCGCGTCGGCGCGATGGCCAGGGCCAGCGGGCCGGTGCCCACGGGCAGGGCACCGGCGGCGTCCAGCAGCTCGGCGGCGGCGGCGATGCCGAAGGCCACGGTCTTGCCGGAGCCGGTCTGCGCCGAGACCAGCAGGTCGCGCCCTTGCGCCTCCGGGTTCAGCACCGCCTGCTGCACCGCGGTCAGCGAGGCATAGCCCCGCTGGGTCAATGCTGCCGCCAGGGGGGCGGCAATCTCGTTCTGGGTCATTCACTCTGCCTGGATTGGGCCGTCGGCCGGGGTTCGCGGCCCGCTTCTGCCTGCCGGGATGAAGAACCCGCGCGCCGCCAGAACAGCCGATCCGTCGCCCTATCCCCCGGCGGCGGCAGAGTCAAAGGTGCATCGTTCACGAAACGGCGGGGCAGGGGGTGCGAGGGGTCGGTGAGGGGGCGGGCCGGCAAGGGCGCTCACTCCACCCGCTCCAGCGCCCAGCCGGCGCGTTCCAGCAGTTCCAGCACCCCCGCCTCGCCCGGCAGGTGCAGCAGCCCGACCGCCACCACCACGCCCTTGCCGTCGCGGGCCGCGGCCTCGGCTGCCGCCTCCATCTGCGGCACCCAGGCCCGGTTGCGATTGTCCAGCAGCACCGATTGAGTCATCGCCATCTGGGCGTCGATCTCGGCCGGGTCCATGCCGCCCTCGCCGGTCAGGTGGCGGGTCAGCAGCCAGATCTCCCAGCCGCGGCCGGCAAAATAGGCATTGGCGGTGGTCACCGCCAGGTCGTCGGCCTGCGCCGCCCCCGCCAGCGCCGTGCGCATCAGGTCGATCTCGTCCTCCGGCGGCAGGTCCGCGAACATGGTGAACAGGGTATCCCAGCGCTCCAGCGCCCGGATCGGCAGGGCCTGTGCCTCGGCGGCGGCGATCAGGCGCTGGTCCAGCCCCTCGGCGCCGTCCGTCGCCATGTCCTGCACCGTGCAGGGCGCGATGCCCAGCATGACCGAGGCATACCAGGGCCGCATCCGCGCCGCCACCGGCGCCGGAATGCCGCGTTCGGCCAGCGCCGCCTCCAGCGCCGTCCAGTCGGCCGGATCGAGGCGTTCGGACAGCGGCGGCCCCTCGGGGTCGATCACCAGCGTCGGGTCGGCGGTCATGGCGGCTTGCAGGCGGGCCTGCTCCTCCGGGCCGGCCTCGACCAACAGGGCGGCGGCCTCCGCCAGTTCCGGCGCCAGCCGCCCGGCCAGCGCGGCATGGCGCGGATCGTCGAGGTGATAGGTTCCGGCGATCAGCATATGCGCCGTGCCCTTGCGGGCCCGCCAGACCAGCCCGCGCGCATGCGGCACGGCGTCGGCTTCGGCCTCCAGCGCGGCGCGGGCCCCGGCCGGCATCGCCGCGATCAGGTCGGTGCCCTGGCAGGCGGTGGCCGCGGCCTCGCCCGCCGGGCCCAGCAGCGCCAGCGCCACCACCGCGCCCCAGCGCCGCAACCCGCCGCGCCGAAAATTTTCCGCCACAGGCTTGTTGACAGGCCGGGAGCGTCCGCCTAGATCACCGGCATTGGCACTCGATACCCGAGAGTGCCAGATCGACTTTCGCAACCTGAAACACCGGAGTGTTATCATGGCTTTCACCCCGCTGCACGACCGCGTTCTGGTCCGCCGCGTCGCCTCCGACGAAAAGACCAAGGGCGGTCTGATCATCCCCGACAGCGCCAAGGAAAAGCCCGCCGAGGGCGAGGTTATCGCTGTTGGCGAAGGCGCGCGCAAGGATTCTGGCGAACTGATCGCGCCCTCGGTCAAGAAAGGCGACCGGATCCTGTTCGGCAAGTGGTCGGGCACCGAAGTGACCATCGACGGCGAAGAAATGCTGATCATGAAGGAAAGCGACATCCTGGGCATCATCGCCTGATCGCGACCCTCCCTCGGCAACACTTTGACAAGGAACGGATAAATGGCTGCTAAAGAAGTCAAGTTCAACACCGACGCCCGCGACCGGATGCTGAAAGGCGTCAACATCCTCGCCGACGCGGTGAAGGTGACGCTGGGCCCGAAAGGCCGCAACGTCGTCATCGACAAATCCTTCGGCGCCCCGCGCATCACCAAGGACGGCGTCACCGTCGCCAAGGAGATCGAACTGTCCGACAAGTTCGAAAACATGGGCGCCCAGATGGTCCGCGAAGTCGCTTCGCGCACCAATGACGAGGCCGGCGACGGCACCACCACCGCCACCGTGCTGGCCCAGGCCATCGTGCGCGAGGGGCTGAAGTCGGTCGCCGCGGGCCTGAATCCGATGGATCTGAAGCGCGGCATCGACCTGGCCACCACCAAGGTCGTCGAGGCCATCCGCGGCGCCGCCCGCCCGGTGAACGACAGCGCCGAAGTGGCGCAGGTCGGCACCATCTCGGCCAATGGCGAGGCCGAGATCGGCCGCCAGATCGCCGACGCCATGCAGAAGGTCGGCAACGAGGGTGTCATCACCGTCGAGGAGAACAAGGGCCTGGAGACCGAGACCGAGGTCGTCGAAGGCATGCAGTTCGACCGCGGCTACCTGTCGCCCTATTTCGTCACCAACCCCGACAAGATGGTCGCCGAGCTGGAAGACGCGCTGATCCTGCTGCACGAGAAGAAGCTCTCGTCGCTGCAGCCGATGGTGCCGCTGCTGGAATCGGTGATCCAGTCGCAAAAGCCGCTGCTGATCGTGGCCGAGGATGTCGAGGGCGAGGCCCTGGCCACCCTGGTCGTGAACAAGCTGCGTGGCGGCCTGAAGATCGCCGCCGTCAAGGCGCCGGGCTTCGGTGATCGCCGCAAGGCCATGCTGCAGGACATCGCTATCCTGACCGGCGGTCAGGTCATCAGCGAAGACCTGGGCATGAAGCTGGAGAACGTGACCGTCGACATGCTCGGCCGCGCCAAGAAGGTCTCGATCACCAAGGACGCCACCACCATCGTGGACGGCGCCGGCGAGAAGGCCGAGATCGAGGCCCGCGTCGCCCAGATCCGTCAGCAGATCGAGGAAACCACCTCGGACTACGACCGCGAGAAGCTGCAGGAGCGGGTGGCCAAGCTGGCCGGCGGCGTCGCCGTCATCCGCGTCGGCGGCATGACCGAGGTCGAGGTGAAGGAGCGCAAGGACCGTGTCGATGACGCGCTGAACGCCACCCGCGCCGCGGTGCAGGAAGGCATCGTCGTCGGCGGCGGCGTCGCCCTGATCCAGGCGGCCAAGGTGCTGGAAGGCCTCAAGGGCGACAACGGCGACCAGGAAGCCGGCATCGCCATCGTGCGCCGCGCGCTGGAAGCCCCGCTGCGCCAGATCGCCGAGAACGCCGGCGTCGACGGCGCCGTGGTGGCCGGCAAGGTGCGCGAGTCGAACGACAAGGCCTTCGGCTTCAACGCCCAGACCGAGGAATATGGCGACATGTTCAAGTTCGGCGTGATCGACCCGGCCAAGGTCGTGCGCACCGCGCTGGAAGACGCCGCGTCGGTGGCCGGCCTGCTGATCACCACCGAGGCGATGATCGCCGACAAGCCGGAACCCAAGGGCGCCGCCGGCGGCATGCCCGACATGGGCGGCATGGGCGGCATGGGCGGCATGATGTAATCGGCCGCCGGCCAACGGACCACGGATCGGGGCGCCCTTTGCGGGGCGCCCCTTTTTCGTGCCCGCCTCACGGATTGTTCATGGCGGCGTGAGGTCGGACGGTGCGGAATTTGCCGCGCCCGCCGCCCCGCTTGCGCTTGACTTGGGGGCTATGACCCGAAAAACAGGGCGAAAGGGGCGGGATTGAACCGTCATGGAACCGGGGACGCAGGGCCGATGTCGCCAGCTTTGATCGCGTTGCTGCCGTTTTGCGGCGCCTTGCTGCCGGGCCTGCTGGTGCGGGCCGGGCGCGATGTGGCGGCGCTGGCCTGCGGGCTGGTCACCCTGCTGGCGCTGATCGGGCTGGGCCTGCACATTCCGGCGGTGATGGCGGGGCAGGCGGTGGCCTCGCGCCTGGACTGGCTGCCGCAGCTGGGCATGAATGCCGAATTCCGCATCGACGGGCTCAGCCTGCTGTTCGGCATCCTGATCCTCGGCATCGGCCTGCTGATCATCACTTATGCCCGCTTCTATCTGGACCGCCGCGACCCGGCAGGGCCGTTCTTCACCTATCTGATGCTGTTCCAGGGCGCGATGCTGGGCATCGTGCTGTCGGACAACATCCTGCTGCTGCTGGTGTTCTGGGAGGTCACGTCGCTGTCCTCCTTCCTGCTGATCGGCTTCTGGCGCCATCTGCCGGAGGGGCGGCAGGGCGCGCGCATGGCGCTGGTGGTCACCGGCATGGGCGGGCTGGCGATGATCGCCGGCATGCTGATCCTCGGCCATCTGGCCGGCAGCTTCACCATTTCCGAGATCCTCGGCGCGCGCGAGGCCATCCAGGCCTCGCCGCTCTATCTGCCGGCGCTGGTGCTGATCCTGATCGGCGCCTTCACCAAATCGGCGCAGTTCCCGTTCCATTTCTGGCTGCCCAAGGCGATGGCGGCGCCGACGCCGGTCTCGGCCTATCTGCATTCCGCGACCATGGTGAAGGCCGGCATCTTCCTGATGGCGCGGCTGTGGCCGGTGCTGGCCGGCACCCCGGAATGGTTCTACCTGGTCGCCACCACCGGGCTGGTGACCATGGTGATGGGCGCCGGCATCGCGCTGTTTCGCGACAATATCAAGGCGCTGCTGGCCTTCTCGACGGTCTCGCATCTGGGTTTCATCACCATGCTGCTGGGCTTCGGCACCGAGGCCGCCGCCACCGCCGCCGTGTTCCACATCATCAACCACGCCACCTTCAAGGCGGCGCTGTTCCTTTGTGCCGGCAATATCGACCACGGCACCGGCACCCAGTCGCTGGCCCGGCTCGGCGGCTTGCGGCGGCTGATGCCGGTAACCTTCGTGCTGACGGCGGTCGCCTCGCTGTCCATGGCCGGCATCCCGCCGCTCAACGGCTTCATCAGCAAGGAGATGATGCTGGCGGAGGCGCTGGGCACCGCCTGGGCGGGCAATGGCTGGATCGTGGCGGCGCTGGCGGTGCTGGGCGCGGTATTCTCGGTCGCCTATTCGCTGCGCTTCCTGACCGCCGCCTTCCTCGGGCCGCAGCGGCCGGACTATCCCCACGCCCCGCACGAGGGCGGCGCCGGCCTGTGGCTGCCGCCGCTGGTGCTGGTGGTGCTGGTGGTGCTGATCGGGCTGGCGCCGCAAACCATGGTCGGCTGGCTGGTCGCGGCCTCGGCCACGGCGGTGACCGGCACGCCCCAGGCGGTGCATCTGGCGCTGTGGCATGGGGTGAACACGGCACTGCTGCTGTCGGCGGTGGCGGTTCTGGGCGGCCTGGCGCTGCTGGTGCTGTGGCGCGGACTTGCCGCCCTGGTGGCCGGCCTGCCGGCCTGGGAGGCCAAATCCGCCTATGAGGGGCTGGTGGGTCTCGGCAGTCGCGGGGCGCGCGATGTCACCGACTGGCTGACCAATGGTTCCATGGGCCGGGCGCTGGCGGTGCTGTGCCTGGTGATCGTGGCCGGCGGCGCGCTGGCCTTTGCCAGCGGCGAGGCCGGGCCGGAGGTGCGGCCGATGCTGCCGGTGCCGCCGGTGGTGCTGGCCGGCTGGATCATGGCGATGATCGCCACCGGCTGCATGGTGGCCTTCCACCGCAACCGGGTGCTGGCACTGGTGCTGATCGCCATCGTCGGGCTGATGGTCTCGCTGACCTTCGTCTATCTCTCCGCCCCCGACCTGGCGCTGACCCAGATCACCGTCGAGGTGGTGACGGTGCTGCTGATGCTGCTGGTCCTTTATTTCCTGCCCCGCCGCACCGCGGTCGAGAGCGGCAACCGCCGCCGCGGTACCGATGCCTTCGTGGCCACGCTGACCGGCCTTGGCTTCGGCGGGCTGGCCTATGCGCTGATGCGCCGCGATTTCGCCTTCGACACCATCTCCGGCTACATGCTGGAGAACAGCCACAGCCTCGGCGGCGGCGACAATGTGGTCAACGTGATCCTGGTGGACTTCCGCGGCTATGATACCTTTGGCGAGATCACCGTGCTGGGCATCGCCGCACTGACCATCTTTGCCCTGACCGAGGCGCTGCTGACCGGCCGCGCCGGGCGCCGGCTGACCCGCTGGCGGGCGCTGCCGGGCCGGGCCGGGGATGCGCATCCGCTGCTGATGGTGGCGGTGACGCGGGTCATCCTGCCCTTCGCGCTGATGGTCGGCCTCTATATCTTCCTGCGCGGCCACAATGCGCCGGGCGGCGGCTTCATCGCCGGGCTGGTGGTGTCGGTGGCGCTGCTGATGCATTACATGGCCTCTGGCTTCACCTGGGTGCAGGACCGGCTGCGCTTTCCCTATCACGGGCTGATCGGCATGGGGGTGATCGTGGCCGGCGTCACCGGCTGGGGCGCCTGGTTCGCTGCGAAGCCGTTCCTGACCAGCACCTATGGCTATCTGCACCTGCCGGGGCTGGAGCCGATCGAGCTGGCCACCGCCATGGGCTTCGACCTCGGGGTGTTCCTCTGCGTGGTGGGGGCGGTGATGCTGGCGCTGCATTCGCTCAGCCGCATCTCGCGCCGGGCGCAGGCCGGGGCGCTGGCCGAACGCCGGGGCGAGGACGTGCCGCCGGCCATGGAAGGGGGCCATTGATGGAACTGCTGGTTGCCAGCCTGATCGGCACCCTGTCGGCGGCCGGGGTCTATCTGATCCTGCGCCGGCGCAGCTTTGCGGTGGTGCTGGGCACCGCCATGCTGTCCTATGCGATCAACCTGTTCCTGGTCAGCACCGGCCGGCTGGCGGTGAACATGCCGCCGCTGCTGGGCGGGCAGGTGCCGGGGCAGGCGGGCTATACCGACCCGCTGCCGCAGGCGCTGGTGCTGACCGCCATCGTCATCGGCTTCGGCATGAGCGCGGTGACGCTGATGATGGCGCTGGGCGCCTTCGTGGCCGGGGGCGACGACCGCATCGACCTGCCGCCGGCCGACCGCGAGGGTCCCGCCGCCGGGCCCGCAGCCGAGAAGGACCCGCGCGCGTGAACCACTGGCTTGTCGTTCCGATCATCCTGCCGGCCGTGATCGGGCCGCTGATCGTGCTGTGGATGCGCCACGACCTGCTGTTGCAGCGGGTGTTCTCGACCGCCGGCACCGTGCTGCTGCTGGCCACCTCCTGCCTGCTGCTGTGGCAGGCCGCCTCGGGCGAGGTCGTGGTCTATCGCATGGGCAACTGGGCGGCGCCCTTCGGCATCACCCTGGTCCTCGACCGGCTGGCGGCGATGATGGTGTTCCTGACCGCGCTGCTGGCGCTGGCGGTGCAGCTCTATGCCATCGGCGCCGGCTGGGATCGCAAGGGCTGGCATTTCCATGCGCTGTGGCAGTTCCAGCTGATGGGCATCTGCGGCGCCTTCCTGACCGGCGATGCCTTCAACCTGTTCGTATTCTTCGAGATCCTGCTGATCGCCTCCTACGGGCTGATGATCCATGGCGGCGGCGAGATGCGGCTGCGCGCCGGCTTGCAGTATATCGTCTACAACCTGGTCGGCTCGACCCTGTTCCTGGCGGCGCTGGGCACGATCTATGCGGTGACCGGCACGCTGAACATGGCCGACCTGGCCGAGAAGGTGGCGATGCTGCCGGCCTCGGACACGGCGCTGCTGCGGGTGGGGGCGGTGCTGATGATGCTGGTCTTCGCCGTCAAGGCGGCGCTGGTGCCACTGCATTTCTGGCTGCCCTCGACCTATGCCGATGCACCGGGGCCGGTGGCGGCGCTGTTCGCGATCATGACCAAGGTCGGCGTCTACGGCATCATCCGCTTCTTCACCCTGATCTTCCCGGCCGAGGGCCAGTCGGGGCCGCTGGTCTCCGACATCCTGCTGCCGGCGGCGCTGCTGACGCTGCTCGCCGGGCAACTGGGCGTGCTGGGGGCGCGCAACCTGTCGCGGCTGGCGGCCTGGGCCACCATCGGCTCGGTGGGCACGCTGATGATCGCGGTGGCGCCCTTCACCCCGCAGACCACGGCGGCGGCGCTGTGGTACCTGCCGCATTCGGCGCTGGCCTCGGCGGCGCTGTTCCTGGTCGCCGACCTGATCACCGCCCGGCGCGGCGGCGACGGCTGGCTGCGCCCGCGCGCGCCCATCGCCCAGGCCGGGCTGGTCGGTGCGCTGTTCTTTGCCGTCGCCATCGCCGTGGCCGGCCTGCCGCCGCTTTCGGGCTTTCCGGGCAAGCTGCTGATCCTCGACGCCTTTGCCGGCCATGCCTGGCAATGGTGGGTCTGGGGCTTCGTCCTCGTCACCTCGCTGCTGGTGCTGGTCGGCTTCATCCGCGCCGGCAGCCTGGTGTTCTGGAAGGCCGAGGAGCCGGGCAGCCCGCCCGCCGCGCCGGTCCTCGATGACGGGGTGGTGCTGGCCGCGGAGGCGCCGGCCCCGGCGCTGGCGCTGACCGCGACCGGGCTGCTGATCGCGGCGCTGGTGGCGATGGTACTGGCCGCCGGGCCGCTGGCCCGCGCCGCCGAGGCCACCGCCGCACAGCTTCACCAGCCCTCGCATTACATCGACGCCGTGCTGCGCAACCAGGTGGGGGTGAAATGATCCGCCGCCTGTTGCCCTATCCCTATCTGACCGTGGCGCTGATCGCGGTCTGGATGATGCTGGTCAACCGCTTCGCCTGGGGCTCGCTGGTCTTTGCGGTGATCCTCGGCCTGCTGCTGCCGCTGGTGACTGCGATCTACTGGCCCGACCGCCCCGGCCGGCTGCGTCCGCTGAAGGCCGCCGCCTATCTGCTGCTGGTGCTGTGGGACATCGTGAAGGCCAATATCGAGGTGACACGGCTGGTGCTGTTCGTGCCCAACCGCGATTTCCGCCCGGCCTGGATCTGCGTGCCGCTGGACCTGACCCGCCCCGAGGCGATCACCGCGCTGGCCGCCACCATCACCCTGACCCCCGGCACGCTGAGCTGCGACCTGTCGGAGGACCATCGCTGCCTGCTGGTGCATTGCCTGCATGCGCCGGACCCGGAGGCCGTGGTGGCCGACATCAAGGCCCGCTACGAATCGCGGCTGAAGGAGATCTTTCCATGACCGGCATGATCGGCCTTGCCGTCAATTTCGCCTTTGCCTGCTTCGGGCTGGCGCTGCTGTGCAACCTCTACCGGGTGGTGATCGCGCCGGGGGTGCCCGACCGCATCCTGGCGCTGGACACCATGGCGCTCAACGCCATCGCGCTGTTGTGCCTGTTCGGGATGCGCAACGGCACCGGCGTCTATTTCGAGGCCGCGCTGCTCTTTGCCATGACCGGCTTCGTCTCGACGGTGGCCTATGCAAAATTCCTGCTGCGCGGCAATATCATCGAATAGGGGGCGGGCATGATGATCCTGGCGGAAATCCTGGTCTCGGCGCTGCTGGTGGTGGGTGGCCTGTTCGGGCTGTTCGGCTCCTATGCGCTGGTCAAGCTGGACGACCCGATGAAGCGCCTGCACGGCCCGACGCAATCGGCGACGCTGGGCGTGGGCGGGGTGCTGCTGGCCTCGATGCTCTACAACCCGCTGTTCCTAGGCTGGTGGAGCTGGCACGAGCTGCTGATTACCCTGTTCGTGGTGCTGGTGGCGCCGGTGACCGGCTATTTCATCGCCAAGGCGGTGATGCATCTGGACCATGTGCCCGCCGACCTGCCGGCGCCGGCGACGGATTGCTGCTGGGCGACCTACGGGCCCGGCGACCTGCCACCCGATGGCAAGGTCAGCGAAGACAGCCGCATGTAGCGAAAGGGCAGGCCGGGGATCAGTGCCCCAGCCGCAGCCAGCTGGCCTTGGCGGCCATCAGCACGCCGCGCGGATCCTCGAGCAGCCGGTTGCGCGCTGCCTCGGAACGGGTCAGGTAGACGCGCTCGCCGATGATGACGACGTGATGGGGATCGCCTTGGCTCGGGCGGCCTTCCTCCAGCGCGATCGGGCACAGCCCGTCGAAGCCCGGCGCATAGGCGCGCGGATTGGCCTCGAAGGCGGCGCGATTGTCCTCGGAGGCGAAATGCCAGACCTTGCCGCGCCAATGGGTATAGATGGCGCTGGCGCCGGGAATGGCCCGCGCCTCGCGCCGCAGCGCCACCGGATCATAGCCGTCGAGTGCCCAGTCCGCCGCGAGCGCGGCCGGGGCCATCCCCAGCACCGGCAGGGCCGAGCAGGAAAGCATGAACTGGCGACGGGATACGGCGATGGTCATGGCACTTGTCTTGGCAGCGGAGGGGCAGGACGGGCGCCGGGGAGGCAGACCCGGCGCATCGGAACGAGTCCAGAGATGGACCCGCGCCGGCCCCGGATCAACGATTCGCCGCGCGCCGGCACGCTGATGTGAAACCCTGTGTGCCTGGCGCAACGCCGGGGCGCGAAGGGTGCGGGCAGGCACGCACCCCACGGGCGTCGCGACGCAATGGGGAGGTGCCGGGGCCTGCCGGTGCAGGGTGCCGTGCCCGCTCACCCCCGCTGGCTGGCCGCGTAGAGCGCCACCGCCGCCGCATTCGACACGTTGAGCGAGCCGAAGCCGCCCGCAAACGGAATCCGGGCGATGAAATCGCAGGTCTCGCGGGTGCGCTCGCGCAGGCCCGGCCCCTCGGCACCCAGCACCACACAGATCGCCGCGCCCTTCGGCGCGCGGGCCAGCAGGGCCGGCAGGTCCTCCTCGGCCTCGCCGTCCAGCCCGATCACGGTATAGCCCATCTGTTGCAGCGCGATCAGCGCCTCGGCCAGGTTCGGCACCCGCAGATAGGGCTGGCGCTCCAGCGCGCCGGAGGCCGACTTGGCCAGCGCCCCGGTCTCCGGTGCGGAATGGCGGGCGGGGGCGATCACCGCGCGCGCGCCGAACACCTCGGCCGAGCGCAGGATGGCGCCGACGTTATGCGGATCGGTCACCCGGTCCAGCGCCACCACCAGCGGCGGCGCCCCCGGCGCGCCCTCGCGCAGCGCCACCTCGGACAGGCTGCCCCAGTGCAGGGGCTTCACCTCCAGCGCGGCGCCCTGGTGGACGCTTTCCGGCGGCAGCGGCACCGCGCGGTCAAAGGTTCGGGGATCGGTGATCTCGGGTTCCAGCCCGGCCGCCGGCAGCGCATCGGCCAGACGCTGCGCCGCATTCTGGGTCAGCACCAGCCGCAGCCGCTCGCGCGCCGGGTTCAGCAGCGCATCGCGCACCGCATGCAGGCCGAACAGCCATACGGTCTCGGCGGCACCGGCGCGGCGGGCGCGCTCCTTGTCGATCACCCAGGCGGGCTTGCGGGATTTTCCCGGCGCACCGGCGGGCTTGCGGGCTTTCGGGGCGTGATCGGACATGGCGCGTCTCTCTCCAGACGAAAACGCCGCCCCCGGGGACAGGGGCGGCGCGGAAACAAAGCCTCAGGCGGGATCAGAAGCCGAGGCCGGCATATTTGTTCTTGAACCGCGAGACGCGCCCGCCGGTGTCCATCAGCCGCGCCGAGCCGCCGGTCCAGGCCGGGTGCGAGGACGGGTCGATGTCCAGCGACAGGGTTTCGCCTTCCTTGCCCCAGGTGGAGCGGGTCTCGTAGGTGCTGCCATCGGTCAGCTTGACCGTGATGGTGTGGTATTCGGGATGGATGCCGCTTTTCATGGCCGGGCCCTCTCTCAGATGGTGACGTCGGCCTTGCCGGCCTTGGGCTTGAAGTTGGTGACCTCGGCGATGCGGGCGGATTTGCCGCGACGGTCGCGCAGGTAGTACAGCTTGGCGCGGCGGACGCGGCCACGGCGCACGACCTCGATCGAGTCGATGTTGGTCGAATAGAGCGGGAACACCCGCTCGACGCCCTCGCCGAAGCTGATCTTGCGCACGGTGAAGGAGGCACCGATGCCGCCGCCCTTGCGCGAGATGCAGACGCCTTCATACATCTGCACGCGGGTGCGGGTGCCCTCGGTCACCTTGTAGCCGACGCGCACGGTGTCGCCGGCCTTGAAATCGGGGAGTTTCTTGTCGAGGGCGGCAATCTGCTCGGCCTCGATCTGGGCGATCAGGTTCATCGCGCTGGATCCTTCTGTTGCTCGCGGTAGTCCCGCGATTGGTCTGATGCGCCCGAGAGCTGTCGGTCCTTTGCCGGGTCCATACGTTCGACGTAGGCCCGCCACAGGTCGGGGCGGCGTTGCTTGGTCAGCCTTGCGGCTTCGTCCGCCTGCCAATGCCGAATGGCCGCGTGGTTGCCCGACAACAGGATGTCGGGAATCGCGCGGTCCTTCCACAAGGCGGGCCTCGTATACTGCGGATGTTCGAGCAGACCGTCGGAAAAGGATTCCTCGGCCAAGGACGCCTGATTCCCCAGCACGCGCGGTATAAGGCGGATGCTGGCGTCGATCAAGACCTGTGCCGCCAGCTCGCCTCCGGTCAGGACATAGTCGCCGATACTTATTTCTTCGACCGCGCGCTCGTCCAGCAGCCGCTGGTCCACGCCCTCGAAGCGGCCGCAGATCAGCGTGACGCCGGGGCCCTGCGCCAGCGCGCGCGCCCGGGCCTGGGTGAAGGGCCGGCCGCGCGGCGACAGATAGATCACCGGCAGGCCCGGCGTGGCGGTCTCCAGCGCCGCATCCAGCACGTCGGCGCGGATGACCATGCCGGCGCCGCCCCCGGCCGGGGTGTCGTCGACATTGCGATGCCTGCCGATGCCGAACTCGCGCAGGAAGATGGTGCGCAGCGACCACAGCCCCTCGGCCAGCGCCTTGCCGGTCAGCGACAGGCCGAGCGTGCCGGGAAAGGCCTCGGGAAACAGGGTGACGATCTCGGCCCGCCAGGGGGTGGGCGGCGGCGGGGCGGTATCGGCGGCGGGGGTGTCGGCGGCGCTCATTCGTCCGATCCGGGCGGGTCGGCGACGATGCGGCCGGCGGCCAGGTCCACGGTCGGCACCACGGCGCGGGTGAAGGGCAGCAGCAGCACCCCCTCCGGCCCGGCGACCTCCAGGATGTCGCCGGCGCCGTGGTCGTGGATCGCCCGCACCTGTCCCAGCGGCGCCCCGCCGGGATCGAACACCGCCAGCCCGATTAGGTCGGCATGATAGAACTCGTCGTCCGGCAGGCTGGGCAGCGCCGCGCGCGCGGCCCAGAGGGTGACGCCCTTCAGCGCCTCGGCCTCCTCGCGGATGGCGATGCCGGAGAGACGGGCGCCGAAGCCGCCGGTGACCGGGCGGGTCAGGGTGACGGCAAAGCTGCGCCGCCCGTCCTCGGTGGTCAGCGGGCCGTAATCGGCGATGGCGCGCGGCTCGGCGGTAAAGCTCTTCAGCCGCACCTCGCCGCGCACCCCGAAGGCGCCGGCGATGGCGCCGACGCAGATCCTGTCATCCGGTCCGGTCATGCTGGTCCTCCTCGGTCCCTCTCGCGTCATGCCTGCTGCCCCGGCGCGAGGATCGCACCGGGGCAGCGTGCTTGCCATGCGGCGGGGTGGGCAGCGCAGCGCGCCGCGCCACCCCGGCCCGTCTTATTCCGCGTCGGCCGCGGCTTCGGCCGGGGCGTTGGCGGCGGCCTCGCGCTCGGCGCGCTTGGCGGCACGCTCCTGCGCGGCCTTGCCCGGGGTGCCCTTCTTCAGGTTGGCGCGGGTGGCCTTCTCGCGCAGGCCGGCGGCCTCGAGGAAGCGCACCACGCGGTCGGTCGGCTGCGCGCCCTGGCCCAGCCAGTATTGCACGCGCTCGACATCCATCTTCACCCGGTCCTCGCTGTCCTTGGGCAGCAGCGGGTTGTAGGTGCCCAGCTTCTCCAGGAAGCGACCGTCGCGCGGCATGCGCGAATCGCAGGCGACGATGGCGTAATGCGGGCGCTTCTTGCTGCCGCCACGGGCCAGACGGATCTTCATAGCCATTTGGTTTTCTCCTTTGAAATGGCGCGGATGGGGGAGGGGGGAACCCGCCCTAGGATTGGAAGGTCTCGTGATGCCGGATCACCTCGGCGATCACGAAGGCCAGGAACTTGCGCGCGAAATCCGGGTCGAGATTGGCCTCGCGGGCAAGGGTTTCCAGCCGGGCGATCTGGGCGGCCTCGCGCGCCGGATCGGACGGGGGAAGATCGTGGCGGGCCTTCAGGGCGCCCACCTGCTTGGTGTGGTTGAAGCGCTCGGCCAGCGTATAGACGAGGATGGCGTCCAGCCGGTCGATGCTGGCGCGATGTTCGGCCAGCAGCGCGGCGGCGCGGGCCACGGCATCGTCGGAGGTCTCGGCGGCGGTCGTCTGGGGCGGGGTCGTCATGCGGGCCTCCGGGCAGGGTGGCGATAGGTGACGAGATCGGGGCTTTCGACCAGGCGCGAGGTCGGCGCATCGGGATCGGCCACCGCCCCCAGCCGTTCGGCCAGCCGGATCGAACGGGCGTTCTGCGGGTCGATATAGCTGACCGCGGTGTCCCAGCCCAGGGTGCCGAAGACATGGTCGAGCGTGGCGGCGACCGCCTCGGCGACATAGCCCTTGCCCTCGCATTGCGTGTCCCAGGCCATCCACAGGATCTCGCGCTCCGGCCAGCCCTGCGGGAACCAGGGGCCGACCATGCCCAGGGCCCGCGCCTCGCCCTTGCGGGTGAACACGAAGCTGCCCCAGCCGCGCAGCACCCAATGCCCGATCATGGCGGCAAAGGCGCGCCAGGCGCGCTCCTCGTCGAAATCGGGGGCGCGGACGAAGCGGGCGCGCTCGGTCAGTGCAAAGTCGCGATAGGCCGGCCAGTCGCCGGCCTGCGGCGCGCGCAGGGTCAGGCGTTCGGTTTCCAGCACCGGGGTGGCGGTCAGGGTGATGCTCATGCGGCGGCCTCCGGTCGGGTCTGCGGGTGGCGCCATGTCTGCATCGGGCCATAGATGGTGTCGCGCTCGCCCTCCAGCACCGCGCCCATGCGCTCGGCCAGCCGGATCGAGCGGCTGTTGCCGGCCTTGATCGAGCTGATCGGTCGGGTGATGCCCCAGAGCCGGGCGGCCGCTGCGCGCGCGGCCAGGGCGCCTTCCAGCGCCAGCCCCTTGCCCTCGGCCTCCGGCGCCAGCATCGCCCAGGCCAGTTCGGCCTCGGGCCAGCTCGGCGGGTGGAACAGGCCGATGCGGGCGATGAAGCGTCCGGTCTCGGCATCGTCCACATGCCATTGCCCATAGCCGCGCAGCAACCACTGGCCGGTGCCGCGAAACAGCAGCTCCCAGACCGCGTTCGGGGCCAGCGGCCCGCCATCCCCATGGCTGCGCGGCCCGGCCATATAGGCGATCATCAGCTCCGCATCCTCCAGCCGCGGCGCGCGCAGCACCAGCCGCTCGGTGCGGATCACCGGCACCGCGGCGCGCAGCGCCTCCAGCACGGGAGAGGGCGAGGCCGGCATCATTTCTTGCCGAACAGCCCCGACAGCCCGCCGGGCAGCTGCAACCCGCCCAGCTGTCCGCCGATGCCCTTGGGGTCCTGCAACAGCTTGGCGGCCTCGGCCATCTTGGCCGGGTCGGCATCGGCCAGGTCGGGCAGGCCGCCGCCCTTGCCGGTCATCGCCTTCATCGCCTGGCGCAGCATGCCGCCCTTCATCTTGCCCAGCTTCTTCATGGTGTCGGCCATCTGCCGCTGCATCTTCAGCAGCTTGTTCAGCTCGGCCACGTCGAGACCGGCACCGGCGGCGATGCGCTTCTTGCGGCTGGCCTGCAACAGTTCGGGATTGGCGCGCTCGCGCTTGGTCATCGAGTTGATCAGCGCGATCTGGCGGCGCAGGGCGCTGTCGTCGAAACCGGCGGCCTCGGCCTGCTTGGCCATCTTGTTCATGCCCGGCATCATGCCCATGATCGACTGCATGCCGCCCATCTTCAGCATCTGCTCCAGCTGGCTGCGCATGTCATTCATGTTGAACATGCCTTTCTGGAAGCGCTTGATCATGCGCTCGGCCTGTTCGGCCTCCAGAACCTCCTGGGCCTTCTCGACCAGGGCCACGATGTCGCCCATGCCGAGGATGCGGCCGGCGACGCGGCTGGCATCGAACGGCTCCAGCGCGTCCATTTTTTCGCCCAGGCCGACGAAGCGGATCGGCTTGCCGGTCACGGCGCGCATCGACAGCGCCGCGCCGCCGCGGCCGTCGCCGTCCATCCGGGTCAGCACCACGCCGGAGATGCCGACCTTGGCATCGAATTCGGTGGCGACGTTCACCGCGTCCTGACCCGTCAGCCCGTCGACGACCAGCAGGATCTCACGCGGGCTGGCGATGTCGCGGACCGCCTGCACCTCGTCCATCAGCACATCGTCGATATGCAGCCGGCCGGCGGTGTCCAGCATGTAGACATCATAGCCGCCAAGTGCCGCCTGCTGTTTCGCGCGCTGGGCGATCTGCACGGCGGTCTGGCCGGGCACGATCGGCAGCGTGTCGACGCCGATCTGGGTGCCGAGAATCGCCAGCTGCTCCATCGCCGCCGGGCGGTTGGTGTCCAGCGATGCCATCAGCACCCGCTTTTTCTCGCGGTCCTTCAGGCGCTTGGCCA